>CAISPV010000042.1 GCA_903887485.1 uncultured Desulfobulbaceae bacterium | reverse complement strand
GGTAAAGAGAACAAAAAAGAATAACTGGGCCCCTTCAACTCCGAAGGGTCTACCAATGGCCCGCCAGAAAACGGCCATTATCCATGGCATCAAACCATAAACGGCGGCAAAGGCTGCCAGTTTTACATGGGCCAGAAACGGGCCGGACACAGTAAAAAAATAGAGCTTTTCGGCCAGATGATTCTGAACAACCCGTAACAGATCAGGGGTGAGAAAAAAGATTACAACCGTTACGGCAATAATCCCCACTCCCAAGCTCCGCAGTGATTTGCGCAACTCACCGACAAAAATCACTGCTTTCGTTTGCAGTTCCATAAAGAAAAAATAAACGTTGGTAAAGGGTAAAGGATCGTTCTATTGCTCTTGAACCGGCCGCTCTTTTTCTTCCTTATGGAAAACAATTTCATGATCCGCCGGTTTCAGGGTAGGATCAGCGATGATATCCACCGAAATCTTGTGCCTGTTTTCCAGATCAATCAGCTCATGACGTTTATTATTGAGAAGATAATGGGCCACATCAAGAGGAAAATGACATTCCACCCGACCAACTGTCTTCCGACTGGCACCGGTCTGGATCCGGCGCAGATAGAAAAGGGCCAGGGTTTCCACCGAGCGCACCACGCCACGCCCCAGGCAATGCGGGCAGATCTGATAGTTGAGGGCCTCAATGGGGGCGCCAAGCTTCTGCCGGGAGATCTGCATCAACCCGAATTTGGAGATCCGACTGATATCCACCTTGGCCTTATCACGTTTCATGGCAACCTTGACCTGTCTTTCCACCTCGCGGATATTCTTCTGACTCCGCATATCGATGAAATCAACCACGATCAAACCACCCAGATCCCGCAACCGGAGTTGCCGGGCCAGCTCTGCTGCCGCCTCCATGTTGGCCTTGAAGATAGAATCTTCAAAATTCTGCCCCTTGCCGGTGGAGCCGGAATTCACATCAATGGCCACCAGGGCCTCAGTGGGATCGATGACGATTGAGCCTCCAGAGGGCAGAAACACCTGGGGTTGATAGATCGATTCGATCTGGTCTTCCACGTTATACTGATTGAAAATCGGCCGGGCGCCCTTATGCAACCTGACCTTGGTGTTTTTTTGCTTGTCCGGTAACATCTCAATGAAATCCCGGACTTTTTCCATAGCAGCCAGGTCATCCACCAGGATTTCCTTGATCTCAGGGTCAAAATGCTCACGGAGAAATCGCAGGACACAATCATGATCCTGATAGACCAGACCGACCCCGTCCATGCCCTGCCCTTTCCCTTTGATCTCACCCCAGAGCTTTAATAGATACTTGACATCCTTGGCCAGAGAGGTTTCGGTCAGGTCAACACTGGCGGTGCGAACGATCCAGCCGATGCCTTCCGGGATCTCCAGACTGTCCATAATCTCGCGTAACTGCGAACGCCGCTCCTCACCGGAGATCTTCTTGGAGATCCCGGAAGAATCAGAGCCGGGCATAAGCACCACACAGCGCCCCGGCAGCGAGAGATAAGTGGTCATATTGGCCCCTTTACTCCCCACCTCTTCTTTCACGATCTGGACCAGCATCTCCTGGCCTCTTTCCAGCACCTCATTAATGTTCAGATTTTTCCACTGATGCTGTTCAATCAGACGCATGGTCTTTTCACTGACATCTTGCCGATAATACTCAGGATGGATCTCACTAAAAGGGAGAAAACCATTTTTATCCGGCCCATAATCAACAAAGGCTGCCTGCAGATTCGACTCTACTGCTACAATCCTGGCCTTGTAAATATTGCTTTTTGTATGCTCCCGGGCAACAGTTGAGACATGAATGGATTCCAGACGACCATCTTCAAGCAGGGCGATGCGACACTCTTCCGGCTCCTCGGCATTGATCAACAACCTGCTGACTGTACTCTTGACCGCCTTTTCATCCTCAACATCAGGAACCTCATCGCTCTCCTCGTCCTGAATATCAAGATTTTCTGGGGCAGGTTTTCTCCTCCCCCGGGAGCGGGAAGGACGCCGCCCCGGTTCACTGATCGGCGCCGAGGTTACAGATTGATCTCCGACTGCCTCGGATTGCTCTTGCACCTGATTCCCCTCAACAGCACCCTCCACATGTTCCTCAAGAGACGAAGTGGAAGCCATTGCTTCAAGAGCACCAGCGCCATCTTCTTCTGCCGGCGCAACCGCACTGGGTTTTTTTCTCCTCGACCGGGCAGGTCTCCTACCACTCTTTTTTTGAGGTACACTCGTCTCGACCGTATCGGCTCCAGCCTCTGCTGCAACCTCTGCTCCCTGGGTATTATCCTGACCAAAAGCCGCTTCAGCATCTGCCTCTGACTGTTCTTCAAGCGGGGGCAGAGCACCTGATTCAACCACCTCAAGAGGGGCTTCTGTTTTTTTCCGCCTCGGCCTAGCAGGTCTCCTGTTCGCCTTTTTTGGCGGCACAGCGGCTTCTGATGGCACCTCAGCAACGGGTACTGGTTCCTGTCCCTTCGCACTATCTTGTGCAACCACCTTTTGTCCAGATTCACCCGTTACAGAACTCTTCCACCAGGCCCCTGTTGTTGCCTTGATCTTTTTATCCCCCTGCTCAGGGGTTACATCCTGCTCAGGACTTGTTTTCTTTTCAGTCATTCTCACTTTCCTCAGATCCAGACGCTATCTGCTTGAACAAACAGAATATCGCCAGATACAATCATAATAACAGGCAAGACATTCTGTATTGCCGGTCATCGCAGAATAAATAAACACCACTACTTACATGCTGGTGCCTTCCATGGACTCGGACACGCCGCAAAGCGTCATCCCATCCTCATTCGTCAATTTTATTCAAGGCATCTTAAGGAATACGTTCTTTTCCCCTCGGGCCATTCAAACATTTACATAATGGTAAAATTCTTTATCATTATGTATAATCTTCTCAATCCGGCCAGTGTCAACAAGCATCTGCACACATTCCCTGGTCAAATCCAGATCCTGCACATGCAGGGCCTTATCAATCTCTTCCAAAGGGCAGGGCCTGCGCTGCAGCATGGCCGCGATTTCCTCAACGAGAGCCAGCCGCTTCCGGACCTGCCTCTCTTCCCCAGCTCCTTTTTTCCCAATGGCCTGGAAATCAATCAAAATATCGATCCTGCCGGCATAGCCATCCGCCAGCATTGCGGCAGCCTGCTCCATCTTTTCTCGGGTCACAGGCCGGGCCCGGCTATCCATAGGTGGCCGTGCCACTGTATTCAACTGAATCCGCGTTGGATTTATCTTCCGCACTGCTTGTTGCAAGGCGATAAGATCCTCAAGACTGTCATTCATATCTCTGACCAACAGGATCTCAAGCCAGAACTCCCCGCGAAATTCACGCCTGAAGAGCGCAAGGCCTTCAATAACCTGCTCAAGGTTCACCGCTGACGCTGGTTGATTCACCCGCTCAAAACTCTCCTGTCTGGCCGCGTCAAGGGAAGGGATAACAATATCGGCGGCAGACAACTCCGCACGAACTTTTGGATCAAAAAAAAGTGTGCCATTGGTCAGGACAGCTACGGGCTTATCAGTCTTGCCTTTCAAATAAGCAATGATTTTCCCTATCCCGGCGTGCAAGGTAGGTTCTCCCATGGCCGTCAGAGTAAACACATCAATGGGTCGTCCACCCGGCCCTTGTTCAAGAACCTGATCAATCTCTTTCAGGATCTCTTCCGTTGGCACGTATTCTTTGCGCTCGCAGGTCAACTCAGTGGTTGACCCTACTTCGCAATAGACACAGTTAAGGGTGCAAATTTTGGGAGGAAGAAGATCAATTCCCAGTGAATGGCCAAGACGCCTGGAGTAAACCGGGCCAAAAAGATATTTCATCGTTTGCTAATACTCAAGGCTCTTTAAAAAACTCAGATGATACAATCACAATACACAATATTTAAAAAATAAAACAATCCACCCTCATTATCAAGGTAAATCGCAAACTATACCCCTATGATCACTCATGCCCAAGCTCCTTAATGGAAAAGCTCTACCATAACGACCAATTGCTCTTGAATAAAAACATCTATACAAACGGGACGTAATAACAGGCCTCACTCAACTGACAATAACACACTTTTAAACACGAATAACTTGAAACATTCAAAATGATTAAGTACAGTCTTACTGTATAGTTATTTTTTATCGCTATGCAAAATTCAATATTTCCTTATCGTCCAATATCACTGACTCGCAATCGTCTCCTGACATGTGACAACAGTCAGGTCGGCCTGAAGTCCGACATAACACTTGCTCTTCATTTTCCTCAAAGGAGTTTACCGTGACAAAGCTCTTCACCACCAGCCATTTGCTCTACCTTGCCTCTTTGATCGCCGTGTCACTCCCGGCCAGCAATGGTATTGCCAAAACTGTCGCCACCGAGGAATGGCAGATAGCCGCAGACAAAATTACCCGCTACGAAGACCCGAAATCCATTATTGCCGAGGGCAATGTTGTTCTCACCAAAAGAGAATTACTTCCGCCGGAACTATCAAAAAATCAGAAAAAAAATCAACAATGGGGAGAACTTCTGGAAGAACCAACCTCTTCTCCTGCAGAAACTACCGGACAGACATTAAACAAAGACACACCCCCTCGGTATGAGAACAGAGTAACCATCCAGGCCGACTGGATTGCCTATGACGTAGATCACGGCTCCGTCAAGGCCCGCGGCCATGTAAACATCAAGGGTGCTAACGATGAGATTGCAGCCGAAGAAGGAGTTGTGGATCTCAACAAGGAAACCGGCACCTTTACCGATGCCACCATCCTGCGCAAATCCCTGGACCTGCATCTTGAAGGAAAAACAATTGAAAAAACAGGGTTTAACACCTATCACATCGAAAATGGCTGGGTCATTACCTGTAAGCTAAAAAATAACGAAACTCCACCCTGGAGTTTCGCCAGTACCGACACCACCGTCACCGAGGGTGGATACGCCGTCTTGAAAAATGCAACCTTTCGGATAAAAGATGTTCCGGTACTCTACACCCCCTGGATGATAGTACCCGCCAAGAATAAACGACAGACCGGCCTGATGTTTCCTGAAATATCCAGCTCTACACGCAATGGTTTTGGATTTGACCTGCCTCTTTTCCTCAATGTCTCCGACTCCACCGACCTGACCTTGTTCCCTGAATACTATGCGAATCGGGGATTTATGCCGGGCATGGAATTTCGTTATGTCTTGGGAGAAGCGCAAAAAGGGACCTTCATGGGAAGCTTTCTCCAGGACAAGCTCACGAACTCATCCGAAATCGACTATTACCAGGAGACTGGTTACGCCCATACGAATGCGGACAGATACTGGTTACGCGGCAAGGTTGACCATGACCTTCCCAGCGGTTTATACACCCGTATCGACCTTGATGTCGTCTCCGATCGTGACTATCTGACCGAATTTAATACCGGTTTCACCGGTTCCACAGAAACCAACAACCGCTTCCTCTCCATGTATGGCCGTAATTTCCAGGACAGGACAGCCGATCAGCGCGTCAATACCGCAAAGGTGCTCAAAGTATGGGATTCCATGTCTCTGGAGACTAATTTCCTGGCCATTAACGATGTCCGCACATCTCCACCAACCCCAATGTCAGCGCCACTCTGGAAATTACCGGGGCTGGATTTTACCGGGTCTCTCCCCCTTGCGAACACACCTCTCACCGTTGACTGGAACGCAGACTATGTAAATTATTGGCGCCAACATGGTTTTGGCGGCCAGCGCCTCGATCTGTTCCCCCGTCTTAGCGCCCCTATCCCTCTAGGCGCCTACCTTGAATCACGGGCAGAAGTCGGAGTGCGTAATACCTCCTACATGATTCAGAACAATGGGGACGGTGCCTGGACTCAAGACGATACCCCCAATCGTTCTCTCTATAATTTACATGGTGAGATTGGCACCACCCTGCTCCGGAATTTTGGGTTGAATGAGAATGAGGCTACGAGTTGGGACCATCGCCTCCGCCCCTATGTCCAATATGACTACCTGCCGAAGACCAACCAGGACGACCTGCCTCTTTTTGACCAGGTTGACCGCATCCAGGATAGCAATGCCCTCACCTATGGAGTTAATAATTTCTTTGAACTTTTCAACGATACCAAAAAGAAATCCGCCCACGACTATGGCTATCTCAAGGTCTGGGAAAGTTATGATCTCCGCCAGGAATACTCCGACCGCCCACTGACCCCGGTCAGCTTGAAGCTTGGCTGGACCCCGGTCAATAATTTTGCCCTTTCCTATCAAACAAATATCGGCATCTATGGCGAAGGAGTGGTCCTTTACAGCCTTGACAGCATGTACAGTAACAGTCGCGGCGACTCTATCGGTGTTGATTATCGTTATAGCACCCCAGATCAAATCTTAGGTTCTCCCTATAACAGCACAGACAGCTATAACATCGCCAGCCCTTTTTATTCTTATTACAACGGCCTCAGAGATATTCATGAGATCAATATCATGGCAAAGGCCCATATTAGTGACACCATTTTTGCAGCCTACAAGATCGAACATTCGCTCTCTCAATCTCAAACCATAGAACAGGATATTTCGCTCATCTATCAACCTTCCTGCTGGTCTGTTGAGCTGCGTTCCAACTACACACCTGGAGACCAGGGTATCATGTTGCTGTTCAACCTGGCAAACATTGGCACTCCCCTTGGTGTCAATATCGCCGGAAAGTAACCCACCATGCAGTATGACATCTTTAATGGCGATGCCGACGGAATCTGTGCCCTGCATCAACTCCGCCTGGCAACGCCATGCCCTGATGCCATCCTGATCACCGGCGTAAAACGGGATATCGCCCTGTTGTCAACACTGCAGGGCGTAGCACAAAGTTCGCTGACCGTGCTTGATATTTCTCTTGACAGCAACCGTCCTTTTCTGCACACACTCCTGACCCAATCCAATCAAATACTCTACATTGATCACCATTTTGCAGGCGTGATCCCGGAGACAGCCGCCCTCACCGCCCATATCAACACAGCGCCTGACACCTGCACCTCTCTCATTGTTGACTCTCTGCTCCACGGACGTTTCCGCAAATGGGCCATTGTGGGGGCATTCGGCGACAATCTGCATGACGCCGCCCATAAAGCCGCGCAAACTCTTGCTCTCTCAGAAGCGGTCATCGAGCAACTCCGGGAACTTGGGGAACTCCTGAACTATAATGGCTATGGGGAAAAGCTGACTGATCTCTACTTTCATCCGGCTGATCTTTACCGGGCAGTTCTCCCCTATGAAGACCCACTGGATTTTATTGCCTCCTCTCCAACGCTTTCCGTACTGCGTCAGGGTTTCCAACAGGATATGACTCTGGCGCTCAGTCAAAACGCCATCAATCCAGGCAATACCAATCGGATTTTCCACTTTCCCGATACTGCCTGGGCCAGACGAATATCCGGCGTTTTTGCCAATCTGAAGGCCCAGGAAAGAAAAGAAGCTGCCCATGCGCTGATCGCCCACAACGCGGATGCCACCCTGCGCATCAGCGTCAGAGCCCCACTGGCCAGCAGAAAGAACGCGGACACCCTCTGCCGAGCCTTTCCCACGGGAGGAGGACGGGCGGCAGCCGCCGGAATCAACTCGCTTCCCCCGGAAATGCTCGATGAGTTTATCTCCGCCTTTCACTCAACCTTTGGTGAATCTGGTGGCAGACAACCAAGATCCTTGAGCGACTCGTCACAGGATTGAGACCGGGGACAAAACCAATAAAGATTATGGCCGGGGAATCTACCTGCCCCCGCCTTCTGGCTTGTATCTCGCTGAAGATGGGAGTACACTGACAATCAATTCCCGCTGGAAAAGTCCGGAAAAATCTACCCTTCCTTAAAAAAGGGGAGAAAATAATTTCGCAAAAGGAAATCGACACTTCCATAAGTTACAAGAGGTTCTGCCATTAATACATTCTCTCGTTTCGCCATATTTGTATTCGCCATTTCCAGTATCGGTCTTAGCTCTTTTACCCCTGTGGCTATGGCCACAGATAATACCGAAAAAGCAAAGGCTGCCGATCTTGTAACAGATGGACAAGCCATTAATCTGCGGCAGGAAAAATACACCACCCTGTTCAAGGAACTTCGTGAGCAGCATCATTTTACCCAGGCTGAGTTGGACCGGTTGTTTACCGGCCTCACGATTGATAAAAAAGTACTGGAACTCATGGATAAACAATGGGAAGCCAAGCCCTATTATTCCTACTGGCCGCTGTTTATCACCCCGGAGGTCATCGAAAGAGGGCGGCAAGAACTGAAAAGCAATCAGCAGATTCTGAACCGGATTGAAAAAGAGCTGGGAGTCAATCGCGAAATAGTCATTGCCATCTGGGGTATTGAATCCCGGTTTGGTGAACATAAAGGGAAATTTGGGGTCTTCAAGACATTGAACACCCTCTTTGATGCCTATCCGCGACGCAGCACCTTCTTTCGCGACCAGCTTGTCGATTTTCTCCTCCTCTGTCGCGACAACCAGTTTGACACCCTCGCTGTCACCGGTTCTTACGCCGGCGCCTTTGGCCAAACCCAATTCATCCCTTCCAGTTACCGGGAGTATGCCATCAGCCTTGACGGGAGCAAGAAAAGTGATGTCTTTACCTCCGTAAGCGATATCCTGGCCTCCATCGCCAACTATCTTCACCGCTACCATTGGGTTCTTGACACCCCCCTCTATGTAGACATCGGCAGCGAATTAAAAGGCCAGGAACTCATCAATGCCAGCAACCAAGGAACCAAAAGCAGGATTGACTGGCAGGTTGTCAGTAAAATTCAGGGAATCAAGCTGCCCCCCTCACCCGGCAACAAACAACTGTCTATTGTTGGTCTTGAAAAATCACCCTTTAACGGTGGTGGATTTCGCTATGTAGCCGCCTATCCGAATTTTCAGGCCATTACCGCATGGAACAACTCCAACAGATACGCCATGGCAGTCTGTGAACTGGCTGAGGCGCTGAAAAAAAAACCGTGAAGCCATGAGACTTTCACCCCAAGCCACATTTCCTCCGCTTCTGACAACATGGGTAGTGTTCATTTTCTTTCTTGGCCTGTGGTGGCCACTCCAGGGCCATACGCAAGAAACACCCCTCCTTATCCCGCAACAGAACCAACTCCCGTCCTTACGAGATGACATGGACAACAAGAGTCTGGTCACGGCCACAACACGCCACTTGGACTACCTGCAAACGCTCGCACCCGACACCGTCGTTCGACTGGGAAACGATCTCTGTTCCAAGGACTGTCTGCTCGAATCAATGGAAACCTTTCTTGACATCCTGAAACAGAAACCAAGTCCAGAGGAATTGAACTCTGCCGTCCGGAAAAACTTTATCCTCTATCAGGCGAGCGGTCGGAAGAAAGAAAAAGAAGGGGAAATGCTGATCACCGGTTATTATGAACCGCTGGTGGAAGCCAGCCTGACCAAAAGTGGCCCATTTATCCATCCTCTTTACACCGCACCTGACTCGCTCCTCACCTATCGGAATCCGGCAACGGGTAAAAAAACAACAGGCCGTCAAGATCCAAAGGGACAAAATATCCCCTTCTGGACCAGGGCCGAGATAGAAGAAGGAAACCTGCTGGCAGGATCGGAGCTGGTGTACCTGAAAGACCCGGTGGACGCCTTTATCCTCCACGTCCAGGGGTCCGGAAAGGTTCGTCTCCGTGATGGCTCCTTACAGGCCATTCAGTTTGCGGCAACCAATGGCCGGGAATACAAAAGCATCGGCAAGCTTCTGGTAGATGAAAACAAGATGTCCCGTGAAGAGGCCACCATGCCAACCATCCGTCACTATCTGGAGCAAAATCCTGGTGAGCAGAAACGGATTCTACATCACAACCCCCGATTTGTCTTTTTTCAATGGAACAACAAAAAAGACAGCCCCACCGGCAGTATGGGATTGCCACTCACCGCCGGACGCTCTATTGCGGTGGATCCTGCAACCTTGCCTACAGGAGTCATGGCCTATCTGATCTCACAAAAACCTGTGCTTGATAAAGAGGGACAGCTCTTGAAATGGGAGACCATGCAGCGCTTTGTCCTGCCGCAGGATACGGGGGCAGCGATCAAGGGCGCTGGGCGGGCCGATTTGTTCTGGGGCAATGGTCATTACGCCGAAACGGCTGCCGGCAACATGAAGGAACAAGGGCAGCTCTATTTTCTGGTAAAGAAAGATGCGCGAACAAACACGAAAGACACCACGTTGGCAGCACAACTCACGAGTCTTCAATGAACGGGCTGAAGAATATGACAACTGGTTTAACAACAGTCTGCTCTTTGCCATTGAAAAAGCCGCTATTCAATCTCTGGATATCACCTTCTCCCCACCAGCCCTCGAAATTGGCGTCGGCCCCGGACGTTTCGCCGAGGCCCTGCAGATTCCCTTAGGTCTCGACCCGGCCATGGGCCCCCTCTTATTGGCAAAAAAAAGAAATATCTGCACCTGTCAGGCCATAGCCGAGGATCTTCCCTTTGCCCCATCCTCACTGGGCGCCATATTCCTGCTCTTCACCCTCTGCTTTCTCGAATCCCCCACCCGTTTTTTGCAGGAGTGTGCGCGCGTCCTGCGACACGATGCGCCTCTGGTCATTGGCCTTGTCCCGGCAGACAGTGCCTGGGGCCGGAATCTGCGCCAGAAGAAAGAGCACGGAAACCCCTTTTATCAATCGGCCCGGTTCTCCACCATCGCCCAGATACAACAACTCCTCACCGAGCATGGCTTCCATATCTGCAAAAGCGCCTCAACTCTCTATCAGGTGCCAGAAAAACTGGTTGAATGTGAACAGGCCAAGCTTGGACTGGATGAACAGGCGGGTTTTGTGGTCATTGTTGCCAGACACAACAAAAAATAATTCAAGTCATTGACTTTCTTTCCTCACTCTGAAGGGGAGAGAAAAAAACTACGGCCTGGCACCCCGAACCACAGTAAAGGACATGGGCGGCAATGTAATTCCAGACGCCAATTCATCAAGGACCTGAAAACGGACGGGTGGCTCACTTCGCGTTGGATGTCCATTGGCGCCATTGGCCCGCCAGACATATTGCTGTGGTGAGTACTGGATCACATCGAGTGGCCCGCTCCAATCGGTCCCATCGCTGCCCATGCTGCCCATGCTGCCCATGCTTCCAAACCGAATCTCCCCCAACTCGATGCGCTCCACGCTCTTATTGAGAACCATCACCGCCCAGTGGTCATCAGGTCGGCGGACCACGTAGGCAGTCACATCGTTGACAGTTTTATCGCCCTCCACAACCGAAGCACGGAACAACTGGTGCTGTAGATTGATAGGTTCGGCCCATTCCTCCATCAGCATCTTGCCGCCGTAGTAAGCGGGAAGCAACCACTTGGCCTTTCCGTTGGGGCCTTTCTGGAACATCATGAGATTACCCCACAACCTGTCCTGCTGGGCGCACTGGTCTAATTCACGAATAGGCTCATTGGGTTCGAGACCGTAGTAGTACGCCGTTCTGCCACCAAGCGTCAGGAATTGGGCGACGATTTCAGCATTCAAGAGGGCGGCGGGGAGCTCAACCTCCGCCCTCCCTGCAAACGAGGAGTATCCGTATTCGCTGATGATCCACGGGATGTTGCGGGGAACCCCCTCCCTCTGCAAACGCTCCAAGCCCTCCTTTAACAGAACTGGCTGCACAATCAATTGCCCAGCTGGTGGGCTGCACATATCGTCGAACGGATACCACTCAAAAGAGAAAAAGCCGAAATCGTCAAGACGCTTGTGCTCGCGCAGATAGTTGAGGAATCGCTTCATCCAGGAACGTTCGCCTCTCTCGTCAGCAATAGCGGTCCATCCATTCACTTCTGACTGGAAGCCAGGACCGCCCGTGATCAGCGCTGGATCGACCTCATGGACGACCTTTGCAAATTGCAGGTAGAGGGCGCCGTAATGTTCAGGGCTCATGTTCTGCCCGTCAGGTTCCTCGCCTAATTCGATCTGGCTCACAGGAAAACCCCGCGACTTCAGGAATCGGATCTCGGCTGCCGCATTTTCGGGTATGTCATACAGCACGGAGACGGGAGTCAATATAGGATTGCCCCGCCCAAGACCCGATGCCATGATCCTGTCAAAACCGGGTTGTGCGGAGTTGGGATTACGGTCACCCGACCGATGCCAGGGATCGGTGGAGGAGACAAACATCAGAGTCTGCCTTTGATTGGAGGTACTGTGCCTGATGACATCCTGAAACCTCCCCTGCCGGTCAAGGACGCCCATGAATAGCTCGCGGATGGCATATCCAAGCCGATCGCGCACATCCTTCTTCTGCGGTGCTGTCCCTGAGGAGGCGCTCAAAAGTATGCGAACATAACGAACGGACACCTGGGCATCTCCGAGACGCAACAAGGTGGCACCCCCCTTGCCATCCTCGACACGGCCACGCTCGAACGATCGCCAGACGCCTGTAACCAAGGCGGCAGGAAAATATGAATCCTTGCCATCCCAGTATTGGACTTCATACCTGGTGGCATAGGGCTCCCCCCAGAGAATGCGGAGAGCGTTTACATTACGCCGCTTGCCAAGGTCGATGAGCACCCACTGGGGATGCAGCGCATTGTCCTCCCCCGTAAAATGAGCATCAAGATAGGGATTGCTCTTCCAGAAGGTGTTCTTATTGCCATCATCAAGCCGGGAGTAGCCATCGTTTCCAGCCTGATCAATGGTGCTGCCCCTGCGTGGAAGCTTATAGCCGAGGGCTTTCAGCAATGGCCTCTCCGCCTTATCGCTCGAAGTCCAGTAACCCTCTTTCTTTGCCTCATCGCTCCACGAGCCGGCCTCATTCCAATGCCACGCTTCAACGCCAAGTTCGGGCCTCAGGCGGTAGGCCAGCCTTCTGTAGGGCGCCCCGGCCATAGCCTTGATGTTTTCAGGGGAATAGGTACTTTTAAGCTCATCTTCCTCGAGACCATCAAGACCGGCTCCGAACGCCTCATCGGGCAGGAAAGACGCGGCAGGGCTTGAAGCATCAATGTGGATTATGAGCTTTTCTCTATCCACACCATACGAGAAATTCGCGCTCATCAGCACAGCCGACAGCACGGCGATGCCCACCAAAAAAAGGCGACCTATTTGCAACATACTAACCAATACATAACTCACCGGAAATATCTGTGTAACAGGAGAGATCTTGACTTTTGGAAAACGAGATTTGCAGTTGGACATTTATATGGATTCAAACTTTAGGAGCTTAACGTGTTGATAACCGGTTTGGCAGGCTTTTCGCCAAATCCGCGTTTATTAAATTGTTATGTGCTGCCTTTCTGATGCCAATCCCATTTGTATTTTTCAATCGCTCCACATAACTTACCAAAACGCTCAACTAATTCACGAAATGTAGAAACTTCTAAACTTGTTAAATAGTCATTGTCTAATGATCTCACATGACTGTTATACCAATCAATTGCAATATTATCAGCTTCATTTTCCTGATCTCTATTTTCATCTGTAGAAAGCTTGTCCAAACTTGGAGATTTATGTTTATTTACTGCATGTGCAATTTCATGTAGCAGAGTAATAATAAAACATTTTCCAGATTCTTCCTCTTCTGAGTGACCTGGTGGAGGAAAAATCCATTCAGATAACAATATAATCTCACGCTCTCTATATTGTTTTGGTAACCGGCAACCGCCAAAGTCTCCAACTCCAACAATGACTAAATTGCGACCTTCATCTCTCATGATTTCTTCTGGTAGATATTTCAAAGCAGTGTTAATCCACCAAGATTGTGTCTGATCGCCACTGATCAATATTTCGGAATTCAAGATATCCTCTTTTTAAGTATATTTATGAAGCCCATAACGACTTGGGTGAGTTGCCGCGCCCGGTGCTTGCAGATTCTAACTCTTTGTCAATGATTTCAAAAATAAAGACGAGTTGCTTTTTGTAGAAATCAGGATTCTGCTGGATATATTAATCATCATTCCTAGTGGAATACCTGTTATTCCATGTTGAATCCCCTTCAAAAAATTTATATACTTGAAATGTGGCTTTTCCTAACGTGTCTCGAGAATCATATTTTTTTTGTTCAGTTCGCCTCCTCTCAACCTCTTCTTTCCACTTTTTATCTTCTTCTTACTTCTTTTGTTCTTTCGAAATGTTACACGAAACTGCGTTTGCCATGGCTTCAAGATATTTAAACTCACCTTTCCCACCTAACTCGTCCACTCCTTTTACATAGTAATACCTCAACGTTTTTTCCAACCTATCAATTTCATCACGTGTTTTTGCATTTATGATGGCTTTAAGCAAAGCCTGACTCTTTTCCCTTGCAAGTTCCTTTTTTGTCTTCCACTTCTCTGGAGGATCATTGATATTTAGAGGGTAGCGTGCAGCATGCTTTTGAGCAACAGTCGTTGCCTCCTCTACTGAAATTTTAAAAAACTCTCTACCACCTCGGTATCTAAATTTTTCTAAATCACTGTGTATTCGGCTTTCTACGAGCTCCAACCGATCACATGAAAAAAACGCTTCACATCTAAACGGAGCAGGAACTCCTGTAGTATTCAATTGTGCTAATCTTTGCCCAATTGTTTTTTTCGTGAAACCTATTTTCAATAATCCTGGCATTGCCGGATTAGAAACTAAATAAATGCCATGTCTATTGTTATTGCTCATTGGCCATTTCTATATTTTCTTATTCTAATGCACTAACTGTTGTTTCATTATCAATGTTAGGCCATCAGAGCTTTTTAGAATGAATTGTTTGCCAGCTTGATCTTGCCATACTACTTTTTCCCATCCTTCAAGATCTATTCTTCTCGATAATTTTTTCTCAGCGCTCCACGCTAATTTGTAGCCGACATTTTTTAGTTCTTCTTCTATGCCTGAATCTGTTGGGTAATTAAGATCAACAAATTTTTCTTCAATTCCTTCCGGTTCCCAACTGACACCGCCAATGGGGGTGCTTATGCCGCGGATTGATCGAAGAACTCTCCTGATGATATTCATGATGCCTCCTGTGCATAACAAGTAATTATGCTGATCTGTATATCATTCCCAGTGAGTGATATATACAGAAAGACGGTATCATTCCAGGGAACTTAATCTGGGCCTTCAATAATCAAAATACTTCCAACTTGTTGACTTTGGTTAAGATCGCCAGAACGAACCTTAACCAAGGTTGACATCGGTCGTAAATATTAGCTTCACTCCTGTGACTGTCTGATTTGATAAAACTTCTTTTGTCCAAATTATCAAATCAGCTCTGAGTTACCACAAATCAGGCAAGCAAGCTGAAACGCTCCCAGAAATCAGGGAAAGATTTGGCGACACACCCCTCATCGCTGATCTGCACCCCGGCTACCTTCAGACCCGCCACCGCAAAACTCATGGCCATACGATGATCCTTGTAGGTGTCAATGACCGCGCCATGCAGGTTCGCCCCGCCATCACCATGAATAATCATGCTGTCCTGCTGCTCTTCGACCTGAGCCCCCATCCTGGTCAGCTCCGTGACCACCGCACTCAACCGATCACACTCCTTGATCCGGAGGTGGGCAATATTCTTGATAACCGTCTTGCCATGGGCAAAGGCAGCCACCACCGCTAAAGTGGGCACCACATCCGGCATATCGCCCATGTCAACAGTGATCCCTTCCAGACGCGGCCGGCCCTGGACCATGATCCCGCCGCCTTCGCGGCTGATCTCACAACCCATGCGGGCCAGCAGCGGCACCAGCCCTGCATCCCCCTGCAGAGACGGCACCGGCACATTGCTCACCGTCACCCGGCCGGCAGTAATGGCGGCCGCCGCCCAGAAATAGGAGGCATTGGAGGCGTCCCCTTCAATCTCATACTCCATGGCCCGGTAGCAGCCCTGCGGAATCACAAAGCGGGTCAGGTCCTGATTGCAATCAACCTCAATGCCAAAATCGGCCATCACGGAAAGGGTCATGGCCACATAGGGTTTTGACAGCACCTCACCCTTGACCTGGAGAATTGCCGGACGCGCCGCATAAGGCGCAACCAGCAGGAGGGAGGAAAGATACTGACTGCTCTTGCCTTCCGGCAGGACCGTCTCTCCGCCCTGCAGGCCATGACTGTTTATCCGCAGGGGCGGACACCCTGTGCCCGCAACCGAACTGATATCCACGCCCCAGCCCCTGAGCGCCTCCATCAACGGGCCAATGGGACGCTCACGCATCCGCTCTTCACCATCAATGGTAAAGAGGCCATGGCCCAAGGCCGCAACCGAGGTCAGAAACCGGGTGGCGGTGCCGTTATTGCCCAGATAAATCTCGCCGGTCGGAGTGACGATCCTGCCGCCATTGCCCTCCACCTGCCATGAATCTTTTTCTTTATGAACGGTAATCCCCATCTGCCCCAGGGCCTTTGAGGTATAGTCTGTGTCTTCACTGGTCAACGGGCCGAGCAGTCGGCTCCTGCCATCAGCCAGGGCCGCGGCAATGAGTGCCCTTTGGGTCAGGCTCTTGGAACCGGGCACCGCAATGGTGGCATCAACGGTTGTAACGGGGGATATCTCTTTCATCTTTTATCTTTTACCTTTTTCCTGTTCCACTTTTAAGTCCCAAAACATTCCCAGTCGCCTGATACAATTTCTGACGCATCAGCTCTACCGGGGCAGGTTTGCCCGTCCACAGTTCAAACTGCGCCACCCCCTGATAGAGTAACATCTCCAGGCCATTAATCACCTGGCAGCCGGCAACCTCTGCCTCCATAAGCAGCCTGGTTGCAAGCGGGGCATAGACGATATCCATCACCACCTGGAAACGGGAAAGGATGGTTGCGGGAACAGGGCTGACATCGCTCTCCGGCTGCATCCCCACTGAGGTGGCATTGATCAGGACGTCTCCATGCAGGGTGTCGGCATCAGCCAGAGGGCACCAGAGACAGCCCAGATCCGCGGCCAGGGCCCGTCCGCGTGACTCAGTCCTGCTGCAAAGCACAACCTGCGCCCCCTGTTGGAGCAGACCAAAACCAATGGCCCGGGCCGAACCGCCGGCGCCAAGGAGGACAACTTTCGCCCCTCGCAACTGCACCTTCTCGGACAGGGCCCGATTGGCACCCAGCCAATCGGTATTGCTGCCACAAAGATATTTTTTGCCATCGACATCCTTGATCTCGACGGTATTCACCGCCCCGATCTGCCGAGCCACACTATCAATCTCATCAAGCAGGGGAATGACCGCCTCCTTGTAGGGGATGGTCACACTCACTCCCTTTACTCCCAGCGCCTTCAACCCCTGTAATCCTGCATCCAGATCCTGCACCGGAAACGGCAGGTACACGCAGTTTTCCCCAAGTTCGGCAAAAGCGGCATTGTGCATGGCTGGACTGAGAGAATGGCGCACCGGATTGCCAACAATCCCATAGAGCACGGTTTTTCCGTTGATGATCACGGTCATTTTCAGTACGCCTCCCTTCCCTCTGGCATCAAGTTTTTATCAAGGCATTGATCTGCCGTAAGACGGCAACAGAGAGCTGACCAGGGGCTGTCGCCTCATCTTCGCTGACAGCACAATACGTCATGTAGCCACCAAGCTCCACCGTTGCCACTCGGCTGATAACCCCCGGCCTGCCCATACAGAAGGCAATCAGCGGGATATCCATCCTGGCAGCCTCTTCCTGGAGATGAAGCACCCGTAGGACATCATGACAATCATGGGCCATGGTCACAATCTTGGCAATATGGGCCCCTTTATCCTGGATCATGGCCAGACGACCTACCAATTCCTGTCTCGTGGGCGTTTCCTGAAAATTATGCCAGGAGAGGATTAAGTGACTGGCAGAGTCTTCCACCGCGCCCAGCAACGCTGTAAGGGAGGAAGTGGGGGCCTTGAGTTCCAGATCAACATAATCGGCCCCCTGTAGTACTGCCTCCATAAGCGGGGCGATCCTCGCCTCTTCGTCTCCGGCAAACCCTCCGCCCTCCCAGATCGGTCGATTGGTAAAAAGCAGGGGTTTGGTCAGATGGCTAATAAAAGGTGCAACTGCAATCTTCTTGAGATGGTCAAGCCGGATCTCAATCACATCGGCCAAAGGGCTGATTTCCTCAGCCACAGCCAATCCTTCTTCAACAGTTTCCCTGGCAATCGAGACACAGATACGGTGCATGTTTTTTTCTCTCTTTATTTTTGTTTCTCAGACGAAACATCGGGTAACTGACTGATATACTGTAACCGTTGACCAGAGGAATACAGGAGTTTGCCGGCGGGAAAGGGGATCTGTCATTTCCTTGACCTCCTAGCCCACCCGCAGAGCGCCAATCAAATCACGCACCGAACCCAGTTGCTGTTCCCGGACATAGGCGGCAATCCCATCAACCACATCCTCACTGGCCCTGGGGTTTACAAAATTTGCAGTTCCGACCTGCACTGCGCTGGCCCCGGCCAGCATGAACTCCATGGCATCCTCGGCTGTTGTAATCCCGCCAATCCCGATGATCGGAATGGTCACCACCTGGGCGACCTGATAGACCATACGCAGGGCCACCGGCTTGATGGCAGGCCCGGACAGACCGCCGATGATATTGGCAAGCCGGGGACGACGGGACCTGAGATCAATGGCCATACCGATCAGGGTATTAATCAGGGAGACGGCATCCGCACCCGCCTCCTGAACCGCTTTCGCCATCAAGGTCACATCGGTAACATTGGGAGAGAGTTTGACGATAACCGGCACCTGGCAACTCTGTTTCACCGCAGCAGTAACGGCGGCGGCCATTTTCGGGTCTGCGCCAAAAGCCACCCCGCCCTTCTTGACATTGGGACAGGAGATATTCACCTCAATGGCAGCAACTCCCTCCACTTGCGCCAACCGCTCTGCAATCCGGCTGTACTCTTCGACCGAATCCCCAAGGATATTGACAAAAACCGGAATTCCCAGGGCAGACAGATAGGGCATCTTTTCACTGATAAATCGATCCACCCCCACATTTTCCAGACCGATGGCATTGAGCATGCCACAGGCGGTCTCAACAATCCGGGGCGGGGGATTGCCGACACGGGGCGCAAGGGATATGCCCTTGACCACCACCGCCCCTAGACGATGCAGATTAACAAAATCCTCAAATTCACGGGCATAGCCAAAGGTCCCGGACGCGGTCATCACCGGATTCTGCAGTTCAAGGCTGCCAATGGTAACCCGCAGATCAACCTCATCATTCTTCACTTTTACAGGCTCCATAGCAACTCCCCCGCCTCAAAGACCGGTCCGTCCGAACAGGCATGGGCATAGCCGCCAGCCTTCAGGGGGACGGCACAGCCAAGACAGGCCCCCATACCACAGGCCATCACCGTTTCCACCGAGACCTGACAACGAATGTTCTCTTTCAGGCACAGATGGTGAATCGCCGCCATCATTGGCCTGGGGCCACAGCTATAGACCGTGAAATCCGGGCTCAGGTTTATTTTTTTCAGGACATCGGTAACCAGACCATGATGACCAAGGGAGCCGTCATCAGTAGCCGCCAGCACCTCTAAACCCAGGTTCTTAAAATCACCAATGAGTGGAGCTAGTTCGTCACGATTCCGGGCACCAAGAATAACTTTGGGCGCCGAGCCTTGCTTGGCCAGTTGCTGGAAACGACTGGCCAGGAAGAGCATAGGCGCTATCCCCATGCCACCGCCCACCAGACACGCATTGCCCGGCTCACCAAGAACAAACCCTTTTCCAAGGGGGCCAATGAGTGACAGCTGCTCACCAACCTTGGCATGGGCAAGCAGTTCCGTCCCCCGACCCACCACCTTGAAAAGAATCTGGAGGGTGCCTTCACTGCTGGTTTGATGGATGGAGAAAGGACGCCTGAGTAATGGATCCTTGCCAGGGGCAATTTGAATCATCACAAATTGGCCGGGTAGAGCCGCCGCGGCAATCTCCGGGGCGTTCAGGGTCAGCCTGACAACATCCCTGGCAATGACCTCCGATCGAACAAGCTCGACTTTTTTCTGGAATTGAGACATAATAAAAGTTATGTTAGAGGGAATAACTAAGGAAAATTAATAAATATTTCGACATTCGACAAAGAGACAACATCAGGAGGATATCGTGTGCCATCTTCCTCCGCCGATCATCCAGCTCCTCAAACCAGTTTCCCCACATATACCACCATGGAACCTTTGACTCTCACGCTCTTGTTTGCCCTGCTCTTTGGGGCAATTATCGGCAGTTTTCTCAATGTCGTCATCCACCGTTTGCCCACCGAAAATGGCTCCATTGTCTTTCCGGCCTCGCACTGCCCACGATGCCAGAGCCCTCTTTCCTGGTTTGAAAACATTCCAGTCGTCAGCTTTCTGGTACTGCGTGGCAGATGCCGACACTGTCACGAAAGGATATCACTGCAATACCCAGTCGTCGAACTCTGCATGGCCCTGCTATCAGCAGCTATAGTCCAGCGCTTTGGTCTCAGTATAACAGCCGGTGGCTATTTTCTCTTCTGTGCCGGGTTGGTAGTCATCATCTGGATCGATCTCCGACATCAGATTATTCCAGATGTGATCAGTCTGCCTGGAATTCTCGTGGGGCTCATTTTTTCATTTGTAAGCCCGGCGCTTAGCTGGCAGGACTCTCTTCTCGGCCTGCTCATAGGTGGTGGAGTTCTCTACGCTATAGCCCTGTTGTATTACCTGTGGCGGAGACAGGAAGGAATGGGGGGCGGCGACATCAAACTGCTGGCCATGATCGGGGCATTCCTAGGCTGGCAATCCCTGCCCTTTGTTATCTTTGCCAGTTCCCTTTCTGGTTCCTGCGTTGGCATTCTGGCCATGATCATACAACGAAAAGGCGGAAAGACTCGTATCCCTTTTGGCCCTTTTCTCTCCCTCGCTGCCTTGGTCTATCTCTTTTTTCCAGAGCAGGTTAATTTACTTTACCAGTTTTATCTCCATGGCCGCTTCTAATTCCAATTTGCATTCAAGCCGGCACCTTCGTCGGCTGCACTGCGCGGCTCCTCACCGTACTACCCGTACTGCTTCGTCGCCGCTCGCTTGCCTTCTCGATGTCAACTTGAATGCTTTTTGGAATAAGGACAAAGCAGCTTAAAAAAATCAGAGTAAGTCGTTCACATTCACCGCACACTCACGACTCATCCATTCCTTCGCTCCTGACAGGAAGAGGGAAGAGAGGACGATCAAGGGGATTCCCCTCCATAATATTTTTACCCAACTCAAATCCGATCTTTCGGCAATCTTCCACCTGGAGCCGGCTATGCCCATATTTGGGGTAGAAACGATGGAACCATGAGCTTCCAGCCTCAGGCACCTTTCCTGCCAGTTTCAGAAAAACACCAATAGTCCGCCACGGTTCAGGTGTGGGGTGAGAGAAGACAATAGGAGCAGCCACTATAGCCCCACAGCGTCTGAGTAAACTTCTAAGCCCATAATAATGAACCCGCCAATAGCCACGACAAGAGATAAAAGGAAGAACAATTTTACCGGCAAACAATCCCTTCCCATCACGATCAAGAAGAGAAAGCACTGGACCGCTTGGGTTATAGGACCAGGTTGGCCCTGCCAAGATAATAAGATCCCACTGGGCAAAACACCTCTGGTTGACGGGATGGATCGGGTAACGCTTCCGCAGAAAGGTCTGCATCATCATGATCAACGTTGCGCTGATCGTTCCAATAGGGAATCTTAATTCAGCGATCGGATTCAGTTGCTCCCAAAAAACCTCTACACCACTCTTTTCAAGTCCATCAATCAAGCCATTCAGAAGATTTCTTATCTGACTGCTGAATGAATAGGAAATTATGAGAATTCTTTTTGTGCCCAAGATTATAAACCGCAATATACGTTCTAATGTGTCTGACTTCGATGAAATAACTTTAGAAAACCTGCCAGCAATTATACCGTAGATAGACATAAAAAAAAAGCCCCCGATCACTCGGGGGCTTTTCATAAAAAAACTTTTATATCATCCTGTTTACTCTATTTCGTGCTCAACACCGACTGCGATCTTGTAGAGCAGGGTCACAACCAAAAATCCCGTTGCCCAGATGCCAAGAGTAATACCAAGCTCATTGGCAGTAGGAATATACTCGGTAATCTCATCAAGCGGATTGGGAACAAATCCGGCGAAAACAAAACCAAGACCCTTATCAATCCACAACGCCAGAAAGATCATTACGCAGGAAAGTCCAAGCAGGAATTCGTTCTTTTTCCTGACGTAAGGACAGGCAAAAAGACCCAGGGCACCAAAGTTCAACACCACTGAAGTCCACATGAATGGCACCAGATTATTATAAACATGCCCATGATGCTCAAGTCCAAAAAAGAGATATTGGATGCTATGTTTATGGCCCGGAATATTGGAATAATAGCCCACAAAAACCTCAAGCAAAACAAAGAAGGTGTTCAGCAGGGCGGCATACATAATAATCGTCACCAACTTGTTCATCGCTTCCTTGCCGGCATCAAAGTTGGCAACACGCTTCAGAATCAGACAGGCAATGATAATAAGGGCCGGGCCGGCAGCAAAGGCCGACGCCAAAAAGCGTGGGGCAATAATGGCTGACAGCCAGAAATGCCGTCCAGGCAGACCACAGTACAACATGGCGGTAACGGTGTGGATGGAAACAGCAAAAGGAATGGACAGGTACACAAAGAAATATATCCACTTAGGGGGATGCACCTGTTTTCTCTCAGCGGTAAGAATCACCCAGCCACAGAGGATATTGAGAAACAGATAGCCATTCAGAACAATCATGTCATAAAAGAGCATGGAACTTGGTGTCGGATGGAGCACCACGTTCAAAGCCCGGAGAGGCTGTCCCAGATCAGCCATGATAAAGAGCAGACACATGGTGATGGCAGCGATAGCCAGAAACTCACCAAGAATCGTGATCTTGCCGAACACCTTATAGTTATGGACATAATAGGGCAAAACCAGCATCACCCCTCCGGCGGCGACACCAACCAAAAAGGTAAACTGGGAGATATAAAGCCCCCATGAGACATCACGGCTCATACCCGTCAATCCAAGGCCGAAGAGATATTGCCGCGCATAACAGGCAACACCTACAGCCATGAACATTCCTAAAAATGCAAGCCAGATCCAATAGGCTGGTTTGCCTTTGAGTGTTTTTTCAATCATGACTTCCTCACACTATGTAAAAGACTGACGGTTTCGTACCCAGTGAAGGATTCCGCTGGATAGTAAACTCCTTATCAAGAACCTGCCTGATCTCTGACTTCGCATCATTCAGATCACCAAAAACCATGGCCCCCGTTCCCTTGCAGGCCTCTACACAGGCAGGTTCCTGCCCCAGGGCCAGACGCTCGCCGCAGAAGTTACATTTCTCAACAACTCCCCGCATACGACTTGGAAAATCCTTATTATATTTTTTAATATAGGGCCGTGGATCCTGCCAATTGAAACTTCTCGCCCCATACGGACATGCCGCCATACAAAAACGGCAGCCTATGCAGCGATGAAAATCCATGGCCACGATACCATTCTCTTTCACCTTGAAGGTGGCCTGGGTAGGACAGGCGCGCACACATGGTGGATCATCACAATGGTTACACATGACGGCGAAATCAGTCTTCTCAACTTTTTTAGCTAGATGATAAGAGGATTCTCCGGGAAAGACATTTTCAAAGGGAGCCTTCCAGATCCATTTTATCTCACTCTTTTTGTTCTCAAACTGAGGGATATTATGGGCGTTGTT
>CAISPV010000041.1 GCA_903887485.1 uncultured Desulfobulbaceae bacterium | reverse complement strand
GTGATTTGAACTAACAATTTAGAAAAGGACTCGTTCTCCATGGTTCCCTCCTTCTTGTGATATATCAAAAAGATAAGAACCATTGCTTATTTTTCAACACTTAACGGGAACAGAGCCTAAAAAAAATCCTTTGTCAAGAAAATGAATAAAAAAAAGTAGATTATTTTTGTAGTAAAATAAAGGAGTAAGGTAGTATGGATTTTTTTATCAATATGTTGATACAATATATTGAGGCTTTGTTTGATTTTGTATCCTTTTTGTTGTGTATGGGGCTTTTCCGGGGGGGAATGAATGATCCATTGGCAATGGGGGACAATGCAATAATTGTATTCCAGTTGGAACTGGCTTGAAAAGAAATTTTTTTTGCAGTAATCAAAGTTGTGAGTTTTTATTTAATTGAGCTGTTGTGAAAAATAACATTGTCATTTGGATGGTGAGACGGCATAAGGAACTGGACGTTCTTCATCCGTACCCTAAGGGCACTTTTTTTCGGGTGTCCACTCCCCGAGAGACATTCTGTCATTCATGACCGTCATAACGAAATGGTTAAAAAACAGAAGTTATTTCTGTAACAGCTCCCAATAATCAAGGGAAGGAGAAAGTAACATTGAGCAACGCTGGAGATAATAAATCGGTTGTCAGGGAGTATGTGGAGGCCATAGTTGTTGCGGTGCTTCTTGCTCTTTTTGTCCGTACTTTCGTGGTTCAGGCCTTCAAAATTCCATCTGGGTCAATGCTGCCAACCTTGAAGATTGGTGATCATCTCCTGGTCAACAAATTCAGTTACGGGGTAAAGCTGCCAATCATTGGTACCCCGTTGATTCACAGGCAAGGGCCAACGCGTGGCGATGTGGTGGTCTTTCGTTATCCGCGTGACCGCTCTCTAGATTATATCAAGCGGGTAGTGGCCGTAGGCGGGGACACTCTTGAGGTCAGGGATAAACAGGTTTTTTTGAATGGCAAGCTGGTGGTAAATCCTTATGCTCATTTCACTAGTCGTGATATTATGAGTGCGGCTGCTGGGCCAAGGGATAATTTTGGCCCGGTGACGGTTCCAGAAGGCAAGATCTTTGTCATGGGTGATAACCGTGACAATAGTTATGATAGTCGATTCTGGGGTTTTGTTGATTTGCGGGACGTTTTGGGGAAGGCCCTTATTATCTATTGGTCCTGGAATGTTGATGAGTCTCTTTTTTCCTTGACTCGTTTTACTTCTATTCGCTGGGACCGTCTTGGGAATATGGTCCATTGATCTTTTTTAGTTTAGGAGTCGTTGTGTAATAACCATTACATTTCTGACTATTTTGTTATAACGGCTATGGATTGCCTAGTGTCGTTCGCGGAGTGGACATCCGAAGGAAGTGCCCTTGGGGTACGGATGAAAAACGACCAGATCCTTATGCCGGTTACGGTATTTCAATGTTATGATTATTTTTGCCCAATGGCTTAACTTGTGGACGCAGATGTGAATAAAGAATATCGTTTTCAGCATAAACACCTTCTGGAAATGGGGCAGCTTTCAGCGGAGGATATGCTTTATGTCCTTGCTATTGCCCGTTCTTTCAGGGAGATATCGGCACGTCCCATCAAGAAGGTGCCGACACTCCGGGGCAAGACGATTATCAATTTCTTCTTTGAACCATCCACCCGCACCCGTCTTTCCTTTGAGATCGCAGCCAAACGGATGAGCGCTGACACCTTTAATATCTCTGCCTCCACCAGTTCAGCCCAGAAGGGAGAAACCCTGATCGATACGGCTCGTAATCTTGGGGCCATGAATCCCGATATTATCATCGTTCGTCACCCGTGTTCCGGCGCGCCTTTGTTGCTGACCCAGCATGTCAATGCCGCAATCATTAATGCCGGTGACGGTATTCATGAACATCCCAGTCAGGGGCTTCTTGATCTGATGACGGTGATGGAGCACAAGGGCAGGATTGAGGGGCTGACCATTGCCATTATTGGGGATATAGCCCATAGCCGGGTTGCTCATTCTGACATTGTCGGGTTTACTAGGCTGGGCGCCCAAGTTAGGGTTGCCGGGCCCGCGACCTTTATGCCGCCAGGGATTGAGTCTCTGGCGGCGCAGGTCTGTGCCACGGTCGAGCAGGCCGTGACAGGGGCTGATGTGGTCATGGCCCTGCGGATTCAACAGGAGCGGCAGCATGATCCACTGATTCCTTCTCTGCGGGAATATGCCCGGTTTTACGGGGTCAATCGTAAGCTGCTGGAGCTTGCAAAAAAAGATGTGCTGATCATGCATCCCGGCCCTATCAATCGTGGGGTTGAGATGAGCCCGGATGTGGCAGATGGGCAGGGTTCTGTTATCCTTGACCAGGTTGCCAATGGCGTGGCGGTTCGTATGGCCCTGCTTTATCTGGTTATGGGCGGAGAGAAAGGCGGGGATACTCAATAACGGGCTGCTATGAGCGAGACAACAATTTTACAGAATGGACGGATTATTGATCCGGTAAATAAGGTCGATCAACGAGGCGATTTGTGGTTGCGAGACGGCAGGGTTGTGGCGCCGGAGCCTCTTGTGCCTGAAGGGGCAAGGTGTATTGATCTGCACGGGAAATGGGTGGTGCCGGGGCTTATTGACATGCATGTCCATCTGCGCGAGCCTGGGGAGGAATATAAGGAGACCATCGCCTCCGGGACTCGTGCCGCCGCCGCCGGAGGTTTTACGGCGGTGGCCTGTATGCCCAATACTAAACCGGTCAATGATACGGCTGCGGTTACCCGTTTTATTTTGGAACAGGCAGTTCAGGCTACAGCCCGGGTTTATCCGGTAGGGGCGATCAGTAAAGGCAGCGGCGGAACAGGACTGGCTGAGTATGGTGAGCTGAAGGCGGCTGGGGTGGTGGCTGTGAGCGATGATGGGCAGCCCGTGGTTGATAGCCAGCTCATGCGGCGGGCCATGGAATATGCGGCCAGTCATGGCCTGCTTGTGATTTCGCACTCCGAGGAAATTTCATTGAGCCGCAACGGGGTTATGAATGAAGGTCAGGTCTCGACCCGTCTTGGTCTGCGTGGTATTCCCTGTGCCGCCGAGTCCATTATGGTGTACCGGGAGTTGGCCTTGGCCGAGTTGACCGGGGCTCGTGTCCATATCGCCCATGTCAGCACCGGGGCCGCGACGGATCTGATCCGGCAGGCGAAAAAACGGGGGGGGCGGGTCACGGCCGAGACCGCCCCGCACTATTTTACTCTGACTGATGAGGCTGTGGCCGGCTATAATACCAACGCCAAGATGAATCCGCCCCTGCGTGCCGAAGAAGATCGTCAGGCGATTCGGATTGGGTTGCAGGACGGCACCTTTGATGTTATTGCCACGGATCATGCACCTCATTCTGTTCTGGAAAAGCAGGTAGAGTTTGATTGGGCGGCCAATGGCATTATTGGTCTTGAGACCTCTCTGCCCCTGACTCTGGCCTTGGTGCGCGCCGGGGTGATCAGTGAGACTCGTCTGGTCGAGCTGATGTCAACCGCTCCTGCCCGTATCCTGGGTGTTGCTGGCGGCTCCCTTGATATTGGCGAGGTTGCTGATATAACAGTCATTGATCCAGAGCGGAAATTCCATTTTGCCGAGGAGGGAATAGTCTCGCAGTCAAAGAATTCACCCTTCCTGGGATGGCAGCTTCAGGGCAAGGCGGTATTGACTCTCTTGGGTGGTCGGATCACCTATAACGATCTGCAGGGTTGATCGTTTTTAGACATAGGTTACCGGATCCTTGATTCCGGCCTCGGCGAATCCTCTGAGGCGCAGCAGACAGGAATCGCATCGGCCGCAGGCCTTTCCTTTTTTGGGGTCGTAGCAACTGTGTGTCAGACTGTAATCTATCCCGAGTGCGACCCCTTTTTCGATTATCTCTTTTTTGCTCAGATACAAGAGTGGTGCGTGGATAGTAAAACCCTTATTGTCCATTATGCCGGCTTTGGTGCCCAGATTGGCCATTTTGGTGAAGGCTTCCAGAAATTCCGGGCGACAGTCGGGATAGCCTGAATAATCGACGGCATTAACGCCAATAAAAAGATCATTTACCCCTATTACTTCGGCCCAGGCGACAGCGTGGGCGAGAAAGATCATGTTTCTCGCCGGTACATAGGTGACCGGGATCTCGTCAGTTACCAGATTCAGGTCTCGATCCTTGGGTACGGTGAGGCTGGTGGTGAGTGCTGAGCCTCCGATTTTTCCCAAGTCAAGTTGCAGGGTCAGGTGCTGTTCCGCTGAGAAGGTCTTGGCGATGTGGCTGGCCCGTTCCAGTTCAATGGACTGCTTTTGTCCATAGCGGAAGCTGAGACAAGAGCAGGTATAGCCTTGGGATTTGGCAATAGCCAGAACAGTGGTGGAATCAAGGCCGCCACTGAGGAGGATGATCGCTTTTTTTGAATGCATGGTCTTTATATTCTTTGAAGAATGAATTGGAGTACGGTATAATAAATATTTTTTTGTCTTTTGAGTAGAGGCTTTTGATGAACTTGTTCTTTTTTGTATATTAGTATTATTTTACCCGTAAAGGAGAAGCATTGCCATGAAATTAGGGATTAACGGCCTCGGTCGGATCGGGAAGTTGTCACTCTGGCATCATGTCTCAAGAAAACATTTTTCTGAAATTACCATTAATGTTGGCCGGGAGATCGGTCGGGGACTAAACGACCTGGCGGCCTGTATTGAACGTGATTCCTCGTATGGTCGTCTGGGTTCTTATCTCCATGGGCACAAGGGGGGGCGGGTGATCGAGGGCCTGGATGAGGAAAAGGGCAGCATGGTCATCAATGGCGTGCCGGTCACCTTTCTGCGCACGGCGCGCGATCCTAAGGACATCGCCTGGCAGGCAAACGGGGTGAAGCTGGTGGTCGATACTACCGGGGCCTTCACTGATCCCACTGCCGATGCCGATGCCAAGTGGGGTGCGCTTCGCGGTCATCTTCAGGCCGGGGCTGAAAAGGTCTTGCTCTCTGCCCCTTTCAAGATCAAGTCCAAAGGGATGGACATGCCGTCGGATGCCGTGACCACGGTGATGGGGATCAATGATGAGGATTATGATGCTTCCCGTCACTCCCTCATCTCGGCGGCCTCCTGCACCACGACCTGTCTTTCCTATATGATCAAACCGCTGATGGAGAGTATCGGGGCGGAGAATTTCCTCTCAGCCTCCATGGTCACGATCCATGCGGCAACGGGCAGTCAGCAGGTGCTTGATCGTCTGCCGAAAAGCGGAGCTGTTGATCTGCGCAAGAATCGGTCGATCCTCAATAATATTATTCTGACGACCACGGGCGCGGCCAAGGCCCTGGCCCTGGTCATCCCCGAGATGAAGTCAATCGGCTTTATTGCCGAATCGGTGCGCATCCCGACCTCGACTGGTTCGTTGATCGTGCTGGTGCTCAATGTTCAGGATGACCTTGAGAGTCCCCTCAAAAGGGATAGGATCAATGCAATTTATCGCGAGTATGCCAAGAATTCTTCTTATCTGGAGTACACCGAGGAGCAGAATGTCTCGTCTGATATCATCGGGGTGCCGGAGGCGGCTGCCGTTATTGAGGGCACGGAGACTCATACCCGCACGGCCTCAATTGCAGTGAATCTCGACAAGATCAAATCCTGTTCCCTAGGCGCAGGTGCTGAGCGAATCCTTAGTGTGCCGGTGACCCAGGCGGTTGTCTACGGCTGGTATGATAATGAGCTGGGGAGTTATACCAATATGCTGGGTGATCTGACTGTGCAGGTTGCAGACAAGATGCTCTAAGATTGCTCCAGAAGATTGGGAAGAACTTTCGGGATGAAAGAAGGAGGAGTGAGGCGATGAAGACGATCCGCGATCTGGAACTTGGCGGCAAGCGAATACTGGTTCGTGTTGATTTTA
Source organism: uncultured Desulfobulbaceae bacterium (assembly GCA_903887485.1). Classification (GTDB taxonomy): domain Bacteria; phylum Desulfobacterota; class Desulfobulbia; order Desulfobulbales; family Desulfocapsaceae; genus UBA2270. Next base: position 16,877 of record CAISPV010000041.1, on the reverse strand, counting down.
ATGTCCCCATGGATGAGCAGGGGGGGATTACCGATGATATCCGTATCCGTATGGCCCTGCCCACTATCCAATATATTTTGGAGAAGAAGGGAAAGCTGGTCCTCTGTAGCCATATGGGCAGGCCGAAAGGACAGCGGGTGGCTGCCTTCAGTCTGGCCCCGGTCGCCGTGCATCTCTCCACCCTGATCGGTCAGGAGGTGCGCTTGGCCCCTGATTGTATAGGGGAAGACACCGAGGCGATGGTGGCGGCCCTGCAGCCAGGGGAGGTGCTTCTTCTGGAGAACCTGCGTTTTCATAAGGAAGAAACGGATAACGATCCAGCCTTTGCCGAAAAAATTGCCCGTCTGGCTGATGTCTATGTCAATGACGCCTTTGCCGCGTCCCATCGAGATCATGCCTCGGTGGCAGGAGTCCCAGGGCTGGTTAAGGAGAGTTGTGCCGGATTTCTTCTCCAGACTGAGATGGATTTTTTTCATAAGGCGATGGCTGAGCCTGTCCGTCCCTTGATGGCGATTGTCGGCGGGGCCAAGGTCTCATCAAAACTGGGCGCCTTGCAGAATATGCTTGATAAGGTAGATCGGATGATCATCGGCGGGGCTATGGCCAATACCTTTCTGAAGAGTCAGGGCATTCCGGTAGGCGCATCTAAGACCGAAGATGATTTGCTGGAGAGTGCCCGGCAATTGGTTCAGACCGCCAAAGAAAAGGGCGTGAAGCTCTATTTCCCCGTCGATTTTGTGGCGGCGGATCGTTTTGCGCCAGACGCAGTGGTGAAGAATGTGACTGCCCAGGATATCCCTGAGGGGTGGATGGCCCTTGATATTGGTCCGGCATCGACCATCTGTTTTCAGGAGGCCTTGGCCGATGTCAGGACTATCGTCTGGAATGGACCAATGGGCGCCTTTGAGATGGATGCCTTTGCCCGGGGAACCATGGCCATGTGCCAGGCGATTGCCTCGTCCCATGCCCTGTCGGTGGTAGGCGGCGGTGATTCCAATGCGGCAGTGAAGAAAGCTGGTGAGTCCAAAAATATCTCCTATATGTCAACGGGTGGTGGTGCTTTTCTTCAGTTGATGGAAGGAAAAAGTCTGCCGGGTGTTGATGCCTTGGGTTGAAAAAATTGCTGAACGCCGCTATCGGTAGGCATTACAGGAGTCAGTTATGAAGAGAAGACCATTGCTTGCCGGAAACTGGAAGATGCATGCCACCGTCCTTGATGCCTGCCATCTTGCCGCAGATATAGCAAAGACATGCGCGGGTCTTGAGGATCGTGATGTGGTGCTGGCCCCCCCCTTTACGGTACTCAGTCAGGTTGCCCATATGGTTGCCGAGACAGGTATATTTATCGCGGCCCAGAATGTGTGCTGGGAGGCTGAAGGGGCCTTTACCGGCGAGATCTCTCCTCTGATGGTGCTGGATGCAGGCGGTGCCGTTGCCATTGTTGGCCATTCGGAACGGCGGCAGATCTTTTATGAGGATAATGCTCTTATTAATAAGCGGGTTCGTGGCGCCCTGGCCTTTGGCCTCATACCCATCCTCTGTGTTGGCGAAACGCTGGAAGAGCGGGAAGGCGGCCGGACCTTCGAGATCGTGGAAGAACAGGTCAGGTCAGGGCTTGTCGGCGTTGGGGCGGCGGATATGAAGGAAACGATCCTTGCCTATGAGCCGGTTTGGGCGATTGGTACCGGGAAAACTGCCACTACGGGGCAGGCTCAGGAGGTTCATGCCTTCATTCGCAACCTGGTGACAGACATGTATGAAAAAGATATTGCCGAGCAGGTCAGGATATTGTATGGTGGCTCGGTTAAACCTGATAACATTGATGTGTTGATGGCTCAGGAAGATATTGACGGTGCACTGGTTGGTGGTGCAGCACTCAATGCAGAGTCATTTGGACGAATAATTCACTTTCAAGAGATATAGATATTTTCTGATGATCACCTTACTTACAGTTATCCATGTGGCGGTCTGTCTCTTTTTGATCGTGATTGTCCTGCTTCAGCACGGGAAAGGCGCGGATGCCGGAGCAACATTTGGCGGATCCGGTCAGTCTCTGTTTGGGACAGAAGGGCCAGTACCCCTGCTGAACAAGATTACGACCACGGTGGCAATTGTCTTTATGTTGACTTCGGTGTCGCTTGCTTATTTTTCATCCAGTAAAAGCACGGGGTCGGTCATGAGTGGGTTAAACAAACCCAAGGCTGCGGTCGTGAAAAAGGTGAAAGAGCAGGCCAAAATGGAAGAAAAAGTTATACCGATGCCAGTGGCTGCTCCAGAAGGTCAAGAGACAGCGCCTGCTTCTATGGAAGAGGCAGCAAAGGAAAAATAGAATAAAAAAAAGTGCGCCGCAGTGGTGGAATTGGTAGACACGCTATCTTGAGGGGGTAGTGACCCACGGTCGTGCGAGTTCGAGTCTCGCCTGCGGCACCATTTTTTGACAAGCCCGTAACTTTGATAGTTACGGGCTTTTTTTTATGCAATGATCTCCTGGAAACGACTGGCTGGGGCGGTGCAGATCGGGCAGTTTTCCGGGGCCTTGCCTTCCATGATAAATCCGCAGAACTGGCAGACGTGATAGCTGGCCGTGTTGTCTTGTGGGTTTTTCCTGTCCAGTTTCTTTTTCAGGCTCAGATGCATGCGCTGTACCCTGGCAGATTGGGAACAGGCGCTGTGCATGGCCTTTTCCTGAACATCGCCTGCCAGTTGCCCAGTCTGTTCGTATAAGCTGATGGTGGCTGGGATCTCATGGTCAAAGGCCATGGAGGAGTTGGACTCATTGGAGCCTGTTTGGCCGCGTAGTTGGATAAGAAAACGGGTGGCCTGGGTAGATTCTGAGTTACTGATTGCTAAAAAGAGGCTGGCCAGGGCCTTGTTTCCTTCCTGTTCTGCCCGCATGGCGTAGATCTTTTTTCGGGCAGCTCCCCGTGTCATTTCCATGAATATCTTCTGCAACTGTTCCTGGAGTATCTGATTCATCTGTCTCTGTTTTGTTGATTAATGATATTTTCTGTCTAAAAAGACACCTTTGACCGGAGGATAAAAAAATCCTGACTTACTATTACTCCAGAAAAAAGAGTGAAACCACCGATATATTGCCACAGTGTAAATGATTCTTGCAGCAGGAACCTGCTGAGCAGCAGGGTGAACAGGGGAATCAGGGTGATGAAGATCGAACATTTTGTCGCCTCCATATGCGCCAGGGCGAAGTTGTAGAGGCTATAGGCGACCAGGGTTACTGCCAGGCCAAGGTAGAGAATGGCGAACAGGGGTACCAGGAGAAAGGAGTGCGGCAGCGGAACTTGCGGCAGCATGAGGAATGGCGCGAAAAAGAGGGCTCCGATCCAGGCCTGGATTGCGGTGAGAAACAGTGCTGGATAGTGGATGGTAAGTCGTTTGATGGTAATGGTATAGACCGTGGCGCAGATCATAGACATAAATTCGTAGAAATTACCGAGAATGGGTGCCGGTGCCTGTTGGTTTACCTCTCCACCGAGGCTGAGGGTGATAGCCCCACCCATGGCCAGAAACAGGCCGATGACGGTTTGTCTCGATGATCTTTCTCCGAGAAAGTAGACTGAGGCAATGGTGATCAGGAGTGGCAGCATGGTCGTGATCAGGGAGGCCTGGGTGGCGCTGGTATTCTGTAGGGCCAGTGCCTCAAAGAAAAAATAGAGACAGGGCTCGCTTACCGCCATGATGATAAGCAGATACCGGTCCTGTCTGCGGATATGGATTGTTTGAAATTGGGGCAGGAAACAGAGGAAGGCCAGTGAGGCAACCACCATTCTGCCAAAGATGACCACCATGGGATGATAATCCTGAAAGGCCAGTTTCATGGCAATAAAAGAACTTCCCCACAGAAACATGGCAAGAGTCAGGCAGAGAGACGGAAGTAAAGGGGAAGGATGCTGGCGCATGGAAAGTTTTTTTTACAGTTTATGGCGAATTGATTAATATTATTTTTTTGTTTAGGGACAGGCATGAGTGGACGTTATGAGTTGATGCCAGAAAAAAGTAAATATAAAAGTGATAAAGTGGAAATGCAAAATTTAAAGAAGTTCCTCTCTGGGTGTGGATTGTTTCTGGTTGTTCTTTGGGCTCTGGTCGTGTCGTGGCCGCCCGATCTTCTTGCTGGTTCCGCTGATAAAAGCGGCAAGGCCAGCGATGGTCCCAGAGGCCAAACCAGTGGCAGTCTGTACTTGGATGATGCTGTTGTGCAGACAATGGATGCCCTGGCCAAGGTGAAGATGGATGAAAACCAACTCGCCCAGGCCAAGGAACTGGTCAAGGGGTTGAGTTATACCAACATGCGGGTAGTCAGGGTGTTTAGTGGTCTGTCTTCCATGACCGCTGAGGGGGTATTCGATGTCCTGCGCCGCTTGCCTCAGGCCCAGATCACCTTTGAGCATCTGGTTGTGCTCGAACATTTCGCCACGCTTCCGGGTGTTGATGCGGAAGCAGCCTGGCAGTTGTTGAAGAAACTGAGTGGGTTGAATTTTGTCTCGGGCCGGGTGGCGTCGGCTATCGGGCAGGCGAAAAACCTGAACCCCTCTGTTATGCTGGTGCTTATTGACCGGCTGGCATCTTTGAAAGAGCCAGCCCTCTGGGCCTTCAAGGCCTTTCTTGAGGTGCCGGGGCAAACAGCGGATGTGGTTGACAAGGGGTTGCGGCTGATTGAGCAGATGAGTGAAAAGCAGTGCTGGGCCACTGAAAAGAGCTGCAAGATTGTCGGGATGACTCCGGAATCGGCTATGATGAATATGAATGCTCTTCGACACCTGTCTGATACTGATGCCTGGAATGCCCGTTCGTTGTTCCAGCTCCCGGGAGTGACGCCGGCAAGCTCGCTTTCCTGGATTAATAAATATTTTGCTGTGTCGCAGGATGCCCAGGAGTCGCTGTATTTTTCTTATGATACCAAGGACAAAAGTTTGTTGCTCCAGGCTTTTTCGGATGCGGCGGATCATCTGATCTGGAAGATGAATAATCTGCATGATATTACCGAGCCTAATGGTCAGGAGGTGGGGATCAAGGTTCTGTCGTCCTGTCCAGCCAGCCGTCTGTGGGAGATTTTTCAGCGTCTGGATGCCAAGATGCAGGCCCGGTTCCAGGGGGAATTCTCGGCTGGTCTTGCCGCCAACCGGGGGGCGGCCATCGCTGCGCTGCGTCGTGCCACCTCGTCCGCCCGGGTGCAGGTGGCAAAGGATTGCACCACTGCCGATGCCTATATTCTGATCTCGCGGGGCAGTGATCTGTACGATTCATCCTTTCGTGATATCCTGGTGCCGATGTTGAAAGAAAGAATTAATGCTCGTTTTGGCGGTAACCTTCTGGTATTTCTCAAGACCATTGATCCGCAGAACGCCCATGTCTCTGATTTTATTATCAGTCTGGCCCAGAAAGGGAAGCTCACCGTGTTTTTTCCGGCTCAGGTCCGGGAGCAGGAGCAGGTCCTTGATCTGGTAGCGGAATCAGCATTTCACGATGAAAACAGCCTGATCCTGTTTTCTGCCACCTTCATGACCTTGCTCCAGACCATCGAGCCGCAGACGCGGACCTATCTTATTGCCAAGATGCTGACCGCGATTCGTGACAAGAATGCGGTGTTCAGCACTCAGTTGCGGGTTATTCTCCAATATTATATCCAGGAGTATCCGCATCTGGTTGGGGAGGTCGATAAACTCAGGATTAAGCTGATGATGTCTGAATACGGCACCATCCCTCTTGACCAGTATGTCAAGACTGATTTTGCGCAGTGGAAGGCGGATGGCAAACTGAGTAGTTTGTCAGTCTTTCAGGGTGATGACGATGGCAGTCAGTCTTTTCATTCCAACTGTCAGTATCTGATGGCCCATGGCTATCATCCGCGGGTTTCCAATTCTTTTGTTTTGATGGCAACAGATACGGCGCAGGGACGTGCCGCCGTGGCGCAGTTGAAGGCGCTGCTGGCTGCTCCGTCGCAGAATCTGGGCCAGATTCATCAGTTACAGAGCAAGTATCCTCTGGTCGTTGACTGGGTGAAGGTGATGAATGGGATTGAGATCTCTCATTCTGTGGTTGTCTATTACGATGCGGGCCAGCAACAGCAGCTTCTCAAACAGTTTCTACTGGGCGGCCATGAGATGTTTGTGCAGCGCGGCCATAGTTACTGGCGCAAAGAGCAGTTGCTTGACCCCCTGCAGGAGCTGTTGAAGTCCGGGGCGGTGGTCCCCGCCGATCTGGTCAGCAAACAGCGGTTCATGAGCCTGGGCTCTTGCGGCGGAATCCGCGCCTATTCCGAGCTGGCCACGTTTTTCCACAATAAAGTGGATATCCTGGCAACGGTGGGCACCGGCAAGGCCATTGTCAATGACCCGTATAATCAGCTTCTGTTTGAGCTCGTTGCTGCCCGTCCCAACAGCCTGAGCTGGAAAGAAGTCGGCGATCAGGCGGCGATCATCTTTAAACACGGGATGGGAGAAGAGTACCTGCAACCCGGCTCATTGCCGGCTATTTTGCATAAGATCATGGATCAGAAGCAGATTGAGAAACATAGCGAAAAACAGAGTGAGAAACAGATGAGTACAGGCAGCAGCACGCCTGTCCAGACGCCGCCTGCCCAGGCAAATGTTTTAGAAGTCCGTCAAACAATAGGAGTGGACGGCAACTGATTATGGCCCTGATGAAACGCAACGAGCTTGCCGCTTGGCTTGCCCAAGGGGGGGCGGAGCAAGAGGAGCGCGTCTATCTCTTTTTAGGGGAGAGGTATCTGTGCCGCGAGGCGGCGGATATGGTGCAACAAGCCTTGCTGGAGAAGGGCGGGGGAGTGGTGCACGCCATTGACGGCGATCAGGAAGATCCGGGGCAAACCCTTGGCCGGATCATTAATTTCAGCCTGTTGCCGGGGCGACAGATCTACCGGGTGACGGACAGCCGGCTTTTTCATTCGACGGCGGTTGCGGAAAAGATCTGGAACAAGGCCGTGCAGGCCCATGATGAGGGCAGACCAGGGCCGGCATTACGGCACATCCAGAACCTGATGGAGTTGGCATCTATCGGTGTGGATGAATCCTTGGTAGAAATGGACCCTGATCAGTGGAAGCAGGTCTTTGCTTTTGCCAAGCCTGACGGGTCACTGGCCTGGGTGGATACGTTGCTCGCGGAGGCCGGGCCACAGGCAGGCGTCAAGGGTGGTGGGGCGGCAATCCTTGCTGATCGTTATCTTGCCGCTTTTACCAAGGGGCTGCCGGGACAGAATTTCCTGTTTCTCAGTGCCGAAAATGTTGATAAGCGCAAACAACTTTTCACCTTCATCAAAAAAAATGGTCTGGTTGTCGATTGTGCCATTGATGTCGGAGCAAGTTCCGCAGCGCAGAGGGGGCAGGAAGATGTCTTGCGCGAGCTGGCACTCAAGACCCTTGCTCATTTTCAGAAAAAGATAGAGCCCCAGGCCATGAAGATGCTCTTTGAGCGGGTGGGTTTTCATCCGGTGGCGGTGGTCATGGAGCTTGAGAAGGTTATCCTGTTTGTTGAGGAGAGACCCACAATCAGCTGCGCGGATCTTGAAGCCATGGTGGGAAGAACCAGGGAAGATGCCCTCTTTGAGTTGACGGAGGCTTTCGGTAACCGACAGGTTGCCCCGACCCTGGTGATTCTTGGCCGCCTTATAGAAAATGGAATTCATGCCCTTGCGATTCTGGCCACCATGCGTAATTATATAAGAAGGCTATTGCTGTTTCGCTCCCTGCAATTGCAGGATCATCCGCCGTGGCAGCGGGGGATGCAGGCCAGACAGTTTCAGGATGTCTATTTGCCGGCGCTCAAGGAAACGGGGGAGTGGCCCGAGATGTTGAAAGGTCATCCGTATGCTTTGTACATGAGTTTTAAGAAGGCGGAAGAGTTTTCCTGCCCGATGTTGAAGGAGTGGTTGGCCCTTTTGCTGCAAGCCGATTTCCGACTCAAGGGATCGCCCCTGCCGTCTACCTTGATCCTGGAAGAACTTTTTCTTGCCATGTTTGCCTGGAAGAAAGTTGAAAAATAATTTTTTGTTTTTTAACAACCTGATTGTGTGTAAAAGAAATGAGCAAGACAAAAGATGAGCATCAAGGATTAGTTGCCACCAAAGACAGAGAGGAGATTCGTGAACCTTCTCTGTATAAGGCGCTGCTCCATAATGATGATTATACCTCCATGGAATTTGTGGTTGCTATCCTCGAAAATATTTTTGGCAAGACCACATCGATGGCGACCAAAATCATGCTCGATGTGCATCAGGATGGTGTCGGGGTGGCTGGAATTTATACCCGGGAGATCTGCGAGACTAAGATTGAACTGGTGCATCATCTGGCGAGAAAGAATGGCTTTCCTCTCCGTTGTTCTCTGGAGAAAATATAAGATGCCCCATGTGTTACGGGAAGAAGGTGAAAGAAAATGCTGAGTAAGTCACTGGAAATGGCATTGGTTAAGGCGATCAGAGAGGCAAAGAACTACCGGCATGAATATGTGACGGTCGAACATATGCTCTATGGCCTGCTCTCGGATGAGTTGACCACCCATATCATCAGTCAGTGCGGAGGCTCTATCGAAAAGCTCAAACAGCGGCTGGAGGCATTCTTCACGGGCGAGCTGCCCACCTTGGGACCTGTCGGTCCCAGTGAACCGGCCCAGACTATGGCCTTTAACCGGGTGTTGCAGCGGGCGGTCTCTCATGTTCAGAGCTGCGGCAAGAGTGAGGTGGACAGTGGTGATGTGCTGGCCGCCATTTTCTCGGAGGCGGAGTCCCATGCTGTTTATTTTCTTGGTTCGGAAGGGGTTGGCCGCCTGGCAGTGATTGAGTATATCTCCCATGGCCTGCCATCCGAAGGGCTGCAGAAGGAGCCGCTGCCCCGGCCGCCCGCCGGACCGGAAACGGAGCCTGAGACCAGAGAGAAGGAGAAGGATGAGAAGATCCTCCAGGACTTTACCATCAATCTCACGCGCCGGGCGGCGGAAGGTCGTCTTGATCCCCTTATTGGCCGGGATACAGAGGTGAGCCGGATGATGCAGGTACTCTGCCGGCGCAAGAAAAATAATCCCCTGCTGGTGGGCGAACCGGGGGTCGGCAAGACGGCCATTGCCGAGGGGTTGGCCCTGCGCATCCATGATGACAGCGTGGCCCGGAGCGCAGGCAATAAGGGACTGGTTCCTGATCTTCTGCAGGACACGGAGATCTATCTCCTCGATATGGGAACGCTGGTGGCCGGCACCAAATATCGGGGTGATTTTGAGAAGCGGATGAAAGGGGTGGTGGAGGCCGTGGAGCGCAAGAAAAACGCCATCCTCTTTATTGATGAGATCCATACCATCGTCGGGGCCGGCGCCACCAGCGGCGGCTCCATGGATGCCTCCAACCTGTTGAAACCGGCCCTGCAGTCCGGGGTCCTGCGTTGTATCGGCTCAACCACCTATGAAGAATACAAAAACCATATTGAAAAGGATCGGGCCCTTTCCCGGCGCTTTCAGAAGATTGATGTAGTGGAGCCAACTGTTGCGGAAACCCGGCTGATCCTGCAGGGGTTGCAGCATAAATACGAGCAGCACCATCAGGTTAAATATGCGGCGACGGCGATCAAGGCCACGGCCGAACTGGCTGACCGCTATATTAACGACCGTTTTTTGCCGGATAAGGCCATTGATGTGCTTGACGAGGTGGGATCTTCCTTCCGTCTGGCTGGCAAGATCGGCCGCACGGTCACGGTCCGGGATGTGGAGGCGGTGGTCTCGCGCATGGCCCGGGTCCCGGCCAAGAGCGGGACGAGCGCCGAGATTGGTTCCCTGAAGGATCTGGCCGCCACCATGAAAGGGGTGATCTTTGGCCAGGACGAGGCCATCGATACGGTGGTGGGTGCGGTCAAACGAGCGCGGGCAGGGCTGGGCCATCCCCAGTCGCCCACCGGCTGTTTTCTCTTTGCCGGGCCCACCGGAGTGGGCAAAACCGAGGTGGCCAGGCAGCTGGCCCAGACCTTGGCCATCCACTTTGAGCGTTTTGACATGAGTGAATACATGGAGAAACACGCGGTGGCCCGTCTCATTGGCGCGCCTCCCGGCTATGTGGGCTTTGATCAGGGCGGGCTGCTCACCGAGGCCATCCGCAAACATCCCTATTCCGTGCTCCTGCTTGATGAGATCGAAAAGGCCCATGCCGATATCTTCTCCATCCTGCTGCAGGTGATGGATCATTCGACCCTGACCGATAACTCGGGGCGCAAGGCGGATTTCCGCAATGTGATCCTGATCATGACCACCAATGCCGGGGCCCGCGAGATGAGCAGCACCCCCATTGGTTTCATGTCTGAGAAAAAAGGGCGTGACCAGAAGGCGGTCAAGGGCTTGTTTGCTCCCGAGTTCCGCAACCGGCTGGATGCGATTATCTCTTTTGGGGCCTTGAGCGCCGAATCGGTGGAGATGGTCGTGGATAAGATGATTGTTGAATTGCAGGCGCAACTGGCAGAGCGCAAGGTGACCATTACCTTGACCCCCGACGCCCGTAAGTATCTGGCCACCAAGGGCTATGATCCTGACTATGGCGCCAGACCGCTGCGCAGGCTGATCATGAAGGAGATTGGTGATGTGCTCACCGATGAGATCCTGTTTGGTGCTCTGGTGCGGGGCGGCGAGGCCCAGGTGGATCTGCGGGAGAAAAAGCTGGTCTTTACCTATCTGGCCAAAGGGGGCGAATTGACAGGGGCAAGGTAAAAGTTGATGCAACTTTACCTTTGAGCTGTCCACCTCGTTTCCATGATTACGATTACCTTTGATATCGCCATTCTTCTTGCCGCAGGCCTGCTGGCAGCAAAATTGTGTCAACGATGTTATCTCCCTTCGGTCACAGGGTATATCCAGGCCGGCCTCTTGCTCGGCCCCAGTGGGCTTGGCCTGATCACTCAGGAATCGCTGGGCAAGAGCCTGGATCATTTCACCGATATTGCCCTGATGCTGATTGCCTTTGGGGTTGGTGAGCATATTGAGCTGAAGAAGCTGCGTGCTGATGCCCGGAGTGTCATCTGGATCGGGGTGTGTGAGGCATTGAGCGCCTTTGTCCTTGTTGCTTTGGCGGTCTTTCTGATTATCCGGATCACTGGGTTTCAGGTTGCAGGTTGGCGGCCCTCAGATTATTGGGTGCTTGCCGTTCTTCTGGGGGCGGTGGCCGCATCCGGGTCTCCGGCGGTAACGCTTCTGGTGGTCAGAGAACTTAAGGCCAGCGGAACCCTGACCGCATCGCTTCTGGCGGTTGTGGCTATTGACAGCGGTCTGGCTATTATGATTATCGGCCTGGCCGTGTCCCTGGTCCACAACATCCTGGGACAGGCCGGAGAATCTCTGTTTCTTGTTGCCGGTTCCGGGCTTTTGGAGATAGGGGCGTCTCTTTTCCTCGGTATCTGTACCGGACTCTGTCTTGATCTGGCCGCCAGGAAGCTCAAGAATAAAGGGGAAATTTTGATCGGGGGGCTGGCCCTGCTTCTTCTTTGCAGTGAGTTTGCCCGCTACCTGAATCTGTCGCCCCTGCTGGCTGGGATGGCTGCCGGTTTCAGTCTGGTCAATCGGGCGGAACGGGATGTTCGTATCTTCCGGACCTTGAACAGTTTTGAACCGCCGATCTATGTGCTCTTTTTTACCCTGGTGGGCACCCGTTTTGATGTGAAGGCATTGGGTACGGCTGGGCTTATCGGGGTGGTCTATTTCCTGGCCCGGATTGGCGGCAAGGTCCTTGGCGTGATCGTGGGGGGGCGTATGGGCCAGGCGCCATTGCTGGTTCAGAAATACATGGGCGTGGCCCTGGTCCCTCAGGCGGGAGTTGCCATCGGTCTTATTTTCTTTCTTGCCGGTGATTCGACTCTGGCGGCGTATTCGGCAATCATAACCCCGGTTGGTTTGACCGGGGTTTTCCTGTCTCAACTCATCGGTTCTTTTTGTACCCGTTTTGCCGTGACCCAGGCCGGAGAGGCACATGGAATTATCAAAAAACAGGCGCCGGCACTGTGTGATGGGCTTTCGGCCAAGGCCTGTGAGCTGAACCTGAAATCGGCCAAGGGGGTGCGGATTGTCCCCTGGGTCTGGTCCAAACTGCTCCCACATAATCCTGTGCAGGGCGTGGTAGTCTTTGGGGCGGCTCATCATAAAACGGTAGCCGGGCTTGCCCGTTTTGCCACCATCTTTGCCCATTATTGTCAGGCCCTGCCCATGGCGGTTCGGGTCCAGGGCCCAGGGCAGACCATACCGCCAAGGCTGTTTCAGGCGGAGCAGGAGGAGGTGGCCAGCATGGGCTATCCTTTGGCCACCGAACTGGTGCCCGACGCCAGTATCGCCTCGGGCCTTGTGGCTGCGGTTGAATATAATATGGCCCATGCCGTCTTTCTTGGCTATCCCCTGGAGGGCGAGGAGAGCCGCTTTCAAGAGGTGCTGGAAATCGTCGCCGGTAATGTCCGCTGTCCGGTGGTGGTGGTTCGTTTCTTTGGCGATCTCCATTCGGAGCGTATTCTGGTTCCGGTTGTCGATATGGACGAGTTGGAAATCGTCTATCCGATGGTGCTGGCGCTCAACGCCATAGGCGAGCATCGTCTGGAGCTGCTGTATCTTCTGCCGTCTGGAGAACCGGTAAAACGTGTGGCCGCAATGAAGCAGGCCGTGCAGGAGTGGTTTGTGTCCCGGGATGATCGGCTTGATATTGCGATTAAGGTCGTGGCCACGGATGCGCGGGTGCAGACGATCCAGGAGGAGGCCCAGAAATATGATCTGGTGGTCATGGGGGCCTCCAGAAATCGGGGCCTCAAGAAATTTTTCTTTGGTTCGCTGGCCGATGCCGTTGCCCATGATCTGCCAAAAACCCTGCTCATTGTCTATAGCCCAGAGAATGCTTAGGAGCCGTTACGAAATAACCACTGTCTTCATGACTATTTCGTTACGGCTCCTGATGCCGTTTTTGCCATCCAGATGACGACATTATGTTGTTACAACGGCCTAATGCAGGAAAAGGGCCTTCGGTCTCAATAAGTCTAATAAACAGGAGTAAAATTAAATGGAGAGTGTAATTAGCTGGCTGGTGGAGAGTATCGGGGCCATGGGTTATCCGGGGATTTTTATCCTGATGGCGATGGAGAGCTCGGTCATCCCGATTCCCAGTGAGCTGATCATGCCTCCTGCCGGGTATCTCGCCCAGGCCGGACAGATGAACATGCTGATTGCCATTCTCTGCGGTATCTTTGGCAGCCTTTTTGGGGCGTATGTCAATTATTTTGCGGCCCATTATCTGGGGCGGCCGCTTCTCCTGAAGTATGGCCGCTATGTCTGGATTACTGAGGAGAAGTTTATGAAGGTCGAGACATTTTTTTTGAAGCATGGTGAGATCTCGACCTTTATCGGGCGGCTCCTGCCGGTGGTGCGCCACCTGATCTCGCTCCCGGCCGGTCTGGCCGGAATGAATCATCTGAAGTTCTCTCTGTACACTTTGCTGGGTGCGGGCATCTGGGTGACGATCCTTACCTGGATCGGTTATTTTATCGGCCGCAATCAGGCTCTGATCATGCGGTATTCGCATCAGGCCTTGTACGGGGCGCTTGTTTTTTCTGCCGTGCTCATCGTTGTTTATGTGAAGTTACAGCCGAAGAGGGAAAAACAGGGAAAGGCATGATGAGAGAAGAAAAACGTGCCATTGAGTGGGCGTTGAGATGAAATTTTTGTCTCGTTCATCCATGATCCTTGCGGGGGTGCTTCTTCTGCAGGGTATTGCCTTTGGTGCCGGTGCAGAACAGCCCTCCCTGGGTCGCGTTTGCTCCGGTTCCCGTATTCCCTCACAGGAAGCCGGGAAAATTGTCACCCTGCACAACACAATCCGGGCGGAAGTGGGTGTCGGACCTGTGCGCTGGTCAGAAAAACTGGCGGGTTATGCCCAGCAATGGGCTGATCATCTTGCCTCCTCACGGTGCGGGATGGAGCATCGTCCCCGTGCCGGGCAGCGGCGGGAGAAATATGGCGAGAATCTCTTTATCGGCACCGCGCGTCATTATGGCACATCGGATGCGGTCAGGGCCTGGGCCGCGGAAAAACCCAAGTATCATGGCGGTGCGCTACAATCTTTGCACTGGGCAGATGCCGGTCATTATACCCAGCTTGTCTGGCAGGATACCACGGAGATCGGGTGTGCTACCGGGATGTGTAAGGGCAAGATGATTGTGGTCTGTAACTACGATCCGCCGGGGAATTTTTTAGGACAGAAGCCCTATCAATAATCCCACGAATATTGCATGAATCCTCACCGGCAATGGAGAAAGTGATTTCTGAGCGTTCGCCGGTCATGACCCCTTTGCTTCCCTCTTGATGCGGCCTTGAGCGGGAAATCCAATGAATATTATCCCGCCGTCATAATGGAAATTCCCGTGAGTTTGACCCCCGTAAGTGTGCAGTCACCAGCCGAAAAAACGGCCATTACCATCCTGATCATCATCAGTGTCTGTCATCTCCTTAATGACATGATGCAGACCCTGTTGTCAGCGATCTATCCGTTGCTCCAGACGAGTTATGGCTTGAGCTTTGCCCAGATCGGGGCCATCACCCTCACCTTTCAGGGCACGGCCTCGATCCTTCAGCCCATGGTCGGTTTTTATATTGACCGCAATCCGCGGCCCTATTCCCTGGCCGTGGGCATGGGGCTTACCCTGCTGGGGCTGGTCCTCTTTTCCCAGGCGGGAAGTTATCCTGTGTTGCTCGTGGCGGCGGCATTGGTGGGGACCGGCTCGTCGGTGTTTCATCCCGAATCCTCACGGGTGGCGCGGATGGCCTCGGGTGGCCGGCATGGCTTGGCGCAGTCGTTGTTTCAGGTGGGGGGCAATGCCGGATCGGCCATTGGGCCGCTGCTGGCCGCGCTCATCGTATTGCGCCATGGACAAACAAGTGTGGCCTGGTTTTCCATCGCTGCCCTGCTCGGCATCTATCTCCTGATCAAGGTTGGTCACTGGTACAAAAGGCACGGGCTGATGCGGCTGAAGGCACGGGCAACCGCCCAGGAGCCCCGGGCACCGCTGCCCCGCGGCAAGGTGGCGCTGACGCTCACGGTATTGCTGGCCTTGCTGTTCTCCAAGTTTTTCTACATGGCCAGCATGTCGAGCTATTTCATCTTTTATCTGATCGATAAATTTCATCTCCCGGTGCAGAGCGCGCAGCTTCATCTCTTTGTCTTCTTTGGCGCGGTGGCCGGTGGTACCATTGCCGGTGGTCCGCTTGGCGATCGTTTTGGCCGCAAGGTGGTGATCTGGGCCTCGATCCTCGGGGTGCTGCCCTTTACCCTGGCCCTGCCCTATGCCAATCTCTTCTGGACCGGGGTGCTCAGTGTCCCCATCGGCATGATTCTGGCCTCCGCCTTCCCGGCCATTGTGGTCTATGCCCAGGATCTCCTTCCGGCCAGGGTCGGGACGGTGGCCGGGCTCTCTTTTGGCTTTGCCTTTGGGATGGGGGGGATTGGCGCGGCGGTGCTTGGCCATCTTGCGGATATGACCAGCCTGGCGTATGTGTATCATCTGTGCTCGTTTCTGCCCATTATCGGTCTGCTCGCCATCTTTCTGCCGGATCTGGAAACAGGATCCCGGCTGCGGAAACCGGCTGCGGTCAGGTCACTTTAATGGGATCCGGTATGGGCAAAGAGTGCGGCAACAGGGCAGGTCGCGGGCAGGGTGAAAGGCGCCATGGGTAATTTCCCCGTCATCGTCCTCGATTTTGAGACAACAGGTCTGTCGCCTCGGGGTGGAGACCGCGCCATTGAGATCGGTGCCGTGCTGATTGACGCCGGCAGGATCGTGGATCGTTTTCACAGCCTGATGAATCCAGGCATACCGGTGAGCCCTTTCATCCAGGGCCTTACCGGTATTAGCAATGCGATGGTGCGGAGCGCTCCAGGGTGCGCTGAGGTCATGGCCGGATTTGGCGAGTTTATGGGCCAATATCCTCTGGCGGCCCATAATGCCTCCTTTGACGGCCGGTTTCTCGATGCCGAGCTGGCCCGGATCGGCAGGGAAAGAACCAACGAAATGGTCTGCACCCTTCTGGTCGCGCGTCGAGTCTATCCCCATATCCTCAGTCATAAACTGGAGGCCCTGGTCAGATATAAAAATCTGCACACCGATGGCACCTTTCACCGGGCCGCGGCTGACGCTGAAATGACCGCCCGTCTTTGGATGGCCATGATTGAGGATATTAAAGGATTGTATGGTGTGGGTGAGGTATCTCTGGAGTCCCTCCAGAAGCTTTCTCGAATTTCCAAGGCCAAGGCGCGGACGTTTTTTGGGTAGGATTTCTCAAGATTTGGCAACTAGGAAGACTTCTATTTAGCTTGCCGGCACTCCATCGAGCAGTTTCCTCACCAGTTGCCCGATTGAGGACAGGGTGAATGGCTTTAACACAAACTCCTTTATACCGATGGCCTTGGCGGAATCTTCATCGATCAGGTGACTGAAACCGGTGCAGAGGATAATAGGGACATCAGGCCTGATCTCCAGCATCCTTTGAGCGAGCTCGGTCCCGGTCATTCCAGGCATTGTCTGGTCGGTAATCACCAGGTCGAACTGGGCCGGGTCATTCCTGAAGACTTCCATAGCCTTGGTGCTGGAGATGTGGACGGTAACGGTGTAGCCCAACTGTTCCAGCATTTTTTTGCTCATCTCGGCGAGAATCTCCTCGTCATCGACAAACAGGATCCGCTCCTTGCCTCTGGGGGCCTCCTGGGCTTTTTCAAAGGCTCTGTTCCCGTTAAGTGTTGAAAAATAAGCAATGGTTCTTATCTTTTTGATATATCACAAGAAGGAGGGAACCATGGAGAACGAGTCCTTTTCTAAATTGTTAGTTCAAATCACCGAGATGGATCATCGGCAACG
>CAISPV010000040.1 GCA_903887485.1 uncultured Desulfobulbaceae bacterium | reverse complement strand
TTTCATGGTGTAGCCACAAAGTATCTGTCGAATTATCTGGGGTGGCGGCGTTCTCTTGAGCAACATCCCCAAATTTCACCAGAGTCTTTGCTCGCCATTTCTCTGGGGCAGTTTCAACACTTAAAGGGAACATAGCCATATAAATAATGATGGAGGAAATGAGCAGACTGATGAACAGCGTTGCATAAAAAAGCCACCAGAAGATCCATCCCAGAGCCGAAAAGAGGCATAAAGCGACCAGCAGATTGGCCCTGAGGGTGACGGGCTTTTGAGGTGATAACCGAAAGAATGTCAAAGAGGTAAGGAGAAGACAGGCCAGTAAAAATGCGGATATCTGATGCCAGGAAGGAAGCGGCGTCGGGATATGGCGTAGATAAATCTGCGGGTCGGCAGTTGCAAAAGATACCTGTATGCCATCAGTCGTCATCTTGAGGGTTGTATCCTTGCTTGAAACTATTCGTTCCTTGACTTGTTCTCCATTCAAATTCACCACCATCCCGAAACGGGAAAAGGAGATATCTTTGATTACGACGCTGTTTTTCCCCTCTCCGGGATCCAGTCGCAAGGAATTGTCTTCCTTAACTACCTGAATTGTCAGCTCATTTTCACTCTCTCCGGCCGGGTATTGTACTTTGGCAACTTGATGTTCGGAGTAATTCCCGGAATGGTCGGGCCAATAGAGAGCGAGAATATTCGTGTTCTCGGCAACTAAATGCAGGCGTACCGTGATTCGGTCGAAGTTTCTGTCAAAATATACCAGGTAAAAGACCAGAAAGAAGAGAATGGAAGGGAGAAGGCAATATCCTGTCCTGACGAGTCGGCTCTTATTCAGCAACATTTAATTCACTAAAAGCGGGCATAGAGAAATGGATTATGAGACCCACTGACAAGCACCGCTGAACTATAAATAACAATAAATGACACCCATATAATTGAAAATACAGTTGATAATCCTCCGAGTGCATATTTGGTTTTGCTGCTTGCCCGGCCTTTAACGCATGAATATTTTGCCAGCATGTGGGGGGCTATGGGATATGAAAAGACGATACCTAAAAAGAGGGCAAGATAAAATTCCGTATTCATCGCCGCAAAAAGTGGGGCGTCAAGATAGGGTGGGGCTGAAAAATTTCCCAAGGAAGAAAGGTAGGTTATTGCTTGTTCAAGGGTTTCTGCCCGAAAAAATACCCAGCCGATCATAATAACAAGCACCACATAAAGATGTCTGATGATCCCGGGAAGGTGGTCAATAAATCTGCCGATCGGCCCTCGTTCCAGGACAAGGAACAAACCGTGATACAACCCCCAGACCACAAAGGTCCAGCTGGCTCCGTGCCACAACCCGCAGAGAAAGAAGACTATCAGTAAATTAAAACAGGTGCGTCCCATCCCTTTCTGATTTCCACCCAGAGGAATATAGAGATAGTCCCGGAACCAGATAGAGAGGGAAATATGCCATCGTTGCCAGAACTCACGAATCGATTTTGCGTTGTACGGGTAGTTGAAGTTTTCCAGGAAGTGAAAACCAAACATCCTGCCCAGGCCAATGGCCATATCGGAGTAGGCAGAGAAATCATAATAAATCTGCAGGCTGTATGTAAGCATGCCCAGCCACACCAGACCTGCCGGCAGATTCTGCGCGGGCAGTGAATAAATGTGGTCGGCTACGGCGCCAATATTATTGGCAATCAACACTTTTTTTCCTAATCCGGTCACAAAACGCAGGATACCATATTGAAAATCACCCAAGGTGACGGCGCGATTTACGATCTGGCGTGCGACATCGTGGTAACGCACTATTGGGCCGGCGATCAATTTGGGAAAGAATGAAAGATACAGGGCAAGATTGACGGGTTGACGCTGTGCTGCGGCTGTGTTTCGGTACACATCGACAATATAGGAGACAGCATGGAAGGTGAAAAAGGAAATGCCGATTGGCACATGGATCTGACCGGTTTCTATGGTACCCAGCGACAGGAGTGTGGTGAGATGGTTCAGGTTATCGACCACGAAATTACCGTACTTGAAAAAAGCTAGTGGAAGCAGGTTGAGGACAATGCCGACGGTGAGCACTGCTTTGCACAAGCGAGGGGTCACTTTTGAGTTTTCTATAACAAGACCCAATATCCAGTTGATTGTTATGGAAAACAACATCAGAAAAACGTAACCGACCTCACCCCAGGCATAAAAAATCAGACTGACCAGGAACAGGACAAGATTACGGAATTTCGTACCGGCAAGGTAGTAGGCGACCAGTGTTACAGGCAGAAACAGATAGAGGAAAAAGAGAGAACTGAAGATCATTTACGGTGGTGGTCATTAGTTGATATTGAACAGCCTTTTGCTGTTTTTCAATGTCTGGATGGTGGTGTTTAGTGTGTGTAAGCATCCAGGCATTTGTATAGGATGATTGAAGTTGGTTGTCAAGAGTGGACACCAAATCAGCCCTGCTGCTTTGGTGATGGTGAATTTTTCTCGAGTGTTGAGCCATTTCTCTACGATTTTCCCTGGAATGTTGCTTGTTGTAAATTTTTAATCGCAGTATATTAAGCTCCCTGTAAAATGCTTGCTTGTGGTTCGACAGCTCGCCATGAACGGAAAAAGTCAAGCAAGAGACTATTATGTGAAAAATATTCAACAGGTTGAGAAGATGAGAAAATTCTGTGGCGTACTGTTATGTCAACTGTTTATTTGCCTTTCTGTGATTTCTTCCTGTTTTGCAGGTGAGGGCTCCTATGCTGTATGGTCAGCGGCGGAAGGGTCTGAGGTCAATATCTTCTATTCGGTATTACACGATAATCAATGGAGCAACCCAGCGCAGCTTACAATGGGCGGAACGAATGTAACGCCTGCGATCACGGTTGATAATGACGGCATCATCTGGATAGTTTGGGTCGATTTTATAGATGAAAACAGATTGTTAAAATACGCCAAAATTCAAGGGAATGATATCGTTCAGGGGAGAGTGTCAGATGCACTCATGGAGCTGAGTTACTCCCCTTCCATTATTGTCGATCGTGCTCATATCCCGTGGATTGCCTGGTCCAGTAATACCGGCACGGATGAAGACATCTTCTTTAGCCGTTGGAACGGCGCATCATGGGATGCACCGAAACAGGTCAATCCTGACAACAAACTTCCAGATATAACACCAACCATTGGTTTAGGCATAGATGGGCGGCCATGGATATCCTGGCAGCGTTTTAACGGCGACAGATACGAAACCTCTGTCGCGTACTGGTTAGATAATCACTGGGACTTTACGAAGAGTACCAATGTGAAAAGCAATATCCAGCAGAAAATAATGGGCCGTAAGGCGAAACTTCCTCAATTGCCGGTACAGGCCAAAAATCGTCTTATGGGTTCTTTTTTTATTCCTGGCAGCGAAGAGGTTCAATCTATCTCTGATCGACCATTGCCATTGACAACAGGGGAGGAAAAATGATTCCTTTGGTCAAAATCCCCCGAGTTTGTCGTTCGCTTATTGTCATCTTGCTGATGCTCGTCTTCTTTCAAGATACAGCATTTGCTGTCCAAAAGATCGTCGGTATGGGGGATAGTATAACTGCTGGTTGGCCTTATGTTACGAATGATGAGAATGGAAGCCGGGTGGGCGGTTATGAGCCGCCATTGGAGAATATGCTGATTCAGTCCGGACGGCAGGCAGTGGTTTTGAACTATGGACATCCAGGTGAATTGAGTGGTGAGGGGAATAACCGGATTCAGGGAGTTTTAGATAAGGAGAAACCTGACGTGGTCTTGGTGCTGGAAGGTATTAATGACCTGTTTTGGGTTTCTCCGAGTACAGTAATGACTAATTTGGCAAGTATGGTGAATAAAGTTACGAAGAGTGGCGCTTCTCCTGTGTTAGCAACGCTGCTCCCAGATACTTACGATACAAAACCTGTCATAGCAATGAACGATAAGATTCGTAAATGGGCAAAAGCTAATAATGTAAAATTAGCTGACCAATATCTGGCATTATACAAGAACTGGAGCCAGCTTAATACTGAAGGATTGCATCCTAACCGGGCTGGTTATAATGTCATGGCCCAAACCTGGTTTGCGGTTATGCCTGTGAAGACAGTTAATATGACTCCGATAATGATATTGTTACTTAAGCCTCATGCAATAGTCCAATAGGCTGCGGATAGCTCCTTCCTGCCTGAGCATAGAGTGAAGTAAACGGGAGTATCATCAAACGGTGGATGTCCTTGCGTTATGGGACGTATAGGCATTATAAGTCCTATACGTCCCATTGCTTTGTCCTCCGGTCAATAGTCTGGTCTCAGCGCCTTATTGAATAAGGCCTTGGTCATCATCTTGATGTGTCTCCGCCGGAGCGATAATCAGGTGATGGGCGTCGCCAAGGCTACGGGCCATGGCCATAAAGGTGGAGGGGAGCGGCAATTCTCGCTCTGGTATTAGCAGGCCAATGTCGGCAGCCTGGGTCAGGAGCCTTGTGTTGTTGTCACTATCCTTTTCCTCCTGCAGGTCACACAGCGCCAGCATGCGCAGGGCATCGGTGAGTGGTGCGGTCAGGGCTGGAAATTCCTGAGCAAGGCCAAGCAGTTCCTGTTCAATCTCTGCCCGGTTTTGTCGGCGAAAGTCCTGGAATTTTTCTTCCAGATTCAAGGTGCCGAACAGCTCATTGGTGATAGCGCCGGTGAGCATGGCAATTGAAAGTGAGTCCCGGTCAGGGTATTTTCTGGTCAGCAGGGAACGCAGTTCTTTGAACAGGACCATCTGCACCACACAGATCCCCTCTCGCAAGACAGGAATTAATCGTGATTCAGGAATTTTTGATTTTTTTGTATCCATGTGCTTCACTTAAAGAACCATCTTGACGGCAAGATGGTTCTTTAGATTCTGGTAAATGGCAAGCCTGGTAGCCTCATTAGCAACTTCAATTTCCACATTCAGGCTGCAGTATTTGCCGCCGGAACTGGTTTTTGAAGGGACGATGACGGCGGAAGCCGGGCAGACCACATTGATCGCCTTGGCAAGGGTAGTGGCATCTTCTCCGATAACCTTGTACAGCCAGAGACAGGGATAGGTGATCTCGGGTGTTTTGGTGGTACATTGTTGTTGCGTTTGTGTATCAACTTGCATAGTTTGTTGGTGCTCCTCGGCTCCTGGGTTATTTTTATGCAACTTTACTGAGGAGATGCGTAAGAGTCAAGTGGAACAGCCTGCGCGTCGGGTTATGCTGCGCTCTACGAATTATAAACTCATGTGGTAAAAATCTGGTGAAAAAATGTCTGACATGAAGAAGGTGTCTCCAAACTTCCATTCTCTTTTTGAGGATATTCTTGTGAAGCAGGCGGCAACCCATGAGGACTGTCTTGTCTTTGAGCAAGAGCTTTTTGACGCGATTCCTCTCCCTGCATTTTTTCAGGATGCCGACGGGCACTATTTTGGCGTGAATCGGGCCTTGGCTGATTTTCTGGGAGTCGAGCGGGAAATAATCCTGGAGCAGGGTGTCTATCATTTTCTGGTGCCTGGTTTGGCAGAAGAATATCGCCAGAAAGACATGGAGTTGTTGGCCGGGGGTGGCCGGGACTCTTTTGAGGGGCTGGTTTCAGGAAGAAAAGGTCATGTACAGTCTGTCCTTTTCACCAGGGCTACGGTTCATGATAGAGAGGGGCGTGGTTTAGGGCTTATCGTTACCCTCTTTGATCTTTCGGCATTGAAAGAAGCCCAGCAAAATCTGGGAGAGATTGAGCTGCAAAAGCAGGCAATCCTTGACGGATTTCCAGGGGCACTGGCCTTGCTCGATAGTAATTTGCAGGTTATCTGGTCTAATAGAATCATAGGTAAGAGAATCATAAGTAAGGAGAACGGAATCTGCACCCGTCAGGGTGATCAGTGTTGCTATCAACTCTTGCATGGTGGGGAAATCGTTTGTGCGGATTGCGTTGTCCGTCGCAGTCTCCTGAGTGGGAAGATCGAGACGGGAATGCAGGAAGTTACGTTTGAGCAGGAAGTTGGGGAAAAAAAGTTTTTTGAGATTGTGGCCACGCCGATCAAGGATGTGTCAGGGAAGGTCACGAGTGTATTAGTAATCTCGCGGGATATTACGCAAAAGATGCAGCTGGAAAAACAGGTGCGTCACTCGCAGAAGATGGAGGCAATAGGCTCGCTGGCCGGCGGGATTGCCCATGATTTTAATAATGTTTTGACCCCGATCATCGGCCATGCGGAGATTATGCGTTTTCGTCTGCGCCAAAGCGGGCAGCAGGATCAAGAACTGGAAAAATCTATTGGTGAAATTTTGGCGGCTGCCAAAAGGGCCAAGAGTCTGGTTGGTCAGATCTTGACCTTTGCCAGGAGTCAGGAACAGAACAGTGTTGCCTTGTATGTCCACCCCATCATCAAAGAGGTGATGAGTCTGATCAAGGTGGCCCTGCCCAGCACCATTGAGATTCATCAGGAGATTGATACGGAGTGTAGGCAGGTCTTGATGGATCCGGTTCAGTTGCATCAGGTCTTGATGAATCTCTGCACCAATAGTTTTCATGCTATGGAAGGAGGTGTCGGGGTTTTGACTGTGCGCCTTGCCAAGGGTGAAGTGGATCAGGATGGTCGTGAGTGGCTGGTCCTCAGTGTCGCTGATACCGGAGCCGGTATTGAGCCTGCCGTGTTACCCAGGATCTTTGAACCCTATTTCACCACCAAGGACAAAAGCCGAGGTACAGGGATGGGACTGGCAATGGTGCATGGCATTGTTGGCGGAAATGGCGGCAGGGTGGAGGTGCAAAGTGAGGTTGGCGTAGGGACTACCTTTTATGTTTATCTGCCAGTTGCTGACCTTCAATCCAGTCCAGTGGAGAGCGTGCTGACAGTTCCTCTCCTCGCTTGCGGTACGGAGCATATTCTGGTTGTTGACGATGAAGAGCAGGTGTTGAATATCATAACAAGTATTTTAAGTGGGCTGGGGTACAGAGTGACGGGCAAGTCTTCTTCTCAGGAGGCACTGTTGCTCTTCATGGAAATGAAGGATGATTTTGATTTGTTGATTACGGATTACATTATGCCTTTGATGACCGGGGTTGATCTGTGCTCTCAGATAAAGAAGATCAGACCCGATATGCCGGTTGTTCTCTGTACCGGATATTCGGAGCAGATCAGCGAAGAGATGTTGAAGCGGGCAGGTGTTGATGAATTTTTTCTGAAACCGGTAACATTACAGGGATTGTCTCAGGTTGTGCGGCGGGCCTTGGATCAATTACGAATTTGAAATTACGAATTACGAATTAAAAGCCAGATAATTCGTAATTCGTAATTCGTAATTGAATCAGTTGCTGCCGTTTAAGAGGCTGATCTGATCATTGAGAGTCCAGAAATCATAGATGTATCCCAGGCCGAAAATCCCTCCAGTCAAGAGGTAGATGATTCCTGAGATCCATTTTCCCATATAGAGGCGATGGATGCCCAGCAGCCCCAGGAAGGTGAGGAGAATCCAGGCCAGATTGTAGTCAATCGCCCCGGCGTGAAAGCGGATATCAGCCTCTCTGTTCATTGAAGGAATGAGAAAGAGATCCACCAGCCAGCCGATCAGAAAAAATCCCAGGGTAAAAAAATAGATGGTGCCGGAAATGGGCCTGCCATAATAAAAACGATGGGCGCCAATAAAGCCGAAGAGCCACAGGATATAGCCCATTACCGGGGTGTGGGTCTGTGTCTGTGACGGGGTCATTGTTTACGATTCCTTAAAAGATTTTTTAAGCTGTTGAACCCGGGCAAAGGCTTCGTGAATCAGGCTTTCCTGGAGCTTTCCTGCGTCTATTGCCTGCAGGATGGCGGCAATGACCCGCGCCAGGATATCCGGGTCGTAATCGAGATTGTTTCCTATTATAAGCAGGTCAACGCCGGCCGCCAGGGCAAGACATGCTGCCTCTTCCAGGCCATAGCGGTCGGTTATGGCCTTCATCTGCAGATCATCCGAGATGACAACTCCGGTAAATTGAAGCTCCTGGCACAGGAGATTGCCAATGATGCGGGGGGAGAGGGTGGCTGGATGAATGGGATCCAGCTCCCTATGGAAAAGATGCCCGGTCATAATCGCATCGGCCAGGCCACTCTTAATCAGATCTTTATAGGGCTGGAGTTCTTCAGCCTTCCAGGTCTCGGTAATATCAGTAAATCCCAAATGGGAGTCCACCCGCGAGCTGCCATGACCAGGAAAATGTTTGAGGCAACTGAGGACGCTCCTGGTCCGGTGTGCCTTGATCCACGCACCGGCATGGGCGCTGATCGTCTCTGGAGATGACGAAAAGCTGCGGTCGAGTCTGCCGATTACCGGGTTATCGGCAAAGGAATTGACATCAACCACCGGCGCCAGATTCAGATTGATGCCGAGTGCTTGCAGGGTGTCGGCAGTGGTTGCCGCATGGATTGTGGTCAACGTCAGGTCGTTTTTTTGACCAAGTTCGGCGGCGCTTGCCGTTGCCGGAAATCCTAGCTCCGGCTTGAGCCTGCGGACTTTTCCGCCTTCCTGGTCCACTGCTATGAGCAGGGGGGTATGGGCAAGCCCCTGCAAGGTGGCGGTGAGGGCCTTGACCTGATCTGCTGAACGGATGTTATTGTGGTCCTGCTTTGTGGCCAGAGATCGGTCAAAGAGGATCACGCCGCCCAGGTTGCGCTGGATGATATCCGCGGCCACGGGATGGGATTCATCAATGCTGTCGCCCTGAAATCCAATGAGAAAAAGCTGCCCGATTTTTTGTTCGAGATTCATGGGGTGTTTGTCGTGTTTTTAGTAAGTAATGTCCGGTTAGGTTTTTGCATTTAACTCCCCCTCCCTTGATGGGAGGGGGTTGGGGGGAGGGTGAAAGTGCCAATATAACCTCATTTGGCAACTTCCCCCCCCACCCTGACCCTCCCCCCCCTCCAGGGGGGAGGGATTTTTAGAACAGTAATGCAATATTCTAACCGGACAACACTGGTTTTTAGTCGTCCAGGCGGATAATCAGGGGGACGAGGTGCATCTCTTTGCGCCGCTGTTCGGTGTGTCCCAATGACCATTCCCGGCACCTGGCCTGTCCGGCCAGCATCTTGTCCACGTCCTCAACCACTCCTGCCACATTGATGACGGGATGGCGGGCAAAGACCTGGGGCAGGCCTTGCGTCAGGTTGCAGGCCAGACAGCAGCCAGGTCGTTCGTGCAGGCGCAACTCCAGGGTGATGTTTTTGCCATCGGTGCCGTTATAGGCCAGTTCAATGTCATAGGCCCCTTCGCTGGCATCGCCGAACAGGGCGTCAAAAAAGTCATTGGAACGTTCTTTGGGGAAGAGTTGTTGCAGGGTCTCGGGGGTAAAGAGGGCGTCGATCATTTTGGTATCCATCATATTTTCTTGTTGTTGAGAGTGAATGGATTGTTGCGCCAGCCATTTCGTTTGCTGCCTTGCGCACAAGTTATCTGCGAGGGCCTTATTATAAACGGCGTTGCGTCTTTGTCAACCGACGTTGCAGCGGATGCGCCACTGTGGTAAAGTCTGGCCCCATGCAATCTGATATCTCTAACATTCAAAGCAATCATGGCCTTCCGGTCATAGACCTGGATGAGCTGAATCCTGCCCAGCATGAGGCCGTGATCAGGACCGAAGGGCCGGTGCTGGTTATAGCCGGGGCCGGCAGCGGCAAGACCAGGACCCTTGTCTACCGGGTGGCACATCTCCTTGAAAAAGGGGTGGCCCCGGAAAATATCCTCCTGCTGACCTTTACCCGAAAATCGGCCCAGGAGATGCTGTGGCGGGCGGGCAGGCTCCTTAACGATTCCTGCAGTCGGGTAGTCGGCGGGACCTTTCATGGCACCGCCAATCTGCTGCTCAGGCGCCATGGCGCGGCCCTTGGTTTTGGCTCTTCCTTTACCATCATTGACCGCTCCGATGCCGAAGGAATCATCAATCTCCTGAAGTCCTCTCTTGGCCTTACCGGACGTGATCAGCAGTTTCCTTCCAAGCGGATCATCATCAATATGATCAGCGGGGCGGTCAATAAATCGATAGCCTTGGAGGATCTGGTCTTTGCCCAGTATGTCCATCTCAGTGAGCATACGGATGATCTGCTCAGGCTGCAGAAACACTATCAGGAGTTCAAGTTTACCCATGGTCTGATGGACTATGATGATCTGCTGGTTAACTGGAAGCGGCTGCTGGCCGAGGTCCCGGAGACACGTCAGGCCATTGCCTCCCGCTTTACCCATATCATGGTCGATGAGTATCAGGACACCAATCTGGTGCAGGCGGAGATCGTCCGTCTGCTCGCATACGGCCATGATAATGTGATGGTGGTGGGCGATGATTCCCAGTCGATCTACTCCTTCCGCGGCGCCGATTTCTATAATATCATGCGCTTCCCCAAGTCGTTTCCTGACACCCATATCATCAAGCTGGAAGAGAATTACCGCTCCACCGAGCCGATCCTGGCGCTGACCAATGATATCATCTGTCATGCCACGGAAAAATACAGCAAGACCCTCTTTACCCGTCTGGAAGGGACGGCCAGGCCCGTGCTCTTTGCCGCTGATGATGAACGGCAGGAGGCCAGATTCGTTGCCGGCAAGATCAGTGAACTGGTTGCCTCCGGTGTCCGCTTCCAGGATATCGCGGTGCTGTTCCGCTCCGGTTTCCATTCCTATAAACTGGAGCTTGAGCTGGCCAGCGGCGGGGTGGATTTTGAGAAGCGGGGCGGTCTGAAGCTGACGGAAGCGGCGCACATGAAGGATGTCCTCTCTTTTTTGCGCATCCTTGCCAATCCCCGGGATAACCTCTCCTGGAACCGGGTGCTGCTCCATCTGGATAAGGTGGGCCCCAAGACCGCCCAGAAGATTGCCGCCCAGATCGGCCAGTCGCCGGAGCCCTTTCAGCTCCTGGCCGAGTATCCGGCAGGCAAGACTTGGGAAGAGGGGCTGCGGCGACTGGCCCGGCTTTTTGACGATCTGCTCCAGGAAACACGGCCGGCGGCCATGTATGAACTGATCATGATCTACTATCAGCCAATCTTCGAGCGATTGTATCATGATGACTATCCCAAACGGCAGAAGGATCTGGAGCAGTTGCAGGGGATTATCAGTGAGTATGCGGATCTGCAGGCCTTTGTCGATGATACCACCCTTGACCCGCCCGATTCTGCCACCTCGCACCGGGAGGAGGACGCGGACCGGATGATCCTGTCCACAATCCATTCCGCCAAAGGGCTGGAGTGGGAAGCGGTCTTTGTCATTGGTCTGGCGGAGGGGAGGTTTCCCCATGCCAAGGCGGAACTGGGCGAGCAATGGGAAGAGGAAAGGCGGCTGCTCTATGTGGCTGCCACTCGGGCCAGGAAATATCTCTATCTGAGTTATCCCAAGGAGCTGATGACCCCGGACCGGCAGTTCCGGCGGGTGGGGATGTCCCCCTTTCTCTCCGAGCTCAAGGGCGGACTTTTTGAGCGGATCGAGGCTGAGCGGCAGTCGCCCCCATCTCCAGGGGCCTTTGCCAGGGAGGCTGGCGTTGCCCCTTTGCGGAAAAGCAGGGACAAGGTCTCGATGAGCGATCTGGTGAAAGGCACCCAGGTCAGCCATCCTTTTTTTGGGATCGGGATGGTGGTGAACCTTGGCAGCGTGCGCACCGTTGATGTCCTCTTTGAGCGCCATGGCCTGAAAACCCTGCATCTTGACTATGCGAAATTGACGATTGTAACGGATTGAAATTACTGATTGAAGTGACTGATTGAATTGTGATGAACTACCAGGAAGCACACATCTACCTTGAAGGTCTGCAGTTTCATAAAATAAAGCTGGGCCTTGACTCCATGCGCTCGTTTCTGGCCCGGGTTGGCCATCCCGAGCAGCGGTTGCGATATGTCCATGTGGCGGGCACCAACGGCAAGGGCTCGGTGAGTGTCACGCTTTTGACCCTTCTGACGCATGCCGGATATCGGGTCGGCCTCTACACCTCGCCCCATCTCAGCTCGGTCCGGGAGCGGTTCCGGATCAACGATGAATTTATCAGCAGGGAAAAATTTGCGGAACTGGCCACCCGGATCAAAGGGGTGCTGGGCGCGGAAAAAATAACTTATTTTGAGTTTACCACGGCGCTGGCCCTGCTCTGGTTTGCCGAATCAGGACTGGATCTGGTGATACTCGAGACCGGTCTTGGCGGCAGGCTGGATGCCACCAATGTGGTTGTGCCCCTGGTCTCGGTGATCACCAATGTGACCATGGATCATGAGGCCTATCTCGGTACGACCGTGGCGGCAGTGGCGGCTGAAAAGGCCGGGATTGTCAAAGACGCTGTGCCGGTGGTGGCCGGGGTGGCGGCGGATGAAGGGCTGGATGTCGTGCGACGGACCTGTCAGGAGCGCAACGCCCCCCTGTATCTGTATGGTCACGATTTTCATGCCGAACCGGGCAAGGATCGGTTCTGGTCGTGGCTGCCGGTGAGTGGTGTCATGCCCGGTGAGCGTCTTGATTCTTTGCGCTGTTCCATGCGGGGCAGCTATCAGATTATAAATGCCTCACTGGCCCTGGCAGTGTTGGCCTTGCTGCGGGCGCACGGGTTTTTGCTCTCGCCTGCGGTAATTCGCGCTGGTCTTGCGGCGGTGCGGTGGCCAGGCCGTCTGGAACATATCTGCCTGGACCGGCAAAGCAGGGCTGCGGTTGCACAGGTGCAGGCAACGGATAAAGACACCATCTGCTATCTCCTTGACGGGGCGCACAATCCGGCTGGGGTGGAGAGCCTGGTGCTCACTCTGCGTCAGGAATATGTGTATAAACGGCTGATCGTGGTCTGGGGTGCCATGCTGGATAAAGACCTGGGTAATACCCTGCCGCTGATTGCCGAGTTGGCCGCGATTCTGCTGCTGACCAGGCCGGAGGGAGAACGGGCCGCTGCGCCTGAGCAGTTGCTGGAGAATCTTGACGCCGAGACGCGGAAACGCTGTGAGTGTATTGCCCAAGTTGATCGGGCCCTGGCCAGGGCTGAGGCCCTGGCCGAGGTCGGAGACCTGATTGTGGTGGCTGGTTCTTTATATCTGGTCGGGGCGGTGCGCAAGATTCTGCTGGGTGAGCTGGTGAGCGGATGATGGATTCTTTTGGTTTTGATGGGATGGACGAGGCTGAAATCCGCACCGAGCGGGCCAAGGCCAGGGAGATGCGCAAGACCCGATGGTGGCAGCAGAAGACCGCTTCCGGCGAGTGTTATTATTGCCTGCAGATAGTTTCTTTCCAGGAACTGACTATGGATCATCTGGTCCCTCTGACCCGTGGCGGGCGCAGCACCAGAGACAACCTGGTGCCTTCCTGCAAGGAGTGCAATACCAGAAAAAAAAACATGCTCCCTCTGGAATGGGAAGAATATCTGGAGATGCTGAAAAGGGGGCTGTGACAGGACGCGTGTCATCCTGTCAAGGGTTTCGGGGGACGGTTTTATTTACTGCTGATCGCATTGAGCCAGTCTGTCATGCTTCGTTGGGGAAAATTTAGCAGCTATGTGTGGACGCTCCGTATTCGCTGTCAATAACTTTGAAGTATGTTGACCAGAGCAGGACTCCGAACAGGGGTCTGAAATATTGCCATCTTTCTGTATATCACTCATTTAGAGTGGTATACAGAAACTGGATAATAACTTGATGTCCCCGCTTCGCGGGGACATCGCACGGATGAGCAGCGCTTTTTCTGCTATCCAATATCAAGGTAAATCAAACTCTGCGGGACATCAAATGGATCGAGGTAGACGCAAACAACGCGCTACTCATCCGTGCGTTATGGAATATAAAATTGACAGTACACTGATTGTCGATAATAAGTGAGCCATTTTTATGTCCAATCGAAGGAAGGAATGAAAATATAATGTATGTTGTTTTTGATATAGGTGGCGTTGTTTTTGAAGATATTTGGGAAGGCATATTTTTTCAAAAATCTACAGGGATTTTAGATTTATTTGACCTCAACGCTCAACAATTAAATAGAGTGTGTAGAAATTGCTGGGACCGTTTTGCTGTAATGAGTCTGGGTAGTGATCCATGGGAGATGCTAGAGGTAAAATACTGGAAAGATATATTAAGAGATATTCAAATACCTTGGTCAGTTGAGGAATGTATTGAGTACAGTCAGAGGTTTATCATACCAATACCTGGCGTTGATGATCTCATTAACTTACTCGTAAAAAATCGTACTCAACTTGGCATTTGTTCGAATCAAACTGCATTTTGGTTTGAGAGACAATTAGCAGTATCTAAAACGCTAAGATTTATTGACCGAAAAAATATGGCGCTTTCTTTTGAGCAAGGGGCAACAAAAGGTCAAAAAAACAACTTATTATTTAAAGTGGTTTTAGATTCGTTCAACTGCCAACCAGCCGAGATTATATACATTGAAGACCGAATAAAACATCAACAGGATTCCAGTGATTTTGGTTTCAAAGTCATCAAATTCAACAAAGACGAATCTGCTTTGATAAGTACTATTAAGAACCAGTTGGAATCATATGGTGTTCTACTTTAGAGGAACTTTATGAATGCAAATGAAATTTTAATTAAGGAATATGAAGCATTGAGGGCTGAAATATTGCTTGCCATGACAAGTAGAAATACGATTCTATCGTATGGTCTTGCTGTTATAGGTGTTCTTTATTCTGGTGTCGCTGCAATGGCTGTAGCGAAAGTAGATACGTTATTACCAAGCATAGTATTAATGCTAGTTGTTCCATCTGTATGCCTATTCTCTTTGTTTATCTGGCTTGGTGAATACCAAAGAATGCACAGAGCTGCTGGTCATATAATCCAGCTGGAAGAAAGAATACGAGACAATGCAGGTGATCGGATATTAACATGGGAAACAAATCTTCGGGAGAAGAAAAAGCATATGCGGTATCCATATGATACAACCATCTTGATGCTAGTACTTATTTCTGCTTTTTCACAGATTACAGGTTATTACTTGCTTAACAATGTAGGTGTTTGGATATTAATTGTTTGTCTAGTTCCTCTTATTGTGATCTACGTTTACGCAATTTCGAGAATGGCAGAATTGCGAAATCAAATAATTTAATCGAATTATGACTAACATATTAATTATTGGCTTCAACAGGCCAGATTGTATACAGAAATTAATTAAATCTCTGTTAATTGCCAAACCTGACAAATTATTTGTAGCTTTAGATGGCCCTCGCTTAGCTTGCAATGACGATATAATCAAATGCAAAGCAGTTAATGATTTACTTATGTCAGCAAATTGGGAATGCGATGTCGAGTATTTAAGAAGCAATCACAACCTTGGCTGTAGCAATAACGTTGAAACGGCTGTCAATTGGTTTTTTGATAGTGTTGAGGAAGGGATAATTTTGGAAGATGACTGCATTCCCAATCCATCATTTATAAGATTTGCACATGAACTTCTTTGCAGATACAGAAACGAAGAAAGAGTTTTTCAAATATCAGGGATGTCCTTCTTGCCTTCTATCGACAACACGTCAAGTTACCTATTTTCTAAGTTAGTTAATATATGGGGTTGGGCAACATGGAAAAGCGCTTGGAGCTACTTCATAGAGAACCTTTCAGATTGGCCAGAAATGAAATCGCGTAAAATATTGGCTTGCTACGGTACCGAGGAGGCACAACAAGAACAATTAATTCAGGAATATTATGATGGAAAAAGACAATTAACATGGGGAATAAAATGGAGACTTACTTGTCTTAGTAATTATGCTTACAGTGTTGTGCCAACTAATAACTTAGTCCAAAACATCGGATTTAACCGCAATGACTCAACAAGCAAAAAATTCTACCACCCGATAATGGACATCAAAGCCTCTTCAGTTAGATTCCCGCTGTCACACCCCAAAGAAGTGGCCGCTGACATAAAGAATGACGAAAGCGGTTTGAAATTCTACTATCAATCAGCAAAAAATTAACAATATGGAATCAAGTTTTTTTATAAAGAAAAACCCAAACAAGGAAATGCTTATTGAGGCACTTAAGTATTTCAATGCGAATATAATTGCAAATAATTTCCCATACCTTATGCGTAATGATGTTTTCGATTTAGCTGAAGTTGATGCTTGGCACGAAGAACAAGTTCGAGGGAAGTCGATCAGGTTAATAGGAGTCATTAACAAGTCAAAAGTTATATCAATTGCATATTTATGTAGAGGGCATGGGAATGGATTTCATGTAGCAAAGCTTGGAATTACTGTTGATCCTGAATATCAGCGAAAAGGCGTAGCCAATATGATCTGCAAAGAATTATTAAAATATGGGCGAGAAGAAGGTGTTGTTAGAGTAGAAGCTTATCCTGTAGTAAATAATAACAATGCCATTACATTTTTAAGCAGACTAGGGTTCTTGAATGAAGGAATCGCTTCCAAAAAATTTAGGCGTGATGAGACTACTTTCTATGACTGCATACACATGGCCAGAATCTTATAAATTGACAAATATGCAAATTAAAAAATCGAGTTAAATTTTTATGTTTGATATGGAATGCCCTTTTTGCTCACCACAAATTGAAAAACGAGTAATTTATGAAAATAGCTTGGCAAGGTTAATATTAACTCAAGATGCAATCAATCCTGGACAAGCGCTAGTACTTTCTAAGAGACATATTGCTACTCTTTACGAATTGAACGAGAACGAATTCAATGCAATGTATTTGTTGGCAAAAAGGGTGGCAGATATTTTTATAAATACGTTTTCTTACGATGGTGTGAATTTATTATTGAATTCAGGTGTTGCTGCTGGACAAACAATACCTCATGCTCATATCCATATAGTGCCAAGAATTCTAGGTGATGTACCAATAGCAAGGGAATGGCTTAATCCTTTGCTACAACGGAAAGAATATAATCCTACTCATACAGAATTAATGCATTATTCAAAAATTTTCAAAAATGAACTTGAAAAATCATAACAAGGCGCTTGTGCTGAACCGCAAAGGCGGCGGTCAGCACAGCTTTAACGTTGTATCTCAATGGGCACACTGTGAAGAAACTTGAATTTATTTTTTTAGCAATAGCCTCTGTAATAACTATCTTCTGGTTTTTTTAACCCGAGGGGTAATTTTGAACCTGTAATTGTATCTTTGACATTGGCGGCTACTCTTGGAACCGTAGTTTGTCGCTGAAAAGCTAGTGCCCAAGTTAATAGCTCTACCGAAAAGAGATCGCAGAATAAACTAGAGATAATTATATCAAATCTTTCAATGATGGTTCGATAGCTGTATCGAAAATTGAAAAATGTAGTATTATATTTCGTAATCTGTTAGAAGCGATCTTGTGAATTTTGATGTTGAAGCTCATGGTGAAGTACAAAATTTGTAGTACCATATAGATCCGTTCAGGGCGGGTAGCTCAGCTGGATAGAGTGTCGGCCTCCGAAGCCGAAGGTCGCGGGTCCGAATCCCGCCTCGCCCACCAGTAAATTCAAAGACTTAGCCATATTGTGGTTAGGTCTTTTTTTGTTCCATGTGTGAGTCTATGTGAGAGAAATTTCTTGCACTAAGCAAACATACAACATCTGTACAAACTGCTGACATGGTGTGTCAAGTTGAACGAAACTTGCCAATAGCAATGGTTTTGGTGTATTGGAAATCAAGGCAGTTGATGGTAATTGTCTGGCAACATGAAAATAAAAACCCTTGACTTCTAACTTTAAAATAATCGAAACAACCTTGACTTTATATCTTTCGTGGAAGTAGTATGCAGTTGTGGTCTGATGTACACTCTGTACTAACACGTCTGAAACAAGGGAGAATATTGCATGCAACGATTGGCTGAAAAACAGATTGCAGGCTGGAAAGATTCGCCACGTCGTAAGCCACTGATAATTCGTGGGGCGCGCCAGGTTGGGAAAACATGGCTTGTTGAGAATGTTCTGGCAAAACAATTTAATAGCTTTGTCAAAATAGATCTGGAAAAACGTCGCGATCTTCACCCTCATTTCGCTGAGAATCTTGATCCTCAATCGATACTGAACCTTCTAGAATTGACAACTGGTCGAATCATTCCCGGTCAGACGCTTCTTTTCTTTGATGAGATTCAGGCC
>CAISPV010000039.1 GCA_903887485.1 uncultured Desulfobulbaceae bacterium | reverse complement strand
CCAAATTTCACCAGAGTCTTTGCTCGCCATTTCTCTGGGGCAGTTTCAACACTTAAAGGGAACATAGCCTTTTTTTATGAAGTGATTGCACAACAGGGGAATATCTTCAGGTCTTTCTCGCAAGGGGGGAATGTGGATGGTCAGGACATTGAGGCGGTAAAACAGGTCTTCCCGAAATGCTCCCTGCCGCACTTCATCCTCCAGATTTCTGGCAGTTGCGGCCAGGATACGAACATTGATCTGTTCAGTTTTATTGGCGCCAACAGGTTTTATCTCTCCCTCCTGCAAGACCCGGAGGAGCTTTACCTGCATGTCTGAGGGGAGCTCCCCTATCTCATCGAGGAAAAGCGTTCCTCCGTCTGCCTCAGTCAAGATGCCTTTCCGGGTTTTGTCTGCTCCGGTAAACGCACCTTTGACATATCCAAAAAGCTCACTTTCCAGTAAATTCCCTGGGATACTGCCACAGTTCACGGCAATAAAGGGCTGTTTGTTGCGCGGTGATGACGCGTAAATTCCTTTGGCCACCAGCTCTTTTCCCGTGCCCGATTCACCGATAATGAGGACGGTCGTGTCATAAGGGGCAACTTTTCTGGCCAGGGCGAACAGGGAATGCATGGACTTGCTGCTGGCCACCATTTTGTCAAAACCATCACCGGTCGTGATCTCGTGTATCTGCTTCTTCAGCAGGCGGTTCTCCTGTTTGAGCAGCTCTCTTTCTTCTGCTTTTTTCAGGGTAAGCAGAACTTCGTCGGTCTTGAAGGGTTTTGAAATAAAGTCATAGGCCCCAGCCTTGATCGCTTCCAGGGCCATGTCGATGGTGCCATACGCTGACATCATGATAACGGTCGATGTCTGGATGGCTGGCTCTGCTTTCTGGAGAAAGGAAATACCGTCCATGTTCGGCATTCTGATATCGCAGAGGATGAAATCGAAGTGTTGCCCGGCAATCTTGCTCAGGGCATCCTGGCCATCAACGGCAGTTTCTACTGTGTAACCATGACGACTCACCATGGCCTGCAGCATGTGACGCATGTTTTCTTCGTCGTCGATGATCAGTAATGTTCTGTTTTGTTTCATAATATCGAAAATATGAGTTCTAAAAGAGTGTTAACCAGTTGGTTCACCGATTCGCCCACAAAGGGAGAAGGATGCATACCGTGGCGCCCTGATTTT
This sequence comes from uncultured Desulfobulbaceae bacterium, assembly GCA_903887485.1. Lineage (GTDB taxonomy): Bacteria > Desulfobacterota > Desulfobulbia > Desulfobulbales > Desulfocapsaceae > UBA2270. The sequence goes on along the minus strand of CAISPV010000039.1, from coordinate 18,168 downwards.
CTTCGCCTGTTATCTGCATTTGCCCGCCCACTCCTTCAACCAGTGCGAAGGAGACAGAAAGGCCAAGACCGGTTCCTTTGCCTGGTTCCTTGGTGGTAAAGAATGGGTCAAACAGGCTGTCTCTGTCTGTATCTTTAATCCCGATGCCGTTGTCCTGGATCGTGACCTGAATAAAGTGCCTTCCCTCGTTACTGGTGGTATTGACAGTAGAGAGGCTTATCTTGCCCTTATGGGTGGTATCGTCGCATTCTTTGATGGCATCAATGGCGTTCAGCAAGCAGTTGAGAAAGACTTGATGGAGACTCTCACTATTGGCCGTTACCCGATCATACTCGGCATCAAGATGGAATTGAAATTCCAGACCCGCCAATTCTTTCTGGGCCTGAAGCATGTCAATAAGCTCGTGGAGTAAGGGGTGGATCTCTGTATTGCCGAAATCATCGGCTCGGGTCCTGGAAAAATTGAGGAGTTGATGAATAAGACGATTGATTCGCCTCAACTCCTGGAGAGAGCGACTGGAAAATTGTTCCTGCTCCTCTCTTGTCAGGCCGGATTGTCCTAACAGCTCAAGATAACCCTGCACAATTCCAATGGGATTGCCAATTTCATGGGCAAGACCGGCTGCCAGTCTGCCGATGGCTGCCATCTTTTCAGTCTGTACCATTTTTTGCTGGGTGGCGCGCAACTGTTGATTTGCTTTTTCAAGTGAGTCCACCGTGTCACGCAGTTTCTGCCGGTCATCGTCAATACGATGGAGCATTTTGTTCAAGGAAATGGAAAGCTGGCCAAGTTCATTGCCCTCTTTATCAGAAAAAAAAGGGCTGTTTTCAGTGCTCTGATAGGTGTCCGTCAGTGTGACCAGATGTTCGATGGGACGGACCACAACTTGAATCAAGCGAAATAGGCCGATGGTCGTGAGGATAAGGGCATTGACGAATATATAGAGAGAGGCAAGCTTACGTCCCTGACTTATCTGGTCATCCACGGACTGCAAGGAAATTACAGCGCCTATCCCGCCTTGCATGGCATGCTGTTGGAAAGGGATGGCCGTTACCAGCAGCTTGCGACCCAGAAAAGGAAGGTTTGGCTCTGTGTCGATTATTCTTGAGCTTGCAACCCCTGCTTTGACAACCTGTTTCAGATTTTCCTGCAGTGTCGAGTCGGCGGTGTCACATTTTTCAGGAATCCTGGTGAGGATAGTATTGATAGACAGCATGATACACGATGCGCCCAGATCCTGTTGCAGGCGAGTCAGCATTTTTTGCGAGAAAATACCCTTGTCGTCCGGTGTCTCTTTGGTAAGATAAGCGGCGGTAGAGAGTATGGAGGTCGCCTTTCCCCTCTCCGCACGCATCAAGCTCCGTTGCCAGAAGATGGTGACAACCATGCTTGTCAAGAACATGCCGAGAGTCAGGAGAATTGCCAGGGTGACTGCAATATGGGATTTAATTCCTTTTGACCTCATCGTCACATAGGTTGAAAAGAGGACAGAACAGATCATCCTGCCCCTTGTGATGGTAAAGAGCCGTTACGAAACAACTTGTCTCTTTATAACTTGTTCGTAACGGCGCCTTATGCCGCTCTGGCCACTCAAGTGGCTATCTTATTTATAGCGGCTTATTGTACTACCTCAAAGCCAATTTTGGTGATTGCCTCTTTCACCGTTTGGATATCTACCTTGCCATCAAATGTCGCTTCCCCTTGTGCCAGATCTATCTGGACATTGGAGATCCCGTCTATTGCTTCAAGCGCTTTTTTGGTAGAGCCTACACAGTGTTGACAGCTCATGCCTTTGATCTTTATTGTTGTCATAGTCTTCTCCTTGTGTTGTTTGATTTGTCGATGAATACATTTTCGGCTGTTTCTTGCATGTTTTTATAAAAAATCAATATGCTTTAATTATACTGGATACAATGCTTATTCATACTGGTTTTTTAACGTTTTAACTATCCATTCTAAATAAGATGCAGCATTTGTGTATCGTTAGGATTGTGTGAGGATAGGGTGAGATTGCTTCTTGTCCTCTATATCCTGTTTGCACTTCTTGTTTTTTTTGTTGTTACTGTGTAATTGTTTAATAGCATTCTCATTTTTTTTGACAGAAATATCATTTTCGTGCCAGGAGATTAATATGTCACCAGCTGCTAAAAAGAAGCAACTCCCTGTTGCGGAACAAAAAGGAGCTACTGCCATTGTTCGTCAGCTTGTTAAAAACCTTGATAATGAACAGAAACAACACGCATCTGAGGAAATAAGCAGTAAGATTATTAAGGTCTTGAACGCACGACACAAGGAAGCAATAGTGGCGTCAGCGTTGCTCAACTATTGTAATGCAGAAGAGTTGAAGCCTTTTCAGGCTGAACTGATCAAGATGCATGCCCATCTTGAACGAACCGGTAAAAAAATGATCATTCTTTTTGATGGTCGTGATGCCTCGGGAAAAGGGGGAACGATCCGGGCTGTCACCCGGTACATGAATGAAAAACGATATCGGATCGAGGCATTGGGAAAACCAACCGATGAGCAGAGAACAGAGTTGCATATGAAACGCTATATCGAACGTTTCCCCCATGCCGGTGAAATTGTGCTTTTTGATCGAAGCTGGTATAACCGGGCCATGGTTGAACCGGTTATGGGCTTTTGCTCAAATGAACAATATCATCGATTCCTGCATAAAGTTACCACGTATGAGCAGAATTTCATTCTGGATGCCGGGCGGACCATTCTCCTGAAGCTCTATTTTTCGGTGACCAAGGAGGAGCAGGCCAAAAGATTTGAACGTCGGAAGAATGATCCTCTCCGTCAATGGAAACTGAGTGAAGTCGATCTGCAGGCGCAGGAATTGTGGAATGAGTTTACGGAAAAGAAAAAGATCCTGCTGCAGAAGACCCATACCAAAAATTCAAAATGGTGGATTATCCGTTCTGATAATAAACATCTTGCCAGGCTGGAAACCATGAAGTTGATTCTCAATTCAGTAAAATACCGGGGACGCAGTCGAACGCTGAACTTTACCGCGAATTCTGAAATTGTTATTCCCGGTGACAAGGAATTACGAATTATGCTGAAACAGGAAAAAGAATTTGGTGTTCCTCTCAGTTGAGCAAGGGTATTGAAGAGGTCTGTGTCTCCACTAACGCTTTCCCTATTATTCCGCTAAGATGTAAGGATGCATGATACCATGGCAAAAAATAACAAAAAGAGTGATGAAAAACAGGAGGTTAATCTTCTTGAGGGAACGGCCATAAGAAATCGCGATGCCAAAAAAGAAGATGGCCGTGTTGCTGTTTGGGTAAAAGAAAGCGATCTGGCCTATGAGGCGGAATTAAAGATCCTGCAGATTGAATTGATGAAACTGCAGCAACATATGCAGAAGAGCGGCGAACGGATCCTGGCCATTTTTGAGGGCCGCGACGCGGCAGGGAAGGGTGGCACCATCCAACGGATTATAAGTAATCTGAACCCCCGGAATACGAGGGTGGTAGCCCTGGCAAAACCGAATGAAACTGAACAGAGTCAGTGGTATTTTCAGCGCTATATCGAGGAGTTGCCCCATGCCGGTGAAATCGTTCTCTTTGACCGGAGCTGGTATAATCGGGCCATGGTTGAACCGGTCATGGGTTATTGTACGGACGAACAGAATAAACGATTTTTGAAAGATGCGCCGATGGTGGAGGAGCTTCTGGTAAAAGACGGGATCAAACTGTTCAAGTTTTATTTTTCTGTTTCCCGAGAGATACAGAAGGAAAGGTTCGAGGCCAGAAAAATTGATCCTTTGAAGCAGTACAAACTTTCACCTGTCGATAATCTGGCCCAGAAGTACTGGGATCAGTATTCAGTCCGTAAATTCCAGATGCTGTCGGAGACGAATCGATCCAACTCTCCCTGGACCATTATCCGTACAGATGATAAGAAGATGGCGCGGATCAACTGCATGAAGTTTATCCTTTCATCAATGAACTATACCGACAAACTTCCGGATAAACATTTAACCCCTGATCCGAAGATCATTATTTCAGGGATTGATGAATTGCAGCATATGCAGGAAAATCTGCTGACCCCTGACAAGTTACACGGGTAACGAACAAGATAACAAAGTAGAAAGAGACCGGTAAGAGCCATACAACTTACTGGTCTCTTTCTGCTTTCTGGAATTACTTTAGAGGCAATCACCCAGGCAGGTGCCGACGCTGCGGGCTGATTCAATCCAGGCATGATCCAACGGCACAACCTTCCGTTTGTTGACGACTTCTTTCAGCGGCACAGTCACTATCTTTCGGCCTTGCACCGCTACCATCACCCCGAAAACCCCTTCCTCGATCAGACGGACACAGGCGGTGCCAAGTTTGGTGGACAGCACCCGGTCGGCAGCTGATGGTGTCCCTCCACGTTGCAGATGACCAAGGATGGTCAGTCGTGCCTCAAGGCCGGTTAATTTTTCCAGCATCCGTGCCAGATTCAGGGTATGATTGGTTCGTTTTTCCTCAAACTCGGCCAGATCGTCCACAACCTGCCGCATCATCTTCTTTTCATTCTGCGCCTTGGCCTCTTCTTTTCTGGTTTGGAGGGCAGTCAAGGTTTCATGCTCTTGCAGTGAGAGCGCTCCTTCAGAGACGGCGACAATGCTGAAGTTGCGTCCCCGTTGTACACGTTTATGGATGGCATTCGCCACAAGTTGAATATCGTAAGGGATCTCGGGGATAAGGATAACGTCGGCGCCGCTTGCAAGGCCGGCGCCAAGTCCCAGCCAGCCGGCCTTATGGCCCATGATCTCGACGACAATAATGCGATGATGGCTGTGGGCAGTGGAATGCAGGCGGTCGATGGCCTCGGTGGCAATGGACAGCGCCGTGTCATAACCGAAGGTGATATCGGTCATGGCCACGTCATTATCAATGGTCTTGGGCAGGGTGATGATGTTGAGGCCCTTTTGCGCCAGGCGATAGGCGTTTTTCTGGGTTCCTCCTCCGCCGATGCAGATCAGGGCGTCTAGCTGGTGACGGTGGTAGTTGTCGACAATAACGTCAGTCATGTCCATCAGGGTTCCGTCCACCGGCATCCTGTGCGGTTTGTCACGACTGGTGCCAAGAATGGTGCCGCCAAGGGTCAACAGCCCTATCATCGACTCACCTTCCAGCGGGACAATCCGGTTCTCCATTATCCCACGAAATCCATCACGAAAGCCGATTACCCGCATATCGGTATTCATAGCGCCCTTGCCGATGGCACGGATTGCCGCGTTGAGACCTGGACAGTCACCGCCTGCCGTGAGAATGCCTACATGTTTTGCCATGGGTGTGCTTCCTTGAAAATGATGGAAAGGAGCATGTTACGGTCAGCACTCACTCTTCAGCACAAATCTGACAGTTGATCAGTGACCGCTTATTGCGGCAGTCCGCAACATTTTTTATATTTTTTCCCTGAACCGCATGGACAATCGGCATTACGGCCAATCTTGTCAATTTCACGTTTTACCGGTTTTTGCGGGGCTGGTTCGGTTTCTTTTACACCGGCCGCTCCCATGTTTAATTGCAGTTCCTGGGCCTGGCGTCGGCGGTGTTCCTCTTCCAGACGGGTAACCTCGTCTTCCTGGACCACATGCACCCGCATCAGGGTGGAAACAGTTTGTTCCTTAACCATCTCGATCATCCGCATAAACAGGTGGTACCCTTCTTTTTTATACTCAATCAAGGGATTTTTCTGGCCATACCCCCTGAGCCCGATCCCCTGTTTCAGGTGATCCATGGACAAGAGGTGGTCTTTCCACAGATCGTCAACCATCTGCAGCAGCACTACTCGTTCCAGATGTCGCTGTACCGGCACGGTATTGCGTTGTTCCTGGGCTGTATAGGCATTGGCAACGAGTTCACTCAATTTCTCGCGGAAGCTCTCTTTGTTCATACCGGCCCGATCCTGTTCGGTCCATTCCGGCTGAATGTTGAACGTTTCCAGCATTCGTTTGTCAAAGTCCTGCCAGTCCCAATCTTCTGAGGCATGCCGATCTTGAGAAAAATCCTCCACCACGGTATCAATCAGGTCGGATATCATGTTTTTAACAACAACAACAAGATCTTCACCAGCCAGAACCTCACGTCGCTGGCGGTAGATAACCTCACGCTGCTTGTTCATGACATCATCATACTCAAGCAGGTGATTACGGATATCAAAGTTATGTCCTTCCACCTTGCGCTGGGCATTTTCGATGGCCTTGGAGATCATGTTATGCTCAATGGGCTCATCCTCTTCCATGCCCAGTTTGTCCATGATCCCGGCGATCCGCCCTGAACCGAAGATACGGAGCAGGTCGTCTTCGAGCGAGAGGTAAAAACGGGAAGAGCCGGGATCGCCCTGACGTCCGGATCTTCCTCGTAACTGGTTATCGATACGCCTGGATTCATGGCGGGAGGTGCCAAGGATATGGAGGCCGCCCACTTCACACACCCCTGCGCCGAGCTTGATATCGGTGCCGCGGCCTGCCATGTTGGTGGCAATGGTGACCTTGCCCAGTTGGCCGGCGCCGGCGATAATCTCGGCCTCACGATCATGTTGTTTGGCATTGAGCACCTCGTGGGGAACCTTTTCTTTCTTGAGCATGTTGGAGATCTTCTCGGAGACATCAATGGAGATGGTTCCCACCAGGACCGGCTGGCCAATGGTATGCAGATTTTTGATCTCCTGCACCACCGCCCGATATTTTGCCGCCTCATTTTTATAGATCACATCGGCAAAATCTTTGCGGACCATGGGTTGGTTGGTGGGCATGATGATGACGCTTAGATTGTAGATCTTCTTGAATTCAGGGGCCTCGGTGTCGGCGGTCCCCGTCATCCCGGAGAGCTTGTCGTACATGCGGAAATAATTTTGAAAGGTGATGGAGGCCAGGGTCTGATTTTCCTTCTGAATGGCGACATGCTCCTTCGCTTCAAGCGCCTGATGCAGACCTTCGCTGTAGCGTCGGCCTTCCATGGTGCGGCCGGTAAACTCATCGACAATGACGACTTCACCGTTTTTGACAATATAATCAACGTCACGCTGAAAAAGGATATGGGCCTTCAAGGCCTGGGTCAGGTGGTGCAGTTGCTCGATGCTCGAGGGATCGTATAGATTTTCTACTTCCAGCAGTTGTTCACCCAGGGCAACCCCTTCTTCCGTCAGGGCCACCTGTTTGGCCTTTTCATCAACGGTATAATGTTCATCCACATGGAAATGCGACATGATCGTGTCAACATTGTTATAGAGCTCGGTTGAAATCTCCGCGGGACCGGAGATAATAAGCGGCGTCCTGGCCTCATCAATCAGGATAGAGTCGACCTCATCAACGATGGCGAAATTAAATCCGCGTTGACAGAAATCACTCATCTCAAATTTCATATTGTCACGCAGATAATCAAAACCAAACTCATTGTTGGTTCCATAGGTGACGTCGGCAGCATAGGCGGCCCGACGGGCGACATCGTCCAGGCCATGGATGATTTTCCCGACACTGACGCCTAAGAATTGATACACCTTGCCCATCCATTCAGCATCACGGGCGGCCAGATAATCGTTGACAGTGACTACATGCACCCCCTTGCCGGTGAGGGCGTTGAGATAGGTGGGCAGGGTAGAGGTCAGGGTCTTGCCCTCACCGGTCTTCATCTCGGCAATCTTGCCCTGATGCAGAATGACGCCGCCAATAAGCTGGACATCGTAGTGTCGCTCCCCCAGGACCCGTTTTGCCGCCTCACGCATCACCGCAAAGGATTCAGGGAGGAGATCGTCAAGGGGCTCACCGTTGGCCAGTCGTTCTTTAAAGGCCACGGTTTTGGCGGCAAGCTGGGCATCATCGAGGGACAGGACGGAATCCTCCAGCTCGTTGATCCGGGTTACCAGAGGCTTGATCAGTTTGAGCGCCCTGTCATTGGTGCTGCCGAAGACTTTTGTCAGTAATTTTCCAATCATATCATTTTCTTCAATTTGAATTCATGGTGAAGACCAGCGCTTCCTCGTCACAGTCAGGAAACTTATGGCAGTGGAGACAATCACTCCAGATCTTGTGGGGTAGATCCCGTTTGTCGATATCGGTAAAACCCTGTTTACGAAAGAAGCCTGCCTGATAGGTCAGGGTAAAGATCTTTTCGATTTCCAGTTTTTTCGCCTCCTGAAGGCAGGCCTGAACTAATTGCGCCCCCAGTCCCTGGCCTTGGGCAGCCTCCAAGACCGCCAGCGACCTGATTTCAGCCAGGTTTTCCCAGCTGATCTGCAGGGCACTGACGCCAAGGATCTGCCCCGCTTCATCGGTGAGCACAATAAAGTCACGAAGATGGTCATACAGAGAACTGATGGAACGACCAAGCAGCAGTCCCTTGGCTGCAAAATGATTGAGCAGGGAGTGGATCGTCTTCACATCGTCCATGCGGGCGTTTCGTATCATTGCTTGTCTTGGTGCTTAATCTGATTTTTTGAGCACTGCGGTCGTGCTGGTCTCCGCCTTTGCTATCTTTGATGGCCGCAGTAAAGATTCTCCAGCCCAGACGCCCAGCAGAAACATCCACAGAAAGATGCAGAAAAAGACGACGCCCACTCCGGCCATGGCGCTGAACGTCAGCTCAAACTTGATCTTTTTTGTCTGTTTTCGTGGTGTCGCGGCCATTCTGCAACGGCTCCTGTCACATTTCTTCCGGTGCCGTTAATCCGACGATTCGCAGTCCGTTCTGGAAGACCACCTGCAAGGCCTCCATCAGGCAGAGCCGGGACTGACTGAGTCCAATGGCATCAGTAATAACTTTATGCTTGTTATAATAGCTATGAAACTGACCTGCAAGCTCCATCAGGAAAAATATGACCCGATGAGGGGCAAGACCAAGGGCCGCGTCTTCAATCATGGCGGGGAAGGCGGCCATGCTCTTTAATAATTGCAATTCCTCCGGCTCGACCAGCAGGGAGATATCCACATCCGGCAAGGGCAGTTTTTCCACACCCTTTTCCCCGGCCTGACGCAGGATCGAGCAGATCCGGGCATGGGCATATTGCACATAATAGACCGGATTTTCCTGACTCTCTTTAGTGGCCAGATCCAGGTCAAACTCAAGCTGGCTGTCGGCCTTGCGCATCATGAAAAAGAAGCGGGCCACGTCAACCCCGACCTCGTCAAGGAGTTCGTCCACCGTGACAAAAGTCGCCTTGCGGGTGGACATCTTCACCTGTTTTCCGTCACGCATCAGGGTCACAAACTGATGGAGGACCACCGTTACCTTGGAGTCGTCATAGCCCAGGGCCCGTACCCCGGCCAGCACATCAGGGACGGTGGCGATATGATCGGAGCCGAAGACATTGATCAGCCAGTCAAAGTTGCGCCGGAATTTTTCCCGGTGATAGGCGATATCCGGCAGGCGATAGGTGGGCTCGCCGGTGCTCTTGATGATGACCCGATCCTGTTCCTGGCCAAACTCGGTGGTCTTGAACCAGGTAGCGCCCTCTTTTTCATAGACCAGCCCTTTGGCCCTGAGTTCGGCGACTACTGAGTCCACATGGCCATTTTCGTAGAGGGTGTGTTCGTTGAAATAGTTGTCAAAGACGATTCCCATTCGCTCAAGGGTCCCGGAAATGTCCTTGAAGATCAGCTCCTTGGCCTTCTGGGTGAAGGGGGCGACATCCGTCTGGTCTTTGAGAGAATCCCCATGCTCGGCAATCATCTCCCTGGCAATATCCAGGATATAGCCACCTTGATAGCCATCTTCCGGGAACTGGCTGGGCAGATCCAGCAGTTCCAGATATCTGGCCCGGGTGGATTCACCGAGAACCCGCATCTGCCGCCCGGCATCATTGAAATAATATTCTCGGAAGACATCATGACCAGTGGCGGTCAGCAGACGGGCAATGGTGTCGCCGAGGATGGCCTGGCGGCCATGACCAACACTGAGTGGGCCGGTGGGATTGGCACTGACGAACTCCACCATTACTTTTTTGCCCTTGCCGATCGTGGACAGACCAAAATGATCCCGCTGTTCAAGCACAGGAAAAAGGGTGTGCTGCCAGACCCTGGCCTTCAGGAAGATATTGACAAACCCGGGGCCGGCAATCTCCAGGTGATCGATGAGTTCCGTTTCTTTCTCAAGGATGGTCACTAATTGGGCGGCAATCTGCCGGGGATTGCTTTTTTGGGCGCCGGCGAGAATCAGGGCCATATTGGTGGAAAAATCCCCCTGGCCTTCTCGCTTGGGAACTTCTACCGTATATTTCCCGGCCAGATCTGCCGGCCATTGTCCTATGCTGACCCCCTGCTCAAAACAGGCGTCAATGACTTGTTTTAGTTGGCGTTGTATCATATTTAGTTAATTCAATAAGTTATGGTTTGAGGAAGGTCGTGATTGGACTTTTCATGAATATGTCAATTATACCAATAATTATAAAATCGAGGAATTCTCTCATTGAGATTTGTTAGTATATGATGAGGTACCGTATTTGCTTTATCAGCAAGCTCTTCTACAGTAATTTTACAATTGCCGTGATTGCCGATTAAAATAACCTGATCGCCATTATAAGCACTATGGTCTGTTAAATTAACCATCAACTGATCCATGCAGATATTTCCGACAATTTTGTGTTTATTGCCATTAATAATAACTTCTGCCTTGTTTGATAGCGCTCGTTGATATCCATCTCCATATCCAATTGGAATAGTTGCTATTCTTGTTGGCTTGCTTGCTGTCCATGTTGAACCATAACTTACAGAACATCCTTCTTCGATAATTTTAAAATAACTAACTTGTGAAACAAGACTCATAACAGGCTTTAAGGGAATAGGTTTTTCCATGGTGTTAGTTGAATAAACACCATATGTTATTATGCCTGGGCGAATCATATCAAGATATGATTCTTTATTATTTATAATGGCTCCAGAATTAGCTATGTGCCTAGTTGGTATTTCTTCCCCGATTTTATTGAAATATTCACATACGTTAAGGAACTTTTCCAGTTGTATGGAGGTTGTGTTGCCAGTTTTAATTTCTGAAGAAACAAAATGGGAATATATGCCATTTATCTTTATAAATTTATTTGTTAATGACTTTTCTATTAAACTGGGAGCAGTGGATTCTTTAACTCCAATTCGAGACATTCCAGTATCAATTTTAATATGGATATTTGCTTTTATATTTAATCTGGTAGCTTCACATATTACATGATTCAATTTATCAATTGATGATACCGTGATATTAATGTTATTTTTAATATAAAGATATATTTGCTCTTTTATAGCGGCTCCCATAACAAGAATTGGTATTGTTATGCTTTTCATCCTCAGCTCTACGGCTTCTTCAATATAGGCCACGCCCAACTCAAGCTGTGCCGCACACCGAATTGAGTAATCTTGTAAGAATTTTGCAACTTCTACTAAACCGTGTCCATAGGCATTGGCCTTGACAACGACAAGCATTTTTTTGTTACCTGTAAATTGCCTGATAGCATCAAGATTCCAAGCCATATTTTGCAAATCAATCAGTATTTGAGTGGGTCTTTCAATAAAAGATATCATTTATTATCCTCAAATTTATTTGCACAGCCATGATTTAAATATCTTTGCCGACTTGTTATTGTAATATCTTGAGATTACGCTGTAAGGTAGTAGGACTAATACTCGTCGAAGCGAGTGAGTGTTTTTGCACAGATGAAATAATTACGGTTTTTTCGGAAAAAAATGCCGACAAGCTCTCCAGGCGTGGCGACTGGAAAAAAACAAGGCCCAGCCAATCGTCACATACAAGCCCCCCAGGATCTCTCTGGGTATGGCCGAATGGCGCAGTGCCATGCCGGTTCCCATCATGACCAGAACCAACAGCCATGTTCGTATCGAATAGACCGCTCCCAGGCACCTTCCATCTGCCATTTCCAGGATACGTCGTACCCCTTTTTGGGCGGTTTTATCAAGTATAAACAATGATTTCATGGTCCCGACAATCAGGGCCGGAATCATGATCCAGAGACCTTTGACGGTCACCAGCCAGGAAACTCCACGGAAGATGAGCATGCATCCTATTCCACTCCACAAAGTAGCTGCAAGTAACAGATGAATCCGTCTGGGAGCCCCTGGCTTTAACTTTGTAAGTGTTTGTTTGAGCATCTGGAACCACTATCCTGAAGGGGGTGCCTTAAAACAAGACAAGCCCATTCCCCCAAGAGGGAATGGGCTTGTCACAGACTGAGGTCGATGGAGATTACACTTCAGTGACGGTGATGGCACCCTCGGGACAAACTTCAACACAGGTCTCACAGCCAAGGCATTCATCAGGCTCGGCAGCAAAGGCCTTGCCGTCACGCATCTCATATACCTGAGCAGGACAGGCGTTTACACATTCTTCATCACCAACGCATTTGTCTAAATCGATTACGATATCCCAAGCCATAATACACCTCCAAAATAGAATTAAAAAACAAGTATTTTATACTTAAACAACAATGTTACAATCAGTACGATTTTTTTGATTTTACTCTTGTTGAATTAATTCACGGCCTGATCTTTGTCAAGAAAAAACCATCTTGATGCCGGACGAGGTGCTCCGTCGTTCTCATAAAATATAATTGAAGTGGCCAAGAGGGCCTGAACGAAAATTTGGAAACTCTTTGCCCTGTCTCACGTAAGCCGCCGTGAAACCGCCTTACGGGTTATAATTTCAATTCATCCGCCAATTTGCCAAACAGATAGCGGCTTCCATCCGCGCTTAAGTGGCTATGATCCCGATACAACAACACACCGTCTTTCAGCGCGTAGCAAAACTCCTGGTCGCAAAGATAATCATAAAGATTGATAAATTTGACTGTGGGAAATGCCTTTTGGGCAGAGCTCATGATACGGTGATATTCGGCGTTGCGTTTTTCAAATAGCGGGCGGGGCAGGGCACAAGGGTCTTTGCTGGTATGACCCATAAGATAAAGGGGCCGGATATTGGAGCTGCACTCAGTAGGTTCAAAATCCAACACAGGTGTGTCAACGAAGAAAACGATTTTCTTGCCTGAAGCAACGAGGCGCGTCAGTGTTATATCCAAAGCCTTTTCCAGTATGGCAGCATTTTCTTTGACCTGTTCATCAGAGATCTCTTCCAACTGAAGCTCATCGTTGATCGGACGTATTTTCCACACGGCATACCCGCTGAGCATAATCACCTTAATGCTTTCTGATTTTATTGCCTCTTCAAGTGCTTTATTGATAGCGTTATCTTCACAGGAATAATAACGCTTTCCGGCCAGCTCCAGTTCAAAAACAGGCATACAGCCATTCCCGTTTCGGCTGATGATATTCCGGCTGACGATCGTATCCAGCTCGGCTAAACCGGATGCCAGATGCACAGAGTGGCTGTCGCCAATCAAAGCTATTTCGGCAGGTTTATGCGGATTGAGGATTTTACAGTTCCAGGTATTGACTTCATTGGGGCAGGGCGACCATTTGGCAAAGTGCAATCCGAAACCTAATTTTTTGATTTGATCGAGCATCTCTTTTGTCAAAGTTGAGCTGCGCACATTCCCTTTCACATAAGCGCTCCCGCCTAATGCCGCCAACAGAACCATAAGAAGCATCAACACCGATATTCTGGTTTTACTGCGTTGACCAAAGCGTATCGGCCGCTCAACAAATTGGTAAGTCAGCCAGGCCAGGACAAAGGCAAGGGCTACGGCGGTCACCCTGATGCCGGGCGATGGGGTCTTGACTTCCATAATGGTGGCAAAGGAGAGGAGCGGCCAATGCCATAAGTAAAGCGGGTAACTGATGAGACCAATCCAAACCAGAGGGCGCGCTGAAAGGATCCGACGATTCAATACGGAGAGTGGCCCTGCCGAAATGACCAGATAGGCGCCCAGAGTGGGCAGCAGCGCCCACCACCCAGGGAAAAGCTTTTTTTTGTCTGCAAAAATTGCGGCAAAGACAATAAGGGAAACACCGAGGATGGAAAGGCTGTGTTGGAGCATGATGGGGTTTAACGCCGGCAATCTACGTGGTGTAAACTTGCTTAACAGGCTGTTAATGGACTGCCTGACCCGTTGCTCAACATGAATCTTGTGCAGCTGAATGTACGCCAGTAAACCACCCAGCAATAACTCCCAGAAACGGGCAACGGGGGAATAAAATGACTGTACGGCATCAGTATGAACGGTATAAACATTCACGGCAAAAGAACCGGCAATAATACAGGCAACCATTGTCAGCGCATTGATGTTCCGTTTCCATGCCAGCAACAGCAGGCATGGCCAGACAATATAAAATTGCTCTTCTACACCCAAAGACCAAAGGTGCAGCAAGGGCTTGGTTGCCGCAGAATTGTCAAAATAGCCGGCCTCTTTCCAAAAAAACAGGTTCGACACAGAACCTGCCCCGCCAATCATGTGTTTGCCGAGTTGTTGAAACTCTTCGGGCAAGAGAACCAACCAGCCAATACAATAACAAACACTTAAAACGACAATCAGCGCCGGAAAAATGCGTAAAATTCGACGGATATAAAACTCTTTAAAGCTAAATATGCCTTTTTTTAAGCTTCTGAGCAGGATGCTGGAAATCAGAAAACCCGAAATAATAAAAAAAACATCGACCCCAATAAACCCGCCTTGAAGAACCTGGGGAAAGGCGTGAAAGCAGATCACAGCAAGCACTGCCACTGCCCGCAGCCCATCGATGTCAGGACGGTATTTAGGATGGGGGAGTGGTTTTGTTACGGTATCCGGTGTCATAGCGTGATCTGTGCAAACTGAATGAAGAAATTTGGTGAAAAAGTATCCATTGAAGTCCTACTGCCTCAGGGTGCGGCAAGTGCTGTAAGGCCGACTCTTACTGGTCCTTCAAGCGTTTTTCGATATAGTCATTGACAAGATTAAGCGCTTCTCGAAGAAGTGGCGTATCGGGCAAGGTGGCGGCGATTTTACCAATATCGTTTCTCTCCTTCAGGATCTCAAATGTTGGCTGGAAGTTTATATCGAAAACCCAACTCATCTGCAATACTTTAAATTCATTGGTGGTCTTCAGCTTGGCGTAGCTCATGGCCCGTCCCTCGAACAGGAGGCGGTAAACCTCTTCACGGATCAGCGTGTCCGTCCCAAGTCCAAGGGTAATCACTGGATTTCGCATGGATTCTTCCATCTGGAAGTGCTCGGCCATAACCCGCAGGATATCGACCTTGTCGGCATCACGGATGAGTCGGCAGTGCAGAAGGGTTTGGGGATCCAGATTTTCAGGGATGCGGAGCCGGTTGTGAAAGAAAATAGCGCGCCTGATGATCTGGCGCTCACTAAAATCGAGGGGTTGGAGGACGCGGTGACGATTCAGCTCCCAGATGGATAGCTTGGCATGATTCTCCGAATCAGGGTCGCGAAAGGTCCGGTACTTTTGATACTGGGGGAAGCGGCCGAGGTCGTGAAACAGGGCGGTCACGGCCGCGATGCGGCGGTCGTTTTCCGCAAGGCCAAGGCCTGCGGCAATGCGATCAATGGCCGCGCAGACCCGGAAGGTGTGTGCCGCCTTCATGTCCAGGCTTCGCTGGTGCAAGGGATCAGGTTCCTGGAAGGTCAGGATATGGTGTTGAAACCAGTCCTGAAAAAAATGGAGTTGCGTATCGTTCATGCGGAAGTGGTTGCCGTTCTGTCAAGGGAGCCAGTTTTGTACGGCCAGTCCAGGAATTCTGGCAAAATGACGGGAGTTTCCGGTTACCAGCACGAGCTTATTGGCCAGGGCGATTGCGGCAATCTCAAGATCAGCAAGGGCCAGCGGGGTTCCCGCCTTTTCTAGTTCAGCACGGATGCGGCCGCAGGCATAGGCTGCCTTGCTGTCAAAACCAAGAATATTGACTGCCGGCAGGAGGATATTCTGCAGGTTCGCCAGATGATAGTCCGGCCTGTCGCTTTTATAGGCCCCATAGACGATCTCCGAGACAGTGACGGTGGATATGTGCTGCTGGTTGCGGGGGATTTCAGCCAATCTGGTCAGCAAACCAGGGAACGGCTGTTTTTTGAAGATATTGGTAATGATGTCCGTATCAAAGAGATACATCGCGGCCTTCTCCTCCCTGCTTCCGAAGTTCGGTGAGATCAAGCAGGGCTGTGGCCACTTCCTCAAAATCAGGCCAGGATGAGGCCACCGTCGCCAGCCCCTGTCGCTCCTGATACTGTTCAATAATTTTCAGATCATCAAGGCTGACTATCGCCGCCACCGGCTTATCGCGGCGGGTAATAATAAATCGTTCATGCCCGTGGGCGCTTTTGGCGATGATTTCAGAAAGATGGCTTTTGGCTTCGGCAACAGATATATGCGGCATAACAAACCTCCGGTGAGCAAAAAGTTTAAATATGGTCAAGATGACCATTATGACCATAAGGTAACCTTTCCACGAGGGACTTGTCAAGAGAGCATGGGCAAAATGAGAGGACGATAAGCAAAGGGCTTACAAAAACTCCTCGAAATAATCCAGGTCCTTATGAAAGGTCTCTTCCAGCCTGGTCAGGGCCACGAGGGCGACCGCCATGCACACGCCTCCGACCAGCAAGGCGCTGGTCTCCAGGCTGAAATAACCGCGACAGAGCTGGAAGGCAGTGGTGATGGGCACCACCATGCCGCGCACGAAATTGGGAACGGTGGTGGCGACCGTGGCCCGGAGGTTGGTGCCAAACTGCTCGGCTGCCACGGTGACGAAGATGGCCCAATAGCCGCCGGCAAAGCCAAGGAAACAGCAGACCCCATAAAAGAAGGCCGGGCTCCGGCTCCCCTGGAGGAAATAGAGGCCGACGCCTGCCATGGTCAGCAGCATAAAGATGAAGACCACTTTTTTCCGGCTCTTCAAAATCTGGCTCAGGAGCCCGCTGCTAAAATCTCCAAAAATCAGCCCCAGATAGCAAAGCATGACCGCGTTCCCGGCGGTGACGGGGCCGCTTATGGCCAATGATTTGGCGAACTCCGGTGAAAAGGTGATCAGAATGCCGACTACAAACCAGATGGGCACCCCGATGAGAATCGAGTTCAGGTAGCGGATGAAGCGCTGCCGGTCAGAGAACAGGGCCAGGAAATTCCCCCGGCTGACGCTCTCCTTCTCCTCCATGGCCCGAAACATGCCCGAATCCGCGACCTTGATCCGGGTAATGAGCAGCAGGAGGCCGAGAATGCCGCCGATTAGAAAGGCCTTGCGCCAATCAAAGGCGGTGGCCACGAGGTTGGCGAGGATGGCGCCGGAGACTCCCACGGAGGCGACCAGCATGGTGCCATAGCCCCGGACGCTCTGGTGCAGGACCTCGGACACCAGGGTGATTCCCGCCCCCAGTTCCCCGGCCAGGCCAATGCCGGCGATAAGGCGGAGCGCCGCGTAGGCCGGCAGCGAGCTGACCATGCCGTTGGCGAAGTTGGCGATGGAGTAGATGAAAATGGAGGCGAACATGATCTTGAGCCGCCCCTTGCGATCGCCGAGCACCCCCCAGATGATGCCGCCGATCAGCATCCCGGCCATCTGCATATTGAGAAGAAAGACCCCGGAACTGATCAGCTCCGGGCCGGCCAGGCCAAAGGATTTGAGACTTGGGACCCGCACGATGCTGAACAGCACCAGGTCGTAGATATCGACAAAATAACCGAGGGCGGCGACAATGACCGGCAGGCTGAAGACCTGCCGCAGGTTTGCAGTGTGATCTGTTTGCATGGAATTGATGATTTGTTTTGGGAAAGATTTCAGTGAGTCTGGATTTTAAAGATGGTCATTGTTTTTGAAAGGTTAATCAAAGCAGGAAAGATTCAGCTTATTACAGGAAAATTACAATAAGTTTTTTCTTACAGGTTCAACGGTGAAATAACTGGCCAGTCGAGATACCCATCCTTTTAAAGACGCGCTTTATTCCGGTTCGGTTTATTGACTGGTTGAACGAAGCCGCTCCCGCGGCGGAAAAAGCAAAAAAACAGTGTATAACTCCAGTCGGTGTCCAATCCCGGGCACTTACAACAAAAAGGAGTGTACCATGAAATCATCTGAAGTAAAACGATTTGCAGCCCTCTACGAACGTCATCTGAAATTACTCAAACTCCAGGGGAAAAGCGACAGCACTATTAGTGCCTATTCCCGCGCTGTCCGCAGGATCAGAGACCGTTACGACTGTTGTCCGGACACGTTGACGAAGGAACAATTAGAGAACTACTTTGTAGACCTGGTCGAATCACATTCATGGAGCACT
>CAISPV010000038.1 GCA_903887485.1 uncultured Desulfobulbaceae bacterium | reverse complement strand
CCGGACAACAGTCGTAACGGTCTCTGATCCTGCGGACAGCGCGGGAATAGGCACTAATCGTGCTGTCGCTTTTCCCCTGGAGTTTGAGTAATTTCAGATGACGTTCGTAGAGGGCTGCAAATCGTTTTACTTCAGATGATTTCATGGTACACTCCTTTTTGTTGTAAGTGTCCGGGATTGGACACCGACTGGAGTTATACACTGTTTTTTTGCTTTTTCCGCCGCGGGAGCGGCTTCGTTCAACAAGGCGTTCCAGCGGTTAAGCCGCTGAACTTGTTGTTCTCAACATATCTCCTATATATTTTGATAGCAAAACTCATTAAATCAGTCGGTTAAGGTCTCAATAGCCGAAAAACAGTATCTTTTATGCATGAGTTGCTCCTGTTCGCAGAAATGATTGTTATTTGGTCCTTTGTTTAGAGGCAGGCCGCAGGAATAGCAATAATGCGTTCATCCAACTGCCGTGATCGTTCATCGTTATTGATGACTAAACCAAAGGGACAGTCGTGGGTCGATATAAATTGTGAAAGTGAACGCAGGATACGCTTGTCGGACTGTTGCGTCAGCTTAATTTCCACAGGCAGGAGGTGGGCATTGCCGAATTGGCCTTCGAGAATCAGATCAATTTCGGCACCGCCGCGCGTCCGGTAATGAAAGGCTTGCACATCTATTCCCGCGTTTTCAAAGCCCCTGAGCAAAGTTTCCACCACCATGCCTTCCCACGATTTGCCCACCGATGGGTGGGTTGTCAGCATAGTATGATCCTGAATTTGTAACAGTCGGTGCAACAAGCCGTTGTCTCGCAAGAAACCTTTGGGGTGTTTAATCAGTTGTTTAGCGGGTGAGCGATCCCAGGCCGGAATATGGCGCCACAGAAAGGTATCGTGGGCGATATGCAACCAGTCACGAACGGTTGGCTCGCTCACTCCAAGCGTTCTGGCGATGTCGGCATTATTGATAATGTTGCCGGAATACTGGCTGAGAAGAGAAATAAACTGGCGGTAGCGATCACGATTGAGACCAGGGAACAATGCCCCGATGTCTCGCAGTAAATAGGCATCAATATAGTTGCGGTACCAGAGACTGCGGAATTGTTCATCCTGGCTTAGCCAGGGTTCAGGATATCCCCCCTGAAACCAGTAGTCACGAACCTGTGCTATTGTTAAACGAGGCGTGACAACAGCCTGAATATCTTCGATGCCGGCACCCTCAACCAGCATGGGGTACAGTCGGGAAGACGGGAGATGCCAGGCCTCGGATAAACTCAGTGGCGCCATTTCCAGACGAGCGACCCGGCCGGCCAGGCTTTCAGAAATCTGCTTGACCAGCTCAGGCGAACTGGAGCCGGAGAGCAAAAAACGCCCTTTTCGAGAACGATCTCGATCAATTGCTACTCGCAGGGCTGAAAATAAAGGCGGCGCCAGTTGCGCCTCATCAATGATTATTTTATCGGCATGAAGGCGGAAGAAAAGATCAGGATCAGCCAGTAATTGCTGGCGATCCGTCGAATTTTCCATATCAAAACGCTGCCACTCATCGGAAAGCGTATCCAACAAAGTGGTTTTGCCGCACTGCCGCACACCCGTCAGGACGACACAGGGGAAGTAGCTCAGAAGCGTGTGCAGATGAGATTGAATGTGTCGGGGAATCATTACTGTAAATCCTAAAGGTTGACTTTATGAATTACAGTAATTTAACACATTGTTAAAAGATAAACAAGAGGAGATGAAGCAGTAAAAATCCACTTGCAGAAAGCCTATGGCGAAGAAGAAATAAGATGTGTAGCTGCCCCCTATTTATCTCGTTTTTCTATACTGACAGGGCTTTTTCATTTTTCTTGACAGTGAATAGGGTACAGATAAGAAATGGCAGTTAATCCAATACGCTCATTTTTCCCATCACTGTCCGCCGCGAACTGCACGCACAGAGCTATTAACAGTCTTAAAGTCTGTGAGAACGATGCCATTACTGAAATGGATGTGCCACGCACTCTTACTAGGATCGGGCGCATAGACAGTAGACGACCAGTAATAGCCTGTTGTTGCCGTGGAAGCAGCAAGAGGGCAGCCTATCGGTAGGACCGGATTAGCCTGACCCAAATCCATCAAACTCTCTAATTCTTTCAGGTTCGGTAGTCGCCAGTCTCCGGCCTTTGATCCATCTGTTAAGTTACAGAAGCTGTTTGCCAAGTTATTGGCCGCATCTATTGCAAATCCCCAAGGCCGATTATTTACACCTGTTGTGTCTTCTGAAAAGAATTTCAGGCATTGTCCTTCTTTAAGCCAAATCAACCCAGTGAGGCCATCTGTCACTGTGCCATTGCCATTGTCTTTAAATCGACCTGATACGCTAACACCTTTTTGCAAAGCCCCATCGTCACCAGGCATAGTTGACGTCGTCTGGCCTGTTTTGGCTACCGGAGCCCCGTGATTTCCCATGGGAATTACCACTACACTGTCTGCCGCCTGAGAAGATATTGTTCCCGCTGCCAAACAGAATACCATTGTTGCCGCAGAAATCATCCATCCTGTCCGGTTTTTCAAAGTCGTTTGTCGCATTATCCGTCCTCCATTTTTTGAGTACAAGTGTGAGTCTGCATTAGAAGAAAAACAAGTATGTACAATTTGTTCTTCATTCTATTTTGGAAACGTGCTACAAGATTAATATGTGATTTAAACCTGTTATCTATCATTGAGCATAGAGCTTTCTGCTACAGAATACAAGGATTCTCAGAAAAGCATTGCGCTGTAACGATTGGAAGCACTCTGGAAAAGTAAGGCTCTAAGCATGATAACCCCCATCGAATCAGTCAATCATTGCCGGCAAAAGAATATTCAAAGCAATAAATGTCAAAAAGATTCAAGAGTTAATTCAGGACTAAACACAAGGAGAGTAGCATGGAAAAGATTACAACATTGTTAATACTAATACTTATGTCTATCACTTCGATTTCTTATGCACAAGAAACGGATAAGGAAGGATCAAAAGACAGTCCACTTCTTTCACGAATTCCAGGTTACTACATATCTGACCAAACAAATAAAGACTTTGATAGCTATACGTCACCTTATTTAACCGAAGATAATGTGTGGGAAGGGAAAGCAACACAAACAAATTATAGTGTAAAAGAAGGAACCAAGGAATTCAGTTTCATTCAGGTGGTAAGAAATTATGAAAATGCAGTAAAGAAACTTAACGGCAAAATATTATATTCAGATACTCGTACTCTCAATGCTAAAATTGAAAAAAATAGCGGAGCAACTTATGTAAGTGTTGAAGTATTTAATGAAGGCAGAGATTATACTTTGCTTGTTGTAGAGAATAAACCGATGGAAGATGAGGTTACAACGAATGCCGCAGCATTAAATAAAGGTATATCAGAAACAGGAAAGATTGCTGTATACGGAATTTATTTTGATACTGCGAAATCAGTTATTAAGCCTGAATCTAAACCAACTATAGATGAAATTGTGAAGTTATTAAACCAGAATTCAAAGCTTAAACTTTTTGTTGTTGGGCATACAGATAGTGATGGTTCAGTGGAATCAAACATGAAACTATCTTCTGATAGAGCAGCGGCGGTCGTTAAATCATTGGTTGAAAATGGAGTACAGGCAGCAAGATTAAAATCAGCTGGTGTTGGTCCTTATTGTCCTGTGGACAATAATAGAGCAGATGAAGGAAAAGCAAAGAATCGTAGGGTGGAACTTGTTGAGATGTTAGATCATAAAATTTGATGGTGTGCAGAAACATGAACAAATCGCAATTAACAGAATCCTTATCCAAAGAACTGAATCTCTCACTCAGTACAACGAATAAGGATAGATTGTGAGCGCGCAGCGATCCACAATCTTATCCATGGTTGAACAAGCCCGGGGTAATAACAAGGAAATATCTTTTTCAGAGGATTCTGTCAGAAGTGCAATCGAATGATATGCACTTTTCTCAGGACGCACTTGTCCCTTTGCCTGTACAGGCATAAAAAGTCGATCTATTTCATAGAACCAATCTTCCTCCTTCTAAAATGAATATTGAGGCTGCGCCGGGTAGAACAGTTATCCCGGCCTTCTTAAATTCTTCCGGAATTCTACAATCAGCATCGAAGCCTTGCAGCAGGGACACTTGAAAGCAGGTCTTTGGCGTGGTGTAAATATTTCAATAATGACGTGCAGGATGAGCTGGACAAGAGAGAGCAGTTTCTTGGCATTACTATGAAGAAACCCAAAGTCCCGCACTCGCCTAAACCCTTTCGGCAGCACATGTTGCACGATGAGATGCAAGAACTCTTCGCCCGGGAGTGTGCGGAATTTTGTCGCACCGGTCTCGCTATCAATGTACTTGAATGTGACCTGCCCATTCTGGTTGGAAATAATATTTTTCTCGCTGATCACCCCTCGGTAGAGGTACCGCGATAAGTATTTCAGAGCCTCTATCCCCCTGCCAACATTCACGCAGTGTGCTACCCATTTCCGGGGGACTTTTTGTGGGATTACCAGCCCAGCTTCTTTTATTGCTTCCAGGAAGCGTGCTCGAAATACTTTCGCCAACGCCAGTCCATTAAAGAGATAGTCCCCTTTAAGCTTTTTCCAATAACCACGCTTTCTATCAATACCGCCCCCAGGTACCACCGTATGAATATGAGGATGATAATCCAGACTTCTGGTGTTTGTATGCAGCACCATAGTCATGCCGATCTCTGCTCCCAGGTGTTTCGGGTTTATGCCGAAATCCTTCAAGGTGCCGGCAACGCACTTGAACAAGAGCGTATAGATCGTTTTCTGATTGAACCAAGCCAATGGTCTCAGTTCGCGGGGCAAGGTAAACGTTGCCATAAAATATGGCACCGGTAATAATTTTTTCTGCTGCTTATCAATCCATTGGCTGGTGTTATGGTTCTGACATTTTGGACAATGCCGGTTGCCACAAGAGATGGGGCGCCATTCTGCGTGATCACAGGCTGGACATTGGACATACAGTTCGCCGGATTTTGGAGTGCGACAGCGAAGAATGGCGCTGAGAGTTTTCAGATGCCCAGGAAGTGCGGTATCACCGTATCTGCCAATATATTTATCGTAGTATTGATCTACAAGAGCGGCCATTTCCATGATCAAACCCCCT
>CAISPV010000037.1 GCA_903887485.1 uncultured Desulfobulbaceae bacterium | reverse complement strand
GGCGGCGGGGCGGCCAGGGTGCAGGTCATCGCCGACGGCAGCGAGGCCAATACCGCCAACTATGTCCAGAACTACAGTCAGGGAGTGGTCAACACCTGGTGGGCCATGCGCCAGCGGGATCATGGGGTCTGGAGTCAACACGGGCCGCAATTGCTGACCCGCATCTGGTTCAATCCGGAGCTTGAAAGCCGCAACTCCCTGCTGCCCGGGGCCCTGGCCATCATCATGGCCATCATCGGCACCCTGCTCACCGCTCTCGTCGTGGCCAGGGAGTGGGAACGCGGCACCATGGAGGCGCTGATGGCCACCCCGGTCGCCATCAGCGAACTCATTATCGGCAAACTTCTCCCCTATTTTGTATTAGGGATGCTGGCCATGCTCGGCAGTGTGGCCATCTCCGTGACCCTGTTCGACCTGCCCTTCCGCGGCTCCCTGCCCGCCCTGCTCCTCAGCGCCGGGGCCTTTCTCCTTGCCGCCCTCGGACAGGGGCTGCTGATTTCCTCGGCCGCAAAAAATCAGTTCATCGCCGCCATGGTCGCCTTGATCACCGGGTTTCTGCCCGCCTTCCTCCTCTCCGGATTCATCTTCGAGATCGCCTCCATGCCGCCTATAGTCCGCGCCCTCACCCATATCATCCCGGCCCGCTATCTGGTGACCAATCTCCAGACCCTGTTTCTGGTCGGAGATGTCTGGTCGCTGCTGCTGCCCAATGTCGGCATCCTGCTGCTGCTGGCAGCAGTGCTCTTTTTCCTCACCGCCAGAAAAACCGTCAAACGCCTGAGGTAAGCCATGTTCAACCGAATCCGCGCCCTGATCATCAAGGAACTGCTGGCCCTTCTGCGGGACAAGAAAAGCCGCATGGTCCTCATCGTCCCCCCCTTGGTCCAGCTTTTCATCTTCTCTTTTGCCGCCACCCAGGAGGTCAAGAACCAGACCCTGGCCATCCTCAACCTTGATCACGGCGGACCGGCCTTGACCCTGGAGCAGGATTTCACGGCAGCCGCCACCTTCAGCAAGGTGATCCGCCTGCAACGGGCCGAAGAGATCCCGGCCGTGATCAACGAGCAACAGGCCATCGCCGTGCTCTGGATCCCGCCGGATTTTTCCCGCGACCTTGCACGCGGTCAGGCACCCCAGGTCAGCTTCATCCTCGATGGTCGCAAGACCAATGCCGCCCAGATCGTCCAAGGCTATGGTGTGCGGATCATCAACAGCTACCGGGACAGACTGGCCGCAGGCACAAGGCAGCAGTCAGGCGTCACCCTGGTGGCGCGCAACTGGTTCAATCCCAACCTCGATTTCCGCTGGTACACCGTGCCTAGCCTGGTCTGTATCCTGACCACGGTCATCGGCATGATCGTCACCGGCTTATCAGTGGCCAGGGAACGGGAAATGGGCACCTTTGAACAACTGCTGGTTTCTCCCCTGCACCCGCTGGAGATCCTGGCGGGCAAGGCCCTGCCGGCCCTGCTGGTGGCCATGCTCGAGGGGGGGCTGATCGTCACCATTGGCGTCTTGCTGCTGCAGGTGCCCTTTAACGGCTCCCTACCTTTGCTCTTTGCCAGCATGGGTGTCTTCCTGCTGGCCATCATCGGGGTCGGCCTGTTTGTCTCCTCCCTGGCCATGACCCAGCAGCAGGCGGTGCTTGGCACCTTCCTCTTTCTGGTCCCGGCAACCATCCTTTCCGGGTTCGCCAGCCCCATCGAAAACATGCCGCACTGGCTGCAGACCATCTCCTATGCCAACCCCTTACGCTACTTCATGGCCATTGTCCGTGGCATCTTTCTGAAAAACATACCGGCAGACGTGGTCTGGGCACAGACCTGGCCCATGGCCATCATTGCCTGCGTAACCCTTTCTATGGCGACCTGGCTCTTCAAAAAACGGATGGAATAAAAATAATACCTTGTGAGTGTACTTTTTTCATTTATCATGCTATCCATCTTTTTGAGAAATCAATCGCCAGAAGTTTTCGGCAATACCGCCAGCCAACCCTTAAAACATGATAATTCACCATGACTTTTCCCAAAATCCTGTTCAAGGCCACTGAAAACAACAAATGTCCTCTCTTCAGTTTTGGAGACATCTTTAGTGTAACCGGCATCACCATCTCCATGACCAATGATAAGGAAAATACCCTCTTCAGCACGGTCATCATCACCTCACCGCTCGAAAAGGAAAGATGCAAGGTACTGAGCAGTGACTTGGCCAAGATCCTCATCCAGTACGAACGGGCGGAAAAGATCCCGGCCTGCCTGATCACCTGTAGTGGCTGCACAGGCTCACTCCGCCTGGAAAACTACAAAGACAACACCCTGGAAAATCTGGAATTCGACGATGACGCCAACCCTGCTGAGACGGACTCCATATTGCACATAATCAGAGATTTCGCCTTCTTCAAATGCTTCGACGCAAAAGATATCAAAAAGGTGGCACAATACTTCAAGATTCACAAGTTCGATGCCAGTGACATTGTCATCCGCAAGGGAAGCCCTGGCGACAATTTTTTCATCATCGTCAAAGGAAGTGTTAATGTGATCAACAAGGTGGGCATCTCCATCTCCACCTTGAAGCAAGGTGATGTCTTTGGCGAGATGAGTCTGATCTGTAACGATCCCGTCAGCGCCACCATCCAGGCCTGCGAACCGACCGCCATCCTCTACATCGACCGAAAAAACTTCCTGAAAATCCTCGATCAATATCCCGCCATCCAGCTCTACTTTACCCGTTTGATGGCAAAACGGCTCAGCAAGTCCAACACGATTCGGACCCAGGACCTCTCCTCAGGGATGATCGGCAACCTTTCCGAAATCCCGCCCGAGGCCCTTTTCCAGATCCTCAACATGAACCAGAAGACCGGAATCCTGACCATCACCGAGCTCCCCAAAGGCAAAGGATCGGCCCGCTTCTCCTTCCGCCAGGGAGCCCTCATCAAGGCCAAATATGACGACATTAGCGGTGAAGGGGCCTTTTACGAGATCCTTAAAGAGCCGGAGGGGCGATTCCGCTTTACTCCCGGCATTCCCACTGGTGAGTTCGAAATTCCGGAAATCGGTTATTTCATGAAGCTGCTCATGGAGGGAATGCGCCGCCTGGATGAAAGCCGCAGCCAAAACGTCAACTGAGCCTTTTGCAAAATGAGGATTTTCATTCAAAATCAAGGCATGCGAAAAATTTTACCGCAGGCATATAGTTGATATTCCGGTGATAAAACTTTAAGCATAACGCAGAGTTTGGGCGAAAATACCATTTTTGCAAGAGGCTCAACTGACAAGGACAGAAGAGACGGATAGTGCGAGAAGGCACTTGATAGCTATGCAGTTTTTGTATCACCCTGCCATCATTCTCAGCGCACCACGTTGACTTGGGCCGGAGCGCGCTGCACGTTGCGGTGATACTCCACTGCCGGCCAGCCAAAGGCCATGGCGTAGCCGACCAGATGCTGTTCGGGGATGCCGAGCCTCCCGGCCAGATCGGGGCAGAGGGAGAGCGCCATCATGAACAAACCGTCCCACACCGTGCCGAGGCCGTGAGCATGGGCGATCATCTGGAAGGTGGCCAGGGCGATCAGGGTGTCCTGGGCCGGACAGGGGGAGGCCTTGGGGGCGCTGGTGATGAGCAGATGGGGCGCCCCCCGGAATATGATATCCTTGCCCTCCTCCAGCCAGAGCTTGACGGCCCCGCCCATATACTGGCCGATAAACCCATCCGGCAACCCGCCACTCTCCTTGAGCCTCCCCAGCCGCTCCATGACTTCCTGGCGCAGCGCATTCATGACCGCACGCTCTTTGACCACGGTAAACAGCACATTCTGGGCATTGACTCCAGTGGGGGCATGGCCGGCAGTGTCCAGGAGCTCGTCGATCAGGCCGGCGGCGACCTCCTCGTCGCGGTAACGGCGCACAGACCGGCGGCCCTTGATCAGGGCGGTCATCTGGGCAGCGGAGGGGAAAGTCCCTGCCAGCGCCTGGCTCTCATCCGGATTTTTACCGAGAATCGATATGGCGGCCGTCGGGCAGACGGCCAGGCAGTGCTGACACCGGAAACAGCCGCCCTCCTCATTGAATCTAGGTTTGCCGTCCATGGTAATGACCCCGGCCGGGCAATCCGCCGCACACTCTCCGCACTCGATACAACGCTCCTCATCAACCTGAAAATTGAACATTGACTTCTCCATGACACTACTCCTTTTTCTATGAGGGGTTTCAGAACTCTCCCTGTTTCCAGGGTGAACCAATTTCTATCGAGCGTCGGAAAAGATGAATGCGAGCGTCAATCCCGTCCGGCACTCATGCCGCCTTGTCTTTATCGGGCCATCCTGAGAAACAGATGGAGAATCCTGCACCAGCATTGAAAACGCATCAGGTCTGCGGATCTCTGCCTACCAGCAGTAAAATCATGAACAGGAAAAGGCCGATGAAGCTCATTGGAAGAATAGCATGGTTGATGACAAGAGTACAAGGAGAGCAGACTGAAAGAATCCACGTTTCTTTTATTTTGACATTTGATTTATTAATTGCATATACTAAATCTATTAAAATAATATTTCGATCCGAGATAAAGAAAAAGTCAAACTTACTGAAAAGTAAGGGCGGAATGCCACGGATCTCCTCCCAGATAGCCGGGCTGCCTCTAATGAGGTGGCTCGGCTTTTTTTATGGGCATATCATTCGGTCATATCCAGATGATTGAGGTTTTGTGTGCGGGACAGCTCATGGATTCTGCTCTTCCCTGGATCGTCCCATATTCAGTAACTGTTTAATCAGACCATCATTAAAATAGAACTTTTCTTTCCCCGGCTTATTCCTGGTGAGCAGGCCGATTCATACCACTTCATCAAAATATTTTGTGGCGGCATTCACTCGTTGGCGACATTTTGCTTGGCGGCAAAAAAGAAATGGAGGTTATAAAAAAAATTTAAAGACCAGTACTATCTTTATTGAACTGAAATAATAGAGAGGTCATATCATGATAATGAAAAAAACTATTCTATTAGCTACAGCCTTCTGGCTTTTTGCGGCTGGAACAGTTAACTTTATCGATTCAACCACCGGTTCGCAAAATGCTACGTCTGGAACAGGCATCAAAGGATCCAAGCATGACTTGAGTAGCTTGACTGGTCTCGATAGTATCTATCTCTCCAATACACCGACTGGTGGGGCAAAAGATCCTCTGGATCGTGTTTGTATCTGGTGTCATACACCGCATCATAGTATGGTAGAAGCCAATTGGTTTTAACTACCTTGCGGTAGCATTGGTTGATGATGAGATCGCGATTCCTTCAACTCCAATCGGCAGCGGAATGACTACCATTGGCTCATTGCGGTATAATGGCACTCAAAAGAATGGCAAAGGGTACGTTGTTGATATTTTCAGTTTTCACTCTACGCTGTCGTCATACTAAGACATGCCGACATAACCTCCTGATTAATTCCAAAAATGCGCTTATTCATATAAATAATTTCAAATTTGTAAAACATTAAACAAGAAGAATATCCATAACATATTGAAAGCAAAGCGATTGCCATTTGGCATGTATTTTGCTTTATACTTTCCAGGCGCCACAACACAACAAACCCACCCACTCGGCGCAACCTGGGAGAAATTATGGATCACCTTCTTGTCTCTGCAAATACCCCCGCTTCCTCCTGCCCGCTGGAGGCCCTGAAGATTCAGGCCCTCTCTGAGATCTGTCAGCTCATCGGCGAGGCGGTCCATCTTGACACCGCCCTGGCCAGGGTCTTTCAGGTGCTTCACGACATCCTGCGCATGGACAGGGCCACGCTCGTTCTCCTCGACCCGCACAGGCTGCGGCTGGAGATCAAGGCCTCCTACGGCCTGACCATTGAAGAAGAGCGCCGGGGGATCTACGGGCTCTCCGAGGGAATCTGCGGCCAGATCTTTCAGACCGGATCGCCCTGCGTCGTTCCGGACATCAACAGCGAGCCCCTGTTCCTCAATCGTACCGGGGCCCGGACCACCATCAAAAAGGATCATATCTCGTTCATCGGCGTGCCGGTCCTCATGGCCCAGAAACCCGTAGGGGTGCTCACCGTTGACCGGCTCTTCGGCCCGGAGACCTCCTTTAAGGAAGACGTCAGTTTCCTGAGCGTCCTCGCTACCCTCATCAGTCAGTTTATTGCCCTGCACCAGGCCATTGCCCGCAAGGAAAAACGGCTGGTGGAAGAAAACCGCTCGCTCAAGGCGGAACTGCATGGCCGCTTCAACCGCCACTATATCATCGGCCAGTCACGCCCCATGCAGGAGGTCTTCGCCACTATTGAAAAGGTGGCGCCCAGCCGGGCAACCGCGCTACTCCTTGGAGAATCAGGCACCGGCAAGGAACTGGTGGCCCGGGCCATCCATGAGGCCAGCCCGCGAAGGGACAAGAATTTTATCAAGATCAACTGCGCGGCCCTGCCGGAAAACCTGCTGGAGAGCGAACTCTTCGGCCACGAAAAAGGGGCGTTCACCGGGGCCACGGCCAGCCGCGCCGGACGCTTTGAGCTGGCGGACGGCGGCACCCTGTTTCTCGACGAGATCGGCGAACTGCCGCTGGCTCTCCAGGCCAAACTGCTCAGAGTCCTGCAGGAACACCAGTTTGAACGGCTGGGCGGCACCAGGACCCTGGAAGTCGATGTGCGCATCATTGCCGCCACCAATGTGAACCTGGAAGATGCCGTGGCTCGCGGCACCTTTCGCAACGACCTTTATTATCGCCTGAATGTGCTGCCCTTTCATCTCCCCCCACTGCGGGAGCGCAAGAGTGACATCCCGATCCTCCTTAACCACTTCCTGCGCGCCAGCATCGAACGCAACGACAAAGAGGTGGAGTTATCCCAGGAGGCCCTCGACGTCCTGATGCATTACAACTGGCCGGGAAATGTACGGGAACTGCAAAATCTCATCGAGCGCTTGGTTATTTTGACCGATAAGAGTATTCTTTATCCGAGTGATCTTCCCAAAGAGATGGTACCCCCATTGCCCCAGGACACAAATCCTGCCGTCTCAACCAGGCAATCATACCTCGATCATGACCGCTCTTCCGGCGCCGCCAGCAGCCACCCGGCCCCCCATTCCCTGGAAGAGCTGGAACGGGCCGAGATCAAGGCCGCCTTGGTACGAAACGGCTGGGTCCAGGCTCGCGCCGGCCGGGATCTGGGTCTGACCCAGCGCCAGATTGGTTACCGGATCAAAAAATTCAATCTCGACCGGCAGTCTGGCAACTAACAGAGAAAACAAAGGAGCACAACCATGAATCTCCTGAACACGAAATCAATCTTTACGTCCATGCTCCAGGATGGCCCCTTTGCGGTTGGTGATCTGCCGCCCTTTGCCCATCCCTTTTCCAGAGAGGCCAAGAACTGGGTGCGCACGTTGGAAGGCAACCAACTGCTGAAGACCAAATATCGCGCCGTTCGCAGTCAGATCTTCGATTTTCTGGGGATCAGCA
Source organism: uncultured Desulfobulbaceae bacterium (assembly GCA_903887485.1). Taxonomy (GTDB): domain Bacteria; phylum Desulfobacterota; class Desulfobulbia; order Desulfobulbales; family Desulfocapsaceae; genus UBA2270. Next base: position 19,909 of record CAISPV010000037.1, on the reverse strand, counting down.
GCTTTGATGAGATCCTGATCCTGATCCATGACCGGAAACTCCGCGCCAAGACCACTGAACGCGCCCGTATCCTTTTGGGCAACATGTTTGGCCTGAACGGTGCCAGCCATGACATCAGCCGTTATCTGCACGACTATGCCCGCACCGCCGATGATGTGGTCAACTCCCTGCGAGAAAAAGTCCTGGCCCCCTATCGCTCGCATATCGAGACCACCAATGAGATCGAAACCACCCATAACCCGGTGGATCTGCTGCTTATCATCTTTGACGAGCGCTTTCATCGCAAGGCCCGCTTTGAGGCCAAACGCAAGCTGACGCTCATGAATCTCGCCGGCTCCATTGACCAGCGCGAACGGGAGACCGATATCGAGACCAAGTTTTCGGACTTCCTTCGTTTTCTCAATTCCCATGTCTGGAGTCCCAGTCTCAAGATCGGCGATCTGGAGATTAAATATCTGCACAGCCACCACAATCCCGACGATTTCAGTTGCCGGGAAGTGACCGTTCTCTCGGAAGAACAGGCGCGAGCCCAGCCCCCCACAGTCGGCGAAAAACTGACCCTGATCAAGCGCCGCCGTTTTCGCAGTCAGGACCGGGAAGTTCCGATCTACGTCACCATCAGAAAAAAACCACCGGCGGCCAAGGTTCTGAAGCTGTTGCGTAAAAATGAGAAGAATCCAGCCGTAGCCGTTGATGATGAGCTGGGCCTGATGGCGGTGCTCAACTCGGTGGGTGATGTCAAATGCTTCATCCGCCACCTGACCCGCAGCGCCGTAGAGGCAGGCTCGCTCATGACCCTGGAGGACATCTCCGACACCCTGACCGGCGGCCACTACGGGGGCACATCCACGGGCAGCTCCGGCAGCACCCCGATGCTGAAATTCTTTGCGAGACTGGGCGGGATACGGGTGGAGTTCATCATCCACACCAACCGCTCCTATCTCAACTATATCTATCAGCGGGATGTGGCCCATGACGAATATGAGGTCAAACGGATCTTTGACACCGGGGTGGCGGACTTCCTCTTCCCCATCGATATCTATCACCTGAAGATGGATGAGATCCGCGCCGCCCAGATCAAGTCATTCCGCAAACAGATCGAAGAAAGCTAATGAGGGCGGCCATGACTCCCAACTTTCACGGCATCATCGACTCCACCCTGCGGGAAGGCGAACAGACGCCGGGGGTGCGCTTCAGCCAGGAACATCGCTGTGCAATCATCCGTCAGCTCTGCCAGGTAGGAGTAGAAGAGATGGAGCTGGGTGTTGCTTCCGCCAAGAACTGCCATCTGCCGGAGTTGTTTGCCTTTGCCCGGAAAATGGCCAACGGACAGCAACGGCTGGGGCTCTGGTGCCGCTGCCACAGCGAGGATATTGAATTTGCCGCAACCTGCCGGCCGGATGTCCTGTCGCTGTCGATTCCAGCCTCAGACCTGCATATCAGCCAGCGTCTGCAAAAAGACCGGGGCTGGGTTCTGGCAACTCTGCGCCAGGCCGTTGCCCAAGCCAGAGAACTCGGCGTACCTTTCATATCCCTTGGCCTTGAAGATGCGACCCGCGCTGAACCCGAGTTCCTCTGTCAGCTGGCCCGCACCGCGGTGGATTGCGGGGTGCAGCGCCTGCGTCTTGCCGATACCGTGGGGATCGGATCTCCGGCTACCATGACAGCAATGGTGAAGATGATCTTGCAAACATCAGGGCTTCCCTGCGGGGTTCACACCCACAATGATTTCGGCATGGCCACCGCCAATGCCATTGCCGCCATTGAGGCTGGGGCGTCCTGGATCGATGCCACTGTCCTGGGCCTGGGCGAGCGGGCAGGTAACTGCCGTCTGGAAGAAACCGTCGCCTTTCTCTGCCTGCAGAAAGGAATGGAGTGCTATCAGATCAGCTTTTTGCCTGCGCTCTGCCGGACCGTCAGCAAGGCCACAGGGTTCGCCATCGCCTGCAACCATCCGGTTGTCGGCGAGTCCATCTTCACCTGCGAAACCGGCCTGCACCTGCATGGCCTGACCGTCAATCCCGACACCTACGAGCCCTATTCTCCCGACAAGGTTGGCGCCAGCCGCACCCTGCACTTTGGCCACAAAAGCGGCAAACGCGCCCTCTGCAACCACCTGGCCGCTCTCGGTCATCCCATTGACGACAATAAGGCCGAGGCGCTTACCAGACAGCTCCGCAACCTGCCTGACCTTCCCGCCCAAGGTCTCAGCGATCCTGAACTGCTGCGCCTGGCAACGCTATAAAAAAAGCCCCTTTTTCTCAACACGAAAAAGGGGCTTAAATCAGAGTTGATGGTCTCGCAAAAAGTCAAAAAGCCTGTCATTTCGAGCGACAGCGAGAAATCTTTCTTCTTAACCACTGGGTACTATTAAGATTTCTCCCGATGGTCGAAATGACATTGTGACAGTCTGGACTTTTTGCGAGATTGTCAGAGTTGATGATCTCACCGGCAAGTAAGTGACCATGTTATTTATAAATTTTTTTTGTCAGTTTCGAGCCTGAATTGAAAGAGTTTACCCGATATTTTCCCCCATGAGAAAATTTAGTAAAAATATCGGAACAGTTCCCTCTCCCTGAGGGAAGGGTTAGGGTGAGGGGGAAAAACCTGATTTTAAGCTCCTGCTGCCCCCCTCATCCGGCCTTCGGCCACCTTCTCCCTCAGGGAGAAGGACCAAAATGAAGATATTCTCTCAACCGCAACCGGTGCCCGTCCCTTGGCAATGCCCGTTGCTGCAACTCTTCTTCTCCCGTCTCTTCAACTTGGTCAGATCCTCGCCGGAATAGATCGCCTTGAGTCCCATGTCAATGAATCCGGACATGGTCACCGGTTCGATGCCGTGCTTTTGCAGGATCTCGCGGGGGGTCTCGCCCATGTCGCTGACCAGCACCGCCCGGCAATCATAAAGCAGGCGGGTCATTGCCTGCCAACGGCCGATGCCGCTGCCGGGAATAGGCGCCGGCCGCTCTTCCACCAACCGAAACGTCTTGTCAGGGGCCTGCTCCCAGATCATGAAGCGGGTGGTCTCACCCAGATGCTGATTGACAAGCATCCCCTCCATACTGGCCACCGCCACATAGGGCCGCATATTCCCCGGATTTGCCGGCAGCGAGGCGCAGGCACTCAGACATCCGGCCATCTCGCCCGAACGGTCAGCGCCCAGGAGTCCCACCGCATCGGCCCGGCAGCGTTTGCAGTGGCGCATCTGCGGCAGGTATTTTTCGCCGGCGCCGCGCAGCCGGGCCATGGTCTCTTTGTCCGGTTCGATAACATCGGCAAAGACCGTGCCCTCATTGGGCAACAGGGCCATGCAGTTGAAGAGATCCACCCCCATCCCGGCCATGAATTTAGCCGTCTCTTCCACGTGATGATCATTGACCCCAGGCACGACAATAAAGTTGACCTTGACCGTCACCCCTCTCTGTTTCAGCCTTTCAATGGACTTCAACTGTCGGGCCAGGAGCAGTTCCGCCGCCTGCTGGCCATGATAAAGGATCTTGCCGTCCTGCACCCAGCCATAAACATTTTTCGTCACCTCAGGATCAATGCCATTGACCGTCACCGTCACATGGGAGACCCCGATATCCGCCACCTCATCAATATACGGGTAGAGGCCCAGGCCATTAGTAGAGAGGCAGAGGATCAGCTCCGGATAGTTCTTACGCAGAAGTTGCATGGTGCCAAGGGTCTCATCCGGGTTGGCAAACGGGTCGCCAGGCCCGGCAATTCCGGCCACACTGATGCGCGGCTCCGCCACCAGCACCTTCTCCATATAAACCAGGGCTTGTTCCGGCGTGAGAATAGTGGAGGTCACGCCCGGTCGCGACTCATTGACGCAATCGTACTTGCGGTTGCAGTAGTTGCACTTGATGTTGCATTTCGGGGCCACCGGCAGGTGCACCCGACCAAACTGGCCCTGCACCTTGGGGTTGAAACAGGGATGGCGATTATAATCAATGGTCATGATACGCTCCTTGCTGCTTGTTGAATATATTGATAACTGCTTGGATATATAGGATGAAGGTTAAAGGCTGAAGGTCGAAGTTAGGAGAGAACACCTTCGACCTTCAGTCTTCAGCCTTGTTCACATCACATGTAGCTGTACCCCACCGACGAATCGCTCTGTTTTTTGGCCAAAAAGGCATTCACCACCTGATCAAACAGGGCCTGGGTGCCGCGATAGCCGAGATGAAGAATCCGCTGGCCGCCCATGCGGTCATGGATGGGAAAGCCGACCCGGATCAAGGGAATTTCCAGCTTGCGCGCCAAGGGATAGCCCTTGGAATGGCCCACCAGCAGATCCGGGGCCAGTGTCTCAGCCAGCTCGCTGATATCGAAAAAGTCCATGCCCTCAAAGACCTGGGGCTGCTCGGCCAGGATATCTCCGGTGACATCCCGGATGGCAGCAGCCAGCTTGCCGCTCTTGCCGCCCGAGGCGCAGAGCACGGGCACAACCCCGATCTCGGCCAGAAAGGCAGTCAAGGCCACCACCAGATCCTCTTCGCCATAAATGATAGCCTTCTTGCCAAAGACATACTTGTGGCAGTCGATGTAACTATCCACCAGCCGCCCCCGTTCCTGAACATGCTTTTCGGGAATAGGCCGGCCACTGAGGGAACTCAACGCAGCAAAGAAGACGTCACTTTCTTCGATTCCGATGGGAGTGCCCACAACCAGACGCTCGACGCCATGTTTCCGGGCCAGGACAGCACCGCCGCTCTTATCATTGATGGTCCGGCCAAATTCGATGGTGGCGCTGGCCCGGCCCATGGTGGCAATGGCGGCCAGAGGGGTGCCGCCGGGCTGGATCTTGTCATATTTACTGGTGGCCGGGCCATCCATGGTGTCCGAAAGATCGGGCAGGATCGTGGCATCCAGGCCAAAATCATCCAGTATCTCAGAAAGATAGCGCTTGTCGGCAGGCGAGATAAACCCCGGCAGCAGGTTGATCTTCCCCGGAACCACCTCACCGCCTTCCGCCAGTTGCTCCACCACCGCAGTCACCGCGGCATGGAACCCCTCCATGTGGGTGCCGTTATAACTGGGGGTTGCGACCCGAACCATGATCGGCATGGTGCCAACGGTTTCCCGATGAAACTCATGGAGGTACCTGCCCACATCGTCGCCAATGGTCTCAGTCAGACAGGTGGTGGCAATGCCGATGAGCTTGGGATTATATTTCCGGGTCACATTGACCAGACCCAGCTTCAGATTGGGGCCGCCGCCATAGATGGCATTCTTTTCCGAGAGCGAGGAGGAGGCGATATCAATGGGCTCATTGTAATGGCTGATGATATAGCGCCGCATATAGGTGGCACAACCCTGAGAGCCATGCAGATAGGGAACAGCGCCCTCGATCCCCTTGAAGGCCAGACAGGCCCCGAGCGGGGTGCAAAGTTTGCAGGCATTGGTGGTGGAGATGTAGTTGGGAGGATTCTTGGACATGGCATTCTTCCTTTACTCTTCAATAATTTCTGTCCCCTATCTCCCTCTCCCTGTGGGAGAGGGTCGGGGTGAGGGTTGCCGCTTAATGAAATTCCTCACACGCTGGGAAGCAAAAGCTCTTTATTCCAATAGGATCTATACCCGTCCCTTGAACCGCCAGACCGGACTCATCACCGAGGAATAGACCTCTTCGGCAAAGTTGAGCATCCCCTGAAAACCGGCCAGGGCCTCTTTGCGTTCATGGTTATGATCGCAGAACCCCACCCCCAGCTTGTAGGCGATAGGCCGCTCCTTGACACCGCCCACCAGGATATCGACCTCTTTTTCCTCAAGAAAGGAGGTGAGTTCCAGGGGATTGGCATCATCGACGATGATCGTGCCGGGATCGGTGATCTCGGCCAGCTCCCGGTATTCCTGCTCGGTGCCAGTCTGGGAACCGACCATCACCACCTGCATATCCAGGAGGCGAAAGGCCTTGACCAGGGAAAAGGCCTTGAACGAGCCACCGACATAAATTGCCGCTTTTTTACCGGCCAGGGCCTTTTTGTACTTCTGCAACTGTGGCACAATACGGGCCAACTCTTCCTTGACCAGTTGCCTGGTTTTGGCCAGCATCTCGGCGTCGCCAAAATGGTCGGCCACGTCATAGAGCGACTGGGCCATGTCCTCGATCCCGAAATAGGAGACCCGGATGGAGGGAATGGCGTAGCGCTCTTCCATTATCTTGGCCAGATCCATGGTCGAGCCGGAGCACTGCACCACATTCAGCGCCGCCCCATGTGCCCGCGCCAGATCAGCAATCCTGCCGTCGCCGGTGATATTGGCCACCACCTGCACCCCCATGCGCTCAAAGTATGCGCGGATCATCCAGATCTCACCGGCCAGATTGAAGTCCCCGAGGATATTGATGGAATAGGGCGAGATACCAGCGGTATCGCCCGTGCCGATAATCCTAGCCATGGCGTTGCAGGCGGCGGTGTACCCGGCCCGCTTGTTGCCCTTAAACCCCTCCGACTGCACCGGGATAACCGGAATCCCCTTCTCGGCCTCCACCCGGCGGCAGACTGCCTCCAGATCATCACCGATGATGCCGACAATACAGGTGGAATAGACAAAGGCCCCCTTGGGACTGTGACGGTCAATGAGTTCAATCAGGGCCCGGTACAGCTTTTCCTCGCCGCCAAAGATCACGTCCCGTTCCTGAAGATCGGTGGAAAAGGAGAGCCGGTGCAGCTCCGGGCCCGAGGACAAAGCGCCGCGGATATCCCAGGTATAGACCGCGCAACCAATAGGCCCATGCACCAGATGCAGGGCATCGGCGATGGGATAGAGCACCACCCGCGATCCGCAGAAGACACAGGCCCGCTGGCTCACCGCCCCGGCCAGACTGTCTTTGTTGCACACCAGGGTAAAGGGCTGCTCCCCGGTGCGATGAATCTGCTCGTGTCGCTCTGCCAGTAATGCTTCCATGCCTGCTCTCCTTCCAGGTTTCAAGGGGGACTCTCTATTTCCTTTAAACACAGAAAAGCAAGAAGGATGCCAACAGGAAAACATCAATAATTAATATTTTATTTCAATAAGTTATATACAGAGACAGGCCAACAGAGACAACAGGAGAGGAGGTACTGAAAATGAAGGAAAGTTTACAAAAAGGAAGGGATAGTTCTTTATTGTTGGTAAGAGGTGACAGCCTGGAGCAGCAGAGTCTTTACTTCAAGCTACGTCACGACAGCAGGGAGATAGATATGAAAGGTGGTGCCTTTGCCCAGCATTGACTGCACCGCAATTTTCCCACCATTCTTCCTGATGATCGCGTCGCACAGGGCCAGCCCAAGGCCCATGCCCTTCTGGGATCCACGCTCCTTGGTGGAGAAATAGGGGTCGAAGATGCGGGTCAGATGCTCGCTGCTGATTCCACACCCCTGATCCTGGATTGAAATCTTCACATGGTTGCCAGGGGCAAGGGTTGGGGGCCCGGCATGACCTTCCGCCAACGATTCATTGACGGCGATTATCCTGATCTTGCCGCCTGAGGCAGAAGCCATGGACTCCATGGCGTTCAACACCATCTGCTTAATAACGTTACGGAATTGAGAAGGATCAATAGTGATGGGCCAGAGGTTCTCGGCCATGTCAAATTCGGCCACCAGGCCGGAATTGCCCAAGGTGGAAATTGTCTCCTCCCTAATGTGGCTTGCCGGCTGGATGTTTATCGGCAGTAAGTTGCCACCGGGAGAGAAGGCAATAAACTGGCTGGTGAGCTTGGTGGCTAAACCGGACACCTGCACAGCTTCTTTCAGAAACGGGAAGGAATTACTTGATTCCTCGGTATTCATCATGGCAAGCTCGAGATTACCGAGCAGTACCTGAAACAGATTATTGAAATCGTGGGCGATGCCGCCAGCCAGGATGCCAAGAGATTCCAGATTCCTGGCCTTCACAACCTCTGCCTCTAACAGCTTGCGCTCGGTGATGTCCCGTTTCGAAATCCGATGGCCCAGGTCGTGCCCTTCCGGATCGTGAATATGGTGACAAAGATGGCTGATCCAGCGGACTTCGCCATCAGGACGGAGAATTCTAAAATCGACTTCATTTGCAGATTCTGTTCCGGCTTCCTGCGTCCCTGCTGGGTCGGTATGCACAAATGCATGGTGGGCCTTCCATCTCAGCAGATCCTCGGGATAAATCAACCGTTCCAGCAGGCCAGGATCATTCATGAAGGCTTCCGGCGAATAGCCGGTGATACGTTCACAGGCGGGGGAGCAATAGAGATAAACACCTCTTGGGTCCTCCCAGACTTCCCAGTCGTAGGTGTAATCGGCCACGGTACGGAACTTCTCCTCGCTCTCTTTGAGCGCGGCCTCCGCCTGCATGCGCTCGGTGATATCGACCACGATACCATGCCATAAAACGTCCCCGTTTTCCAGTGGTTCTGGTGTTGACGCAATGTGCATCCACTTGACCGCCCCCTCAACCAGAACCCGACCGCTCCAATCAAATGGCCGCCGTTGTTGAATTCCCTCCAGATTCAATGTGACAAAGGCATCCCTCTCATCCGGGTGAAGCGCCTTAAACACGAGCTTACTATCTGCCAGGAGGCTTTCGACACTCACATTGAGCATTTCCGCCATCCTGGGACTGACGTAGTCAAGGGTGAATGCTCCTTCCGGCGTACTGTGCAGGATATAGACACCAATCGGAATTTTAGCGACCAGGTTGTCATACTGCTGTTTGCTTTTGCGGATATTCTCTTCCGCCTGCTGGCGTTCGGTGATGTCCTCGAGCAGCCAGATTGAGCCTTTGGACAGATCTTGCGGCTCCAGGGCCTTGCTAATGTACCTGATCAGACGGTGAGCACCATCCTTTCTCATCAGCTCCTGCTCTGCCTCAAACATCAGGCCCTGAGCCAGAACCGGATATGCCTCCCGACCAAGTTTTTCGTATGCTTCATCTGACGGGTACAGTTTCCTGGTCGTCTGCAACCCCATCTCTTCTTTTGAGTACTGAAACATATCTTCCATCTTGCGGTTAACCCAGACCATCCTCCTGTCAATGATCTTGGCGATTCCGACTGGGGCATTATCCAGGATGACGCTGAATTCCTGCGTGATTTTGGCAAGTTGGCTGGTCCGCTCCGCCACCCGCTCTTCCAGCGATTCGTTGATCTGCCGAATCTCATAAAACTGCTCTGCCAGCAAATCTCCCATCGTTCTGAAATTATTGATCAGGTAATTCGCTTCTTTAACACCACTTTCAGGCCAGACAATTTCTTTACCACCCATTGTCAGCCTGACCGGCAGATCATAGGTGACCTGCTGCAACTGTTCGAGGGTGGCAACAATCCGGCGGCTCAATAATTCCGCCAGCGCCAGTGCCCCAAGCAAAATCAGGAACAGCAGAATCAATTTATCGGAATAATTATCGTAGAGCATCTTCTGAAAAGGCGCCACCGGCTGTTCCAAAACCAGACGCCATTCCGCCAGGTCGCCAATGGTTGTTTCCATAACATAGAAAGAATCCTCCCATTGTTCGGAAATAGGGGTATTGGGAGGTACAACCGGCACCCATTGACTGGTCCCATCATTAAGACGATTCAACATCCCTTTGCCATGTCCAAAAGGGGTCATAGTCTTTTGATCGGTGCGATTGGTCATAATGACGTTGCCGTTTTTGTCCACCAGGGAGTAAAGCGCGTTATTTGTATCCGTACTCTTGTCGAGGTGCTCACGGATCTGCTCCAGGCCCAGGATCCCGACAACGTAGCCGTTATATTCTCCACCACTGACAACCGGCGCCAGCACCGCAACAATCGGCTGGGGGATACCGACCCTGCCCATGTACACCTCCGAGAGCAGCGGTTTGAGTGTCCGTTTGAGCGCCGGGATAAAGGGGCGATCCGCGAAACTTCTACCGATGTTGCTCGCCCCCAGTTCATCGACCAGCGGATAGAAGGCGGTGGTTGTCGCTTCTCTGTCCAGCAGCCCGATCCGCTGAAAATTAACATCCGCCTTTTTTGCCTGCTCAAGATAGGGTTGCATCTGCTGCGGGGTCAGCATTACAGCCATCTCGGCCAGATTGACGATGGCGGATTTTCTGTTTACTACCCAGATTTGCACCCGATCCGTCATGCGCCGGCTGTCCTGAATCAGGATTGTCCGAATAAGGTGATCGGTTTCAGCAAAATCAGTTCTACTGCTAACCGCCAGCATGATCAGTGCCGGACATAATACGAAAAAAGCCAGCAGGTTATAGATAATCTCGCGGTATGACATGAGCGATGACCGCGACCGGAGGACAAAACAGGTAAAGATCAGCCGGGCGACCAGGGCATTGGCGATGCCGTTCACCGCCTGTTTGAGCATGGTAATAAACGTATTACTGGCAGGAACATGCATGACGACATGGAAGAAAAAATAGACCAGCGGCATGCCGATGATAAGCCAGTAGAGTGTGTCGGCGAGCACCATTCCCAGCTTGCGACGTCCCATCAGCAAGCCGACAACGGCCACCTCGGCGATCATGATGATGATGGTATAGGGTTGATTCCAGAGGATATAGGTATAGCCGGCAATCAGGGCCGCCGCCGGAATGCCCCAACCCAGCCCGAAGAACTGCAGCGCCAGCATGGCGAAGATGCTGCCGAAGAGGAAGTTGATATTGAGGAAGATCGGAAAATTGAAATAATTGCCCGCAAGACCGGCGGCAATCAGGGCCAAAAACAGAGGGATGCTGTATTTGTTGGTGCCAACGGTGTCGGCAGATGATGGGGTGACCATTGTTGTCTCCTGAAAAGGCGGCATAGAAACAGCACTGCTGTCCAACAATCCCCCGTGTCTCTCTTGATTTTTGGAGAGATTACCAAAGGGTGATATCATCCTATTTGCTTCATAACTCAAGCACATAACAAAGTTATCAATGCAGAAAGAATAAATATTTCTTTATTGTTAATGATCTCACTTACCGGATGGTAAGTCAAGGCTGAGGACATGCAGGTAGCAGCGCCAACCGACAAACGTGCTGGACACTTGGGATGATGGCAGTTATACAATACCAAAGGAGAAAGAAAAAAACGGTTGCCCCTGCCAAATTTGGGAGAAGGCAAGGACAACCGAGGCGGAATACACTTTTACTCTTTCAAAGAGTATGCCATGTCAGACAGCAAGAAACAAATTCATCATTACCTATTGATATAAATGAATTTTCCCAAAGAATTATTCCCCAAAATCCCGAGCGTGCAGACAAACAATGCCCACATATTTGTTTTATTTTTAAAATATCTCCATTTTTTATAACAAAAAAGTAATTAAAATAAAACAATCAACATTACATTCAGCCCATGCCCATTGAATTGCTCCAACTGATCTTCTCCCACACCTTTCTGATTGTGGGCGAGATTCTCTTTCTCAGCGCCTTGCTGCACATGGTGTATCAACGGCGCACCCCAACCAGTATGATCGCCTGGCTGCTGGCCATTATCCTATTGCCCCATCTGGCCGTGCCGCTCTACTTTATCCTTGGTTCCCGCAAGCGCCGCGCCAGTCCCAAAACGAAATCCATGTTCAGCCTCCGCTCGGTAACGGATCTCCCCCTCGAAGAAGCCAATCCCATTGACGGCGTCCTGCGTGCCAACGGCATCCCCGGCGGCACCCGGGGAAACCGGTTTGCGCTTTATACGGATGGAACCGAGGCCCACACTGCACTGATGCAACAGATAGACAATGCTCAAGAGAGCATCTTTATCAGCACCTATGTCTTCAACAACGACGCAGTGACCGCTCAACTCGTCAGGGCATTGACCCGGAAAGCACAAGAGGGGGTGGAGATCAAGATTCTCATCGATTCGCTGGGCTCATTGCTTCTCTACTGCTTTCAGCATCCCCTCAAAAAACTCCGCCAGGCCGGGGGCAAGGTCTCTTTTTTCATGCCCATCCTGAAAATGCCGCTGCGCAACTATATCAATCTGCGCAACCATCGGAAAATCTACCTATTTGACCGCCACATAGTCCTTACCGGCGGCATGAACCTCTCGGCCGAATACCTGGGCCCACTCCCCGACTCCGGCCGCTGGAACGACCTGCTTTTTCTCATTGAAGGGCCGGCGGTCTTTCACTACCTGGAAATATTTGCCTCAGACTGGGCCTATGCCTCCGGTCACATCATGCCAATCACCATGGACACGGTTCCCCCGGGCCATGGCGACGCCTATATCCAGGTGGTGCCATCCGGTCCTGATATTGCCAGAGACGCCCTCTTTGAGGCGCTGATCTGCGCCATCTATACCGCCCAGAAAAGGATCTGGATCGTCACCCCCTACTTTGTTCCCGTTACCTCATTGCAGGAGGCGCTGATCATCGCCCATCACAAAGGCGTCGATGTCAAACTCATCACCCCCTATGAATCCAACCATCTGCTCGCCGACCTGGTACGGAGCAGCTACATGCGGGAGCTGATGGAAGCCGGGGTAGAGGTCGCCTTGTACAAAGGATCCATGCTCCATGCCAAGGCCATCCTCTTTGACGATTCAGGCGCGATGCTTGGCTCCGTCAATATTGATAATCGCAGCCTGCTGCTGAACTACGAAGTGGTCAGTTTTGCCTACTCTGTTCCCATCATCTCCGAAGTGAACGTCTGGATGGAGAAGCTCCTTGAAAACTCACACCATGCGATGAAACCGGCAGGCACAATGCGGCGACTGGCCGAAAACCTGCTGCGGATTATTGCGCCGCAGTTGTAAAACCAGCAATAACCGGGTAGCTTAGCAGACCATTATTCACAGACAACCTTGACCTGAAACAACATCAAAATCCCATTGAAAAGAGACAAGCAAATTCCCACTCAATCCTTCAGCGCCCGGCCTCTTGCAGACGCCAGGACACCGCTATCCATCCAGATCGCCTTTCGGGTTTATCAACTGGCATGGAGCCTTGCCATTCCCTTCCTCCGTCGCAACCACAGACTTCAGCACGGATTTGACCAACGAATCCTGCGGGAAATCCCTGCCGCCGCTGATCTCTGGATCCAGGCGGCCTCAGCAGGCGAGGCATTTCTGGCGTGGGAGATCATCAGAAAACTTGATCCGGCCAAACCAATCCGGGTGCTCCTGACCACCTACACCTCTCAAGGCCTTGAGATTCTGGAAAAGGCCCGGAAAGAGGCCATGCTGCAAAGCAGCAGGCTCACCATTGACACCGCCTACTTCCCCTTTGATCACCCTGCGCTTATGATCAGAGCCGTGGCCGCCATCCGGCCCAAGGTCATGCTGCTGCTGGAAAGTGAATTATGGCCCGGACTCCTGCAGGCCTGCAAACAACAACGGGTAAAGATCCTGGTCGCCAATGGCCGGATGACCGCAAAGAGTCTGTCCAAGTATCTCTTCTGGCCCTCACTGTGGCGCTATCTCAGGCCGGACAGGATCCTTGCCATATCCTCCGACGATGCATCCCATTTTGCCACCCTCTTTGGCAGGGAGGGCGTGGAGGCCGTGCCCAATATCAAATTTGACCGCATCGGCAATGAAGGCGGGTCAACAATCGCGGACAATCCCCTGGCCCGCCTGTTTCCGGCTGACTCCAGGCTGGTAGTCCTCGGTTCGATCAGACAGGAAGAAGAGGCGGATATCAGCAAACTGATCTGCGCCATCAGGGAAAAGAACAGGCAGGTCATCATCGCCTTGTTTCCCCGGCACATGCACCGCATAGATAAATGGAAGAAGACACTTGAAGAGCTCAGATATCCCTGGCAATTACGGTCGCGCGCAACGGATGCTGTCGGTCACGGCAGCCTCATCCTCTGGGACACCATGGGCGAGATGCTTTTTGCCTACCAGCTTGCCGACGCCGCCTTTGTCGGCGGCAGCCTGGCCCCCTTAGGCGGGCAGAATTTCCTGGAACCGCTCACCTGCGGAGTCAAGCCGGTTATTGGCCCGCACTGGAGTGATTTTTTCTGGATAGGCCAGGAGATCATTGACCAGGGGTTGGTACTCCAGGCAAAAAACTGGCAGGAGGCCGCTGAGCTTCTGCTGCAAAACGCCTCAAATCCACCGCCACGCGAGCAAACACGGCAGGAGATTCTCACCTATGCGGCAAGTCACTGCGGCGGAACCGCACAGACCTGCACAACAATCAACACCCTTCTCTCGGCAGCAAACAACCAATAAAAGCGCCGGGGTTGACCATCATGAGGACATTGCCTTTGGAAAGAATCCTTAAAGGCAGGTTGCAAGATTACCTGTAAATACCATCCGCTCAATCTCCCTTTTCCGGCTCTCTATACTCTGCACCAGATGAAACTGGACCAGGGCCCGATGCAGATTTTCCGCCTCATGGAGCACCTTGAAATAACAGTTACCTGCCAGATAATCGGTGAGGAAGCGGAGACCCAGCTCAAAGGAGATCAAACGAACTGCGGGGAAAATCAGCTCACGGTCATGGCCGGAGAGCAGCGCCCCTGCCCCGGAAAAGTAGCCCGCCAGCGTCTCCCGGCACAGATCCATATCAAACGCCACCTGAGACAGATCAGCCGCCGCCTCCCCTGAGGCATTGCAGCAGGAACGGAGACAATCACCGATATCGTAGTGGATGAGGCCCGGCCCCACGGTATCAAGATCGATAAGGCTCACCGCCAGATCGCTGGCCGCATCAAAAAGGACATTACCGGCCTTGGGATCACCGTGGATCGTCTGCACCCTGACCTTTCCCTGATGCCGGGCCTGCTCCAGCAGGTCAGCGCCCTTCCGTCTGGCAGCAACAAAGTCGAGACAGAATCGCAGATCAGGGTCGCTTTTCATGGCAGCGCCACTCAGCACCCGGTCGAAATGATCGAGATAGCACGGCAGGATATGAAAGCCTGGCAGGGTCTCATGGAGATCGCAGGCCGGCAGGTCAGCCAGCAGGAGATGAAAATGACCAAGTGCCCAGCCTACCTGTCCAGCCCGGGCTGGTGTCGCTACGGTTTGATGGGTGGTCGTCCGGTCAATATAGCTGACCGCCCGCCAAAACTCCCCCTGGTGGTCGGTATAAAATAGCGCCCCCTCATTGGTAGGCAGGAGCATACTGTTTTCCCAGCGCTGACCGCTGGTGTTGACCTTGTCGGCAAGATGGCGGGAGAGTGTGGCCAGATTGGCCATGACCAGATGCGGCTGAGGAAAGACCTGGCGATTCAGCCGCTGCAGGACAAAATGTTGTTCCCCTGTCCGCACCAGCCAGGTATCGTTGATATTGCCGACGCCTAAAACCGTAACGACAGGCTCGACCGCCGGCAGAGCGGAAGGATCACAAAATTGAGCTATTATTTTCTGCATCTCTTTATCAAATTCTGGAGCTGGGATTGCAAGCGGATCCCTTCAATTGAAAGATCAGCTTGAGCCCCTTGCGCACCGTAGGGGAAAAGATCTTGGGCGAGAGCCAGGAACCGGCCACCCGCTTATTGATCTCGGTAAGCGTTGGATAGGGATGGATGGTCCCGGCCAGGGCGGAAAGCTTCATCCCGCCACCCAGAACCGCCACCCATTCACCCAGAATTTCTCCTGCCGATGGCCCCAGGATCTGCACCCCCAGAGGGTTTTCCTTGGCATCCAAGAGCATCTTCAATTTACCCACCCCCTCGCCGCAGGCCAGGGCCCGGTCATTGCCCGAAAACTCTTCGGTCCAGACGGTGTAGGCAATCCCGGCCTCTCTGGCCCTTTTCTCATTCATGCCGATGGAGGCCAGCTCCGGGTCGCAGTAGGTACACCAGGGCATCCACCGGGTATTGACCTTGCGCGGCAACCGGAAGATGGCATTGGCGACCACAACCCCACCTTCATGACCGGCTGCATGGGTAAACTGAAACCGGCCATTCACATCCCCCGGGGCATAGATATGGCTGTGACTGGTCCGCATCCGGCTGTCCACCGTGATCCCGCGGACATCATGGGCCACCCCGATCTCCGCCAGCCCCAGACCATCAATATTGGGACTGCGACCCTGGGCCACCAGCACGGTCTCGGCCAGGATCGTCTCCTCACCCGCCGCAGTGACCACCACCAGCTCCTGAATATTCCCCACCGTTCTCGCCCCGGTGACGGTGGCACCCAGCAGAAAGCGAACCCCCTCTCCTGCCATGACCTGCATCACCCCGTCGGCCAGGTCTTTATCCTCTTTGGTCAGAATCTGGCCGGAGCGCTGGATCACCGTCACCCGCGAGCCCAGACGGCAGAAGGCCTGGGCCATCTCGATGGCAATGGGGCCAGCCCCCAGGACCACGAGGGAGGCAGGCAGATGATCGAGGGCAAAGATCTCTTTATTGGTAATAAAGGGAATATTTTGCAGGACCGGCCCTTGAGGAGGGGTCGAAGATGAACCCGTGGCAATGACCCAGGATCTGGCCGATAACCGTTTCCCATCCAGCTCGACCTGATGTTCGTCAACAAAACGGGGTGCGCCGAACCTGACCTCCGCACCCAAGCGGCAGAAGCGTTCCACGGAATCATGTTCCTGGATAGCCGCAATCACCGACCGGATCCGGGCGGCAATGCTCCTAAAATCAACCTCCGGCATTGCCACCTCAGGCAGGCCGAAACGGGAACAGCTTTTCACGCTATGATAGAGCCTGGCCGAATGGATCAGGGTCTTGGATGGCACACAGCCAAAATGGAGGCAGTCGCCGCCAAGCGCGGGCCCCTTTTCAATGAGCAGGGTCCTGGCCCCCAACTGGGCCGCCCCGGAAGCCACGGTCAGACCTGCTGCCCCGCCGCCGATCACCCCCAGATCATAATCATATTTTGCCATGGGTTCTCCTTTTCCCTTCAAGCACTCATCATCTCATCATTTTTGATCCCGGAAAAAGCAATCAAGGAGATGGCTAAGCGAAAAGGCTCAAAGACAAGGCGCGCAAATCCTGAGGAATGAGGCGTACTTTTGGGTACGTCGCAGTGACGAAGGATGCAGCGCAACGCAGTATTTGGGACTTTTCACGACGCCATCATTTTTTTATCCTGGCCATGATCTTCTTCACCGTAATCGGGAACAGCCCGAGCAGGACAAAGGAGAAGATCAGACTCGGCGACAGGATTCCGGCCAGTGTCTCCAGCTTCCCCAGCTCTTTGCCGGCATTCACATAGACAATTGTGGCCGGCAACATGCCAAACTGCGAGACCCAATAATAGGTGGAGATCTTGATCCGGGTCAGGCCCATGGCCAGATTAATGACAAAGAATGGAAAAACCGGGATCAGGCGCAGGGTAAAGAGATAAAAGCCGCCCTCCTGTTCCATGCCTGCATTGATCCGTTGCAACTTATCGCCGAATCGCGCCTGAACCCAGTCCCGCAGCAGAAATCTGGAAACCAGACAGGCCAGAGTCGCCCCGATAGTCGAGGCAAAAGAGATGACAATTGTGCCCGTGACCAGACCAAAGAGCGCGCCCCCGGCCAGGGTCAGGATCACCGCGCCGGGCAGAGACAAGGCCGTGGCCACGATATAGATCAACATATACCCGCCAATGACCAGGCCCGCCCGCTCGGCATAGAGCTGGGCCAACTGTTCCCGCGAGGCCTTGAGATACGAAAGGGTCAGATAGTGATCAAGATGCAGCAACCTGAACAGCAGAATCAGCAGGACAATGGCAACAACAATGATAATCTTGTTGATAATGGCTGGCTTCATGAGGCCTGTTATTTTTGTTCGGAAAGAAAGAATATGGAGTTGTTAATGGTCATGACACAATGTACCATTTCATTCAGGGACCAAACAACCAGGAATTATATTACTCCGCGATTTTGCTGCAACAGTTATGAGAGCAGTTCATCCGCCTCCATCATAATGACGGGAGAGTATGAGATCTCTAAACTTCAGTGTATATTATTGAGTCTGTTGTGATTAGCGCAACGCTACTCCCCGCCGTCTGGTGTCCCGTTTGTTGGCCCGTCCTCTACTTGAGCTAGAATTGCAACGTAATTTTTCCCGTACTTCTTGGCACACTTCGGACATGTTGTGTAGAAGAAGTAAAGCTTGCGAACGTTTTTCCCTTTGCCCCGCACGTAGTTCTCCATTTCCGTACTCCATTGCCGCACGTTCCGATAGGAACCCTCGAACACTTTAGAGAGGAATGACCCCGAGATGGTCGCCATCTTCGCGCCGGGAATTTCCTTGGTTACTTCTATATACACATCAGCACCCCACATAGAATTTTCGTCCGTGAGGGTAACCACCGGCCCAGGGAATGCACCGGCATCATGAATTAGGCCGACATTGCGCTTCATCACCGCACCGAAGTTCAACAGAATATGCAGAAAACTGACCACACGATCCTTCACGAAACGTCTGTTGTTCCAAGTGAATTCGGTCTCGTCCCAGGGGCGAGGATCAAATCGAGGACAGCATTCCTGTTGATCGTACGGACACATCGACATTCCTCCACCGTTCTATGGTCAATGATTGAAATAACCGGCTGGCCGAGTGCTGCCCATGAAAAAACGCAGCTATTTCCAGTCCGGTTTATTGACTAGCCATAGTATGCTCACCTATCTGGCCATCAGGCTGGTTTCTCCTCGTTGCCCCGACAGATGTCAATGCGCGTATTATCTTTATTTGTCGCGCGGGGGGTGTTCGCAATCGAAATGGCCCAACGGACGTGTAAAGGTGTAAGCCGCTGGCGATGCGACTAAACTGTTCCACGCCTCCCGGCCATTGCCGCCAAGCGCTGAAAAGGGAGAAGAAACCACAAAAACAGCGAATCCGGCGACAGTCGCCACCGCGCCTACTGGCCGGGCGAGCGCAATATCCGCAGCCATCAAGCCCGGATCTTGTTGATTCTCTGCCGCACAATCCTTAGCCAATCCAGGAGGTGCGAAAAAAACAACGGTTGAAACAGTGAGTAAAAGAGATATCAAAACTCTTTTGCCGTAATTTTGCATTGAATTGTCCCCCCTTAATTTGAAGAGTATATTTTTTTAGAAATAATGACCGTATAGCTGAGCAGGTAAGCTTCCATTTACTTGCACTTGAGTCAAACTAATACCGAGTGGGAAAAAGATAAAGCCGTTTTTTCCTATACCCGGCTGTCTTACCGTTCATCGCCCCCTCCAAACCGAACCGAATTAGTCACGCCATGGTCAAAAACCGGCTAACCACCGGTTCAGATTGTGGATCGCTTCGCTCTCACAATTTAACCTTGTTCGTTGGTCTGGCTTTATTGACTTTTCAAATAACTCTTCAAATCTCTGTAATAATTTTCATGGGGGCCGATCATTATGAGCTCAAGACTTTCTTCTTTGATGAAACGATAAGAATGAAGATACAGTTGGTTCTGCAAATTGAATTGATGAACAAAAACTCCCCTCAAATCCCCTTTCTTCTCAGTGCCGATGAATGGATTTTGAATAATCTGTTGATGGATTGGAGGATGACGACTTTAACGCCTGAACGATGCGAAATCTATTTTGCAGACTTGAACCCAACCATCGGCAGTGAAATTAGTAAAATTCGTCCTGTCGTATAATTAGCGATGACGATATGAACAAATATTTTGAAACAGTTGTCGTTTGTCCGATAACGTCGAATGACCTTCTCCCGGTTTTGAATGAGCTTCAAACCATTCAAATATTTTGTTGGCTACATCAGAAGAGATGTCAACAGAAGTATTGAATTCTGTGGAATATCGACTTATCGCATCCCACGGCCTACGCCGCTGGTCAATTCCTGCATTACGGAACTCTTCATTTACTTTTTTTAACCAGCCTTCAGATATCAAGTTACTTTCCTTTTGCCTCTAACGACCAGGCTAACCAGACCGCGCCAAAGAAATTGCAGTAAAATCGCCGGGCGTTCTCGCGGTCTGGTTAAGCCGATTGTTGAACGAAGCCGCTCCCGCGGCGGAAAAAGCAAAAAACAGTGTATAACTCCAGTCGGTGTCCAATCCCGGGCACTTACAATAAGAAGGAGTGTACCATGGAATCATCTGAAGTAAAACGATTTGCAGCCCTCTACG
>CAISPV010000036.1 GCA_903887485.1 uncultured Desulfobulbaceae bacterium | reverse complement strand
GTATCAAGGCATTCGTTAAGATGGGAAAACAAACTTCTTTGGACATGGCCCATCAACCATGATATCTTCTCTTTGAGCTTCATCGGCATTCTCCTCGGCTTTGCTTTGGTGGTACAAAACAATACATGAAAATGCCATGAAACTCAATTATTTCAATATATTAAATGCAAAAAACAGATGCTTGGACTTTTGCAAGAGGCTCTAAAGAGATAAACAAATTAAAGCTTGGTTATCTGCATATCATGGATGGTTTGGCCTTTGGTTTTCACGGAAAAGGTGAGCCGATGACCTTGGCAGAATTTCGGCCGCTTTTTCAAGGCGTTATTATTGGGAACTGCGGTTATACCAAAGAGACTGCTGAAGAGAGGCTTGCAGAAGGCAATGCTGACATCATAGCAATTGGACGCCCTTTTATAACAAACCCTGACTTACCCGAAAGATATAGAAATAATTGGCCTTTGAATCCTGCTGATGATATGTCTCTTTGGTATACACCTGGCCCTGAAGGGTATACTGACTATACGCATTATAAACCATAACCTTTTCATGTAGTAAAATGATGATGGAAACTATGCAATGACGCAGCATAAATATTGATGCGCAAAAGCTAACCAAGCGCTCGAGTAGGCGCGAATATCTTCAGCGGCACTAACGCGGTAAAGCGCCGGTGAAGCGCCACTCAGCTCAATTGTAGGCCGCGGAAACAGATCAGGTACTATCCATCTTCCAGCATTTCAACCAACAACATAATATACTTATATTCATTAATGTCCGGTTAAGGACTTGCATGTAATTTTTTGGTTGATTTGTTGAGGGAGCCTTGGAAAATCGTTATTTGCAATCATGTGGTACCAGGATGAGAGCTATTTTTTTGGGTTTATTCGTATTTAAGTTGAAAGTCTCGGGCTAAGCAACCCACAGTGTTGATGGATTTTGAGAAGAAAGTAGCCCACGTCCTTGTTGAAACCGTAAACCATTCTCTTCAATCTCTTGATTTTGTTATTGATCCCTTCGGAAATAGCCGTTGTAATCCGCAGGACAAAGTATAGGATGCAATCTTATAGGAGCATAACGGTCGAGAAGCAGGTAATACAGAAAAGAAGAAAGGTTTTGATGGAAAAAATGGAGTCAAACTTTGCGACGCGCTACAGAAGGCACCAGGTTGACGCTGGGCCAGACCGAACGGTTATAGAAAGGTGATGAGGCCGCGTCAAAGGCCACGTCTGCCATTATCACTGAATTTCGGGGGACACTATGGGGGACAAAATACATGCAAAATAAAAATGGGTTAAGCCGTAACGACCTAACCATTTTATTTCCTTGGTGCGCCCGGCCCGATTCGAACGGGCGGCCTACGGATTAGAAGTCCGTTGGGTGTGTACGGTAACTGTATGTTTATGCACAACATAATTAATAAATTAAACTGATTTGTTCCAATTTTGTTCCATTTCATTCGAAATGAAAATAGCAAATCAAAACGGCTTGGCACTACTCACAACTTCAACAGCATTTTGAGATCGCTCTCACATCCCTTTACATATACCAAAGCCATTTCGAATTGTAAGTCATTCCCGTAATATTGTCTATCCCTCTCTCGATTTTCCAGACCGACATTCCCTTCGTAATTCGTAGAAAGAAACAAGAAATATTCTCTTGTTTCTTTACTATGTATCGTATGCTGGAGTGCAGTGCCTGACCCTGGACGACGAATTGGTGCTGCAACCTCCCACTTATTTTCTACAGATCCTCAATTCCCTGAATATAGGGAATTGAGGACCTGTTCATCATGCTTCTTTCGCATTTTTTTAGATTATCAACATATTTTCCCTTGAAACAGGGTAAATGTGTTGATAATAATTCCATTTTAGGTCATATATAAAATAATACAATAATAATTCCCGCAATAAAGGGAGATTTATGCAGAATAGTCTCGCAGATATTATTTTATTTCATCGTAAACGAAGCGGCTTGACTCAGCAGGAGCTGGCTGAACTGGCCGGGGTCGGCAAGAACATGATCTATGAGCTTGAAAACGGTAAAATAAGCGTAAGATTGGATAACCTTCTCAAGGTTTTGCAGGTAATGAACATTGAGCTGGATTTTCACAGCCCCCTGTGGGAGGCCTTTTTGAGGGAGCATTCCGATGCGAAGCGCTAGAGTTTTTTTTGAAAATGATTTTACCGGTCAGCTCATTGAGGCAGAAAATGGCCGCGAGTATTCTTTTCAATATGAACAAGGGTATAACGGGCCACCCATCTCACTAACCATGCCGGTTCAGGAAGAACCGTATCGCTTTAACGAGTTTCCCCCCTTTTTTGATGGATTGCTCCCCGAGGGCTTTCAACTTGAGGCCCTGTTGCGCCAGAAGAAGCTCGATCGCGATGACAAATTTGGTCAACTCCTGATCGTTGGTGCGGATACGGTCGGTGCCGTCACCATCAAAGAGGCGCTATGAACCGTTGCCCTCTCACCTATGAACCATGCGAGGGCCTATACTCACAAAGTGGTTTAAAGCGCCTTTCCCGCCAGCTCACTAACCTGCAACCCCTCTCCTTTACCTCATTGGAGTTGAGACAGGAGGCCGCGGCTCGATCCCAGAAGATGTCAATTCAAGGGGTGCAGCCGAAACTTTCGGCCCGGTTGCAAATAAAGAAACAGCAATTTATCCTTGTTGATATGAATGGGCAGTACATTCTCAAACCGCAAATCGCTGATTACGTCCAGGTACCCGAGAATGAGGATCTCACTATGAGGCTCGCCTCCCTTGCTGGCATTGAGGTGCCGCTGCATGGTCTATTGCATGGACAGGACGGGGAGATGACATACTTTATCAAGCGCTTTGACCGAGTCGGCAGTAAAGGGAAACGACATGTTGAGGATTTTGCTCAGCTTGGTGGTCGGAACCGGGAGACAAAGTATCGCTCCAGTATGGAGCAAGTTGCCAAATTGATTGAGACCTTTTGCACCTTTCCGGCCGTAGAGAAGGTAAAACTCCTGCGCCTGACTCTGTTCAGCTTCCTGGTTGGCAACGAAGATATGCACCTGAAAAACTTTTCCGTCATTCGCAATCAGGATATTATTTCCCTGACCCCGGCCTATGACCTGCTGAACACCACTATTATCCTTCCTCAACCTGAAGAAGAGCTGGCCTTACCATTGAATGCAAGAAAGAATAAACTGCGACGAGAGGATTTCCTGGAGTATTTTGCTAGAGATCGCCTGGGATTGACCGAGCGGATCATTGATAAGATAACAACCGACTTTGCAAATATTCGCCCACAATGGGAGGCCTTACTCGAAGTCAGCTTTTTATCGGACAAAATGAAGGAGAAATACCTGCAGGTTGTTAATGAGCGCTTTGCCAGGATTTTCCGGTAAAGGAAAAGTCCCTTACTTTAACGTTTTTCATGGATGAAAACGGTGTCCATTTTTTACAACCTGCATCAGGATAAAACGTGGTCAATGCAACAGACACGGAAGTCACCTGCTTACACCACTAATTGGCAGGAGTTGCCTATGGTTAAAACAGCGGGTTTGTATATTGGGGAAATTGTTGACTCTCAGTGTTGAAGATAATTCAAAGCTATCTTCAACACTGTCAGGAGCAGAGACAGAGAAGGAGGTTTTATGGCTGGTGGATATACGCATCTGACATTGGTTCGAAGTGCTATAAGAGAGGGACGAAGAAAAATCCCCGCCATTCAGGACGTGCTCGATCATTGGGGGCGTTTTGTCTATCTAGGTGGTGTCAGTCCCGACTATCCCTACCTTGGTCTTGACGCAGATTGGGCCGACCTCATGCACAAAGGCAAGACTGACCAGATGGTCAAATGCGCTATGCCGATTCTGCATAAGGCACGTATCGATTCTCCTGATGCCCAAGAATGGCGGCAACAATTTGCGTGGCTTTTGGGCTTCGTTTCCCACATCATCGCAGATGTTACGATACATCCAGTGGTAAATATACGGGTTGGGAAATATGAATTTAATAAAGAGAACCACCGCTGCTGCGAGATGAATCAGGATGTTTGGATTTATAAAGAGATCACAGGGCTAGATCTGCACGTCTCTGATAACATGAAAGGCGAGATTAGATCCTGTGGAACTGCTATCGATTTGAACGATGATGTGGAGGTGCTCTGGAAAACCTGCCTTGAAAACGCCTTCTCTCCTCAGCAAGTACAAGAGGACCAGATTGACAAGTGGCACGCTTTCTTTATTAAATTGGTCGATTTGGCTGAGGTTGGGCGGAAGATTCCAGTTTTCGGACGACACATGGCCAGCGGGGCATTGGCCTATCCTGCAAATAACGAGCTTGATGAGAGTTTTTTTAAGAAGGTTGATGTCCCTGTCAGTTCCAGTGTTAAAAACACGACTGATCCCAAACATCCTGACTTTGGGCAGCCGCAAGATCTTGGCAAGCCTTCTTCCTTCGCGGCAATTTTCAAGAAGACTCATAGCCACATTCTTGAGGCATGGACCGTGTTGTCAGATGATTTGTTCGGGAATGACGACAAGCTTGGCGATCATCATATAGCTGCATTTGGCGATTGGAGTCTGGACACCGGTGTCGACAATAATAGCAATGAATTAAGGTTCTGGCCCTGGGATGAGAAACTAATCAGGTCCTGATAACTCCGTCGAACGCAAGAGCAGGAGACAAAATTTATGGAAAAGACTTTCAGGAATGTTTTTTGTATCCTTTGGCGAAGGATACCCCTTTTCCTATTGTGCGGGCTTATTCTTGTATCTATTTCTGGATGCTGTGCCCATAAATACACAGATGAAACGATGCAGCCATTGGCGGCAACAGCCAGTGACCTGGCGCGCGCCGTCATGCGATTCACCCAGGATAATCCTGCGGAAGCAGTTTTGCTTGACGACCGGGAATTGGTTCGGCGGGCAACAGCCTTTGATCCGAATTTACTCAAACCTTATGAAGGATTGGCGGTGCGAGGGACTGCGGATGGCATCATTTTAGTTTGTACCAGCGATGGGAAGCGTGGACTTTTCGAAGATGCAGAGTGTTCGGACAAAGTGGACAGGATAGTTTGGTCAGATATCAACGCGCTGTGCCAATTTACATTGAAAACGGAAATGGTTTGCCCTTAAAGAGATATCGCCGGGGGATATACTGGCTCCTAGGGGTGTATGTGTCCTTTGGAAGTATGCCGACCATTAACATAAGTCTCTTGCCTATATTGTTTTTTCGTATATCGTTATTTTTGTATGTGTATACAGATTCGTACAAATCATTTGTTATATAGCAGAGCTACTGATATAAAACATATACGATACGCTGGACTTGGTATAAAAAACATGCAAGATATTAGAAGATAACCATGCAAAAATATTTAGAAATCGGATTGTCTGGATGGATTATATTTATCGTAACGGCTCTATTAGGTGGCGGCATTTTTGTTCGCCAGATTATTAAACGGAAAATTCGACAATCGAATATTACAGCTGGCGGGGATGTGGCAGGTGGCAACATTATAAAAGGTGAACATAAAGTCAAGAACAGCAATGTTTCAGTCAAGAAAGTCAGCCACATTATTCAGGAGAATATCGTGGCCAAGGGCGATGTGGCCGGTGGTGACATTTCCAAGGGCGATGATTGACTACCCAAAGGGAAATCACAGCGGGCGGTGACGTCGCCGCTGGCAATATCGACAAGCGTCAGACCTTCATAATCGAGGCACCAAAAACCCAATTAGGGGGCCTGGTCGAACAACTACGCGAACAGATTGGTAAAGACCCCGAAGCGGCAGAATTTGTTGAAAGCCTGCTCTCATGGATCAATCCAAAGAAGACCGCACTCACGCGTGACCTTGCCGAGAAGCTCAATGCCTGCGGCAAGGGGCATCTGATTTGTGATGCCTTGGAAGCGAAAGAACGATTCGCTAAACAATTGAAGAAAACTACATTTAATCCGGCAATCCAGGAAATATACGCCTATATTCTTGGGGAGATCTACGCTAACTTCAATCACCGTATCAAACCCAGGATTGCAGCTGCCGTAGAACCGGGATCAATCGAGGGAGCTATAGCCGACCTCGCCAACACCATAACGAGTCAAATTGCAAACGCACCGACATCGCTTGGAGTCGGGATGACCGAGATCACCGGCATGCTTTACTATCTTACCGGCAACTGCCACATAGACTGGGATTACAATGCTTCTATACCATCCAGCGACTGATTTTTACCATTGTTGGATGCGTTTTGCTTCAGTCATTTGTGACTGTGGGTCGCACGGTGTTGAATTTGATCGACTTCGTATTATTGACTTCTTGTTATGCTTCCCACTGGAAATCAGTACGTGCAGGCTCCCCACAAAACACAGCGCAGCACTACGCAAGCTGATAAGACAGCTACCAACAAGCTACGAAGACCCCAATTCCATCAGACAGGCGTTTGCCCAAATGAACAAAATACAGGGGCAGGTTGCAATGGATATGGTCGCTAAGGGCATTGTGCAGCGAGACAAATA
The DNA here is from genome assembly GCA_903887485.1 of uncultured Desulfobulbaceae bacterium. Classification (GTDB taxonomy): domain Bacteria; phylum Desulfobacterota; class Desulfobulbia; order Desulfobulbales; family Desulfocapsaceae; genus UBA2270. The sequence goes on along the minus strand of CAISPV010000036.1, from coordinate 19,856 downwards.
TCGGGAAGGCATCCTCACTCCCAACGCAGAATCCTCTGCAAGTGAATTGCTTCAATCTGCCGCCCAAGAATGGGAGGCCAGGGGCGAGGAATGGCACCAGTTGGCTGTTAGCACCCTGCTGTCTATTCCTCTCAACGGCAAGGATGGCCTGAAAGACCGTTCGGGACTATTGGAGTTCAAATATGACGGATAGACCGTTCATGCTCCTCAATCGGTTGGTTATCAACGGTCATGGTCGGGCGGTCTATGACCAGACCTTCCATGCTGGAGTTAATATAATTCGTGGCGAGAACAGCAGCGGCAAATCGACCATTAGCGACATGATCTTCTATGTACTGGGCGGGGAGAATGTCGAATGGACTGACGAAGCTGCTTCTTGCGATTTGGTTCAGGCAGAATTTAACGTATCTGGACTGACCTTGAGTCTTCGGAGAGAAATCACCTCGCCCCCCCCGTCAATCGCGGTCTGCGAAGGCTCATTAACTGAAACGATGAAGTCTCTGACTGGCTGGAGCTACTATGGAAGGCAACGTAGCGACAGTAAGGAATCATTCTCGCAATTCATGTTTGACCATCTTGGCCTGCCACAGACCAAGTCAGTAGACTCACAGGCCAACGTGACGATGTATCAGGTCCTCCGCATGATCTATGGCGATCAAAATACGGACTGTACATCTATTTTTCGCAGGGAACGGCAACCATTTGCCGACAGGCAGGACATACGGCGTAGCGTTGGCGAGATGCTATTGGGCATTGACGATCTCCAAGGTCATGAGCTGCGTCAAGAGCAAATTCAAGTTGCTAAGCACTTATCCTACATAAGGTCCCGTTTTGACAGCCTTCTTGAAGCCGCTGAGAAAACTGACCCCCATTTTCGTCTCTCTAGTTATGCAGACCTTGTTGAACAGGCTCAGGAACAGCAGCAAGCCCTCGAAAAATCGGTTGAAAAAGTCTCTACTCAGACGGATCAGGCAGCCGAACGCAGCAAAGAAGACCAGGCTAAAATATGCGAACTGGAAAAACAACTCGCTAATCTGAACACAGCTATTGAGAGGTTTCGGAGATCTATCGAAAGTCTTTCCCTCAATGCGGCAGATTCTGAGATTTTTATCGCATCACTTGAGTCAAACCTCAATGATCTTACGGCGGCCAACAGAACCCTCAACCTCATAGGAAGCGTTACCCTAGCCTATTGCCCAATTTGCCTTGCCGATCTCTCCCAGCCAAGCGAAGACCACTGCCCATTATGCAAGGCCAGCACTACAGGAGATGCCATTACTGGTGGACGTCTACGGTACGAGCAGGAACTCAAGCACCAGATAAATGAGAGCAAACAGATCCTTGGCGGCCGAAGACAGAAGTTGGTTGACCAAGAGAATGCTCTCAAAGAAGAGATGTGGAGACGCAACAGCACGCTAACTGAATTAAGAGCGTTGGTTGCACCTACCATACACATAGACGCCAAGGTGTCCCAGTTACTCAAGGACTACGGCTACCTCACACGGAAGATTGAGGATCTGACTCGGCTTGAGTCGCTCCAAACTGAGGTCGACTCGTTGGAAAAAGAAGTTCAAAAGGCCAATTCTAAACTCGAGCACATTGAACGCCAACTCAAACTTCGCCAAGCCGAACAGGAAGAGCGGCGCAATTACTGTCAGCAACGCATCGGCGACCTAACTATCGGCATCCTTCACGAGGACGTTGTTGACAACCAGAATGATACCCTGAATGATTCCACTGGGTTAGTTTTCTCCTTCGAGAAGGACTTCCTGACTGTGCGCCACGGACGGTTGTCTGCCAGCACACAAGCTTTTCTTAAAAATTCATTCTATTTAGGTCTGCTCAAGTTTGCTGTCGAGGATGGACAATGCCGTCTGCCGAGGTTTTTCATCCTAGATAATATCGAAGACAAAGGGATGGTTCCTGAACGCTTCCGGAAGTTCCATCATCTTCTAATTCAATACTCAGAGCACGTTGACGTTCCACATCAAGTCATCTTGACCACCTCATACATCGACGAGGAGCTCGACAATTCTCAGTACTGCGTCGGTCCATCCTATGACCAACCACCATTTACGCTGGATCTCAAAGGGGAATGGAGTGGCCTGGGGGAGGTATCAAAACCGTCGAACACTGACGATGTAACTGGTTCTGCGAGCGAAACACAGATGCCCGAAGATGATGGCTCATCGATTGTAGCTGGAAAGGAATAACTCCCGCACAATCCGTCTCTATTTATATTGTGCCATATGTGACTAGAGCATTTATATGCTGGGTTTACAGGTCATGAAAAAAAGCCGCATAATAAATTATCCCAACCACCAACTTAGCAAGGACTCCGCAAGCATTGTGGGTCCAGTGAGCTGAAACATTATCATAGTTAAAATATCTGCTATCAATCGCCTCAAATCCAGAGTGATCCACCAATATACTACGCATAAGCTCATAAGCTGAGATACTGATAAAGAACAAAGCAACCCCAACCTGATTTTCCTGATCAAATATCCCTGTCACGATAGTTTCTCATATCTCCTTGCGAATTAAAATCCCTACTGGTACATAATGAGCGAAGCTCACCCCGATAAGTTTTTAACGACTTGATATAGGGCTTGCCGCCATGGAATGATTAATGGCGTGAGATTCCATCAGCATAAGGAATACTATGAACCAACAAGCCCTATCTTCTCTTATTTGGTCGGTCGCCGATCTGCTGCGAGGGGACTACCGACAATCCGAATACGGCAAGGTGATCCTTCCCTTTACTGTGCTGCGCCGCCTTGACTGTGTGCTTGAAGCCACCAAGGAAGCGGTACTGGCCGAATATGCCGCCAAGCAAAAGGCCGGGATCAACCCGGAGCCATTCCTCTTACGCAAGGCGGGGCAGAGCTTTTTCAACACCTCGCCCATGGACATGAAGAAGTTGATGGGGGACCAGGACCATATCAAGGAGAACCTATTCTCCTATATCCAGGCCTTCTCTCCGGCGGTGCGGGACATCTTCGAGCGCTTCGACTTTTACACCCAGATTGAACGATTAGCCAAGGCCAGCCTGTTGTATATGGTCGTCGAGAAATTCGCCAATGTCGATCTCCACCCGGAGGTCGTCAATAATTCGCAGATGGGCCTGGTGTTTGAGGAGTTGATCCGCAAGTTTGCCGAGATTTCCAACGAGACAGCCGGGGAGCACTTCACTCCCCGCGAGGTCATCCGGCTGATGGTCAACCTGCTGTTCATCGAGGATGATGAGGTACTGGCAAAGCCCGGCGTGGTCCGCACCATGTATGATCCAACCGCTGGCACCGGCGGCATGTTGTCGACCGCCGGGGAGCATCTGGAGGAGCTGAACCCCCAGGCCCGCCTGACCATGTTTGGCCAGGAACTCAATGATGAATCCTATGCCATCTGCAAGGCCGACATGCTGATCAAGGGACAGGACGTGGACAACATTGTGGCTGGCAACACCCTCTCCGACGACGGACATCCCGGCAAGACCTTTGATTACATGCTTTCCAATCCTCCCTTTGGTGTCGAATGGAAAAAGGTCGAAAAAGAGATTCGCAAGGAGCACGAACAGCAAGGCTTCAATGGCCGTTTCGGTCCCGGTCTGCCCCGCGTCTCCGATGGTTCCTTGCTCTTTCTCCTGCACCTTATCAGCAAGATGCGCCCGGCAGTGGAAGGCGGTAGCCGCTTCGGCATCGTCCTCAACGGCTCGCCGCTCTTTACCGGCGGCGCTGGTAGCGGCGAGAGCGAAATCCGGCGCTATGTGCTGGAGAACGACCTGCTGGAGGCAATCATCGGCCTGCCGACAGATATGTTCTACAACACCGGTATCAGCACCTACATCTGGATACTAAGCAACCGCAAGCCAGTGCCTCGCAAGGGCCTGGTGCAACTGATTGACGCTTCCGCCTTCTGGCAGAAGATGCGGAAAAGCCTGGGCAGCAAGCGCAAAGAGCTGTCCGATGAGCATATTGCCCGCATTACACAGAATTTTGGCGCCTTTGTGGAGGCCGAGGCCGATGGTAAACCGATTTCTCGCATCTTCAAAAATCAGGATTTTGGCTACCGCACCATCACTGTCGAGCGTCCGTTGCGCGATGAGCAGGGCAAGATTGTTCTGGGGAGCAAGGGCAAGCTCAAGGGCAAACCGCTAACCGACAGCAGCCTGCGCGATACCGAGAACGTGCCGCTGGCCGAGGATGTCGAGGCCTACTTCCAGCGTGAGGTGCTGCCCCACGCCCCCGATGCCTGGATTGATCATGACAAGACCAAGGTGGGCTATGAAATCCCCTTCAATCGCCATTTCTACGTCTTTGCGCCGCCGCGTCCGCTGGCGGTGATAGATGCCGAGTTGAAGGAGTGTACCGACCGGATACTGACCATGATCGGGGGGCTGACAAAATGAACGATGACAGCCATCTTCAATCTATTTGCGGCATCGCAAAAAGCATCCAGGCGCTGAATCGGCAGGCAGTCCGGGAATATACCCCTGTCGTTGAGAGCATCCTGCATTCCCGCAGCCGTGACATCAGCCACATCGAGCACACGCTCGACGGGCTGCTCAGCTTCTGCGGCTACGAGCCCGCGCTCGTTCTCTATAAAAAGCTTTGCCGTCACTACTGGAATTTGGACCAATTCGCCACCGCCCGTCACATAGACGCTTACCGTGAAATGTGGGATTCGGAAGAAAACGAGATCACCACCAATGCTTCAGCAGGAGGCGAGGTATGAGCTTTCCTCGCTACGAGAGGTATAAAGAGAGTGGGGTGGAATGGCTGGGGGAGGTGCCGGTGGGGTGGGCAATACGGAAGATTAAGCAGAACAGCTACCTAAAAGGCCGCGTTGGATGGAAGGGGCTAAAATCCGACGAATTTCTTACGGAAAGCTTTGCGTATCTAATAACTGGTATAGATTTTAGGGGAAAATATATTGATTGGTCTGGTTGCTATCAAGTTGACCAATTTCGATACGAAGATGATCCTTTCATCCAACTGAGTAATGGGGATTTGTTAATTACCAAGGATGGTACTATTGGCAAACTTGCTATTGTTTCTGATTTGGACAAGCCCGCTTGTTTAAATAGTGGAATTTTCCTCATTCGCCCAGAACATTCATATTTAACAACTTTTCTCTACTGGGTCTTAGCTTCGCAAATATTTTCGTTATTTTGCGACTTGACTACTTATGGTTCAACGATCCAACACCTTTACCAAAATGTATTTGAAAATTTTGCTTTTCCAATCCCGCCCCTCCCCGAACAACACCGCATTGCCGCCTTTCTCGACCGCGAGACCGCCAAGATTGACGCCCTGATTGCCGAACAACAACGGCTGATTGCCCTGCTGGCGGAAAAGCGCCAGGCTACCATCTCCCACGCCGTCACCAAGGGGCTGAACCCGGATGCGCCGATGAAGGATTCAGGGGTTGAGTGGCTGGGGGAGGTGCCTGAGCATTGGGTTACCCCAACACTGAACTCTCGCTACTCTATCGAACTTGGCAAGATGCTTGACGAGAAACGCATTACTGGCACGCACTTGGTTCCTTATCTTCGTAACGTCGATGTGCAGTGGGATTCAATTAACTACGAAGAGCTTCCCGAAATGGATATTCAAGAGGTTGAGTTCCCTCGATACACAGTACAGAAAGGCGACCTGTTAATTTGTGAAGGTGGTGAAGTCGGGCGCGCCGCGATGGTTGGAGACTTAGTTGGCATTTGTGGTTTTCAGAAGGCACTGCACCGTGTGCGACCACGAGACGCTTCTGAACACACTCGTTTTTTGTTCTATACATTTGTATGGGCTGCGGCAACTGGCGTGTTCAAAGTTGGAGGAACGTCGACAATTGCGCATCTCACAGGGGAGCAGTTACGTAGATATCGGTTTCCAAACCCCCCATACGTTGAACAGACTGCGATTGCGGTATTTCTTGATATATACACAGCCAGCCTCGACACCCTCACCACCGAAGCCAAACACGCCATAACCCTGCTGCAAGAGCGCCGCACCGCCCTGATCTCGGCGGCAGTGACCGGCAAAATCAATGTGCAAGGAGTTGCCTGATGGAACCATTTGTCCCGCATCCACTACCACCGAAAAACCTCGACTATGGCCGATTGATCGGCTTGGTTGGCCGGGCCAACGCTGAACTGGCCCGCTATGATGGGCTGCTCCAGGGCGTTGTCAATCCGGCGGTACTCCTTTCACCCTTGACGACCCAGGAAGCGGTTCTTTCCTCAAAGATCGAAGGCACCCAGGCGACTCTCGATGAGGTTCTGGAGCATGAGGCTGGGCAGTCTTTTTCCCCAGAGAAAGACCAAGACATTCGGGAGGTCGTGAACTATCGCACGGCGCTGCTTACCGCCACCGCTGAACTGGCCCATCGCCAGCTTTCCCTGTCCTTGGTCAAGGAGATGCACCAGATGTTGATGGACAGCGTCCGGGGGGCAAACAAGGAACCGGGGTCTTTCCGGCTGGACCAAAACTGGATCGGCAGGCCAGGCTGCACCATGGCCGAGGCAACCTTTGTGCCGCCCAGTCCCTTGCAATTGCTCGATCATCTTGAGGCTTGGGAGCGCTATCTTGCCTTTGACGATGTCGACCGAATGGTACAGACCGCCGTGGTTCATGCCCAGTTTGAACTGATCCACCCCTTCAAGGACGGTAATGGCCGTATCGGTCGCCTGCTGATCCCGTTATTTCTCTACTCAAAAAAGGCGCTCTCCCGTCCGATGTTCTACCTCAGCGGCTATCTTGAGACGCATCGGGATGAATACTACACCCGGCTCAGGGCCATCTCCCAAGAGGGTGACTGGGATGGCTGGATTGGCTTTTTCCTGGAGGCCGTGATTGCCCAAGCGCTGGATAATGCTGAAAAGGTGCGGAATATCCTCGCCCTTTATGAGGCAATGAAAGTCCAGGTGGCGAAAGTCACTCACTCCCAATATGCCATTGCGGCCCTTGATGCCATTTTTGATCGGCCAGTCTTCCGGACGAGTGATTTTGCAGCACGGTCCGGGATTCCGACCCGGCAGACAGCCATGCTTATCCTGCGCCAGTTGCAACAGTCCGGGATTCTCAAGACCCTTCAGGAGGCCAGTGGCCAACGACCGGCCACCCTGATTTTTCCTGCCCTAATGAATCTCGCGGAGGGCAGGCGTGTTGTGTAAAGCGGATAATCCACTAACTGTTTTGTGTAAGGTAAAAATGGAAATGCTTTACACAAAAAGATTTATGTCAGGTGTACGTTCCACAAACTCCGAGGCCCACCGCGCCATCACTTTGCTGTAAGAGCGTCGCACGGCCCTGATCTCGGCGGCAGTGACCGGGAAAATTGATGTGAGAGAATATATCGACTTCTCTGCAATGGAGGTTGCATGAGCAATACCACGTTGAGTCAACGCATTGTCTTTTTCTTGGCAAACCTGGCCCAGTTTCAGCTTAAAGAGGTTGACGATAACTGTGGCGCGGAGAGAATAACAGATGGTACGTTGTTCCTTTGTCCTTCGGATCCAGAAGATCAAGAAAATGGCCTGTTGGTTGCTCGCTGGCAGGGTGATTTATCAAGAGAGTCCGTCGTAAGCGGAACACAGATTGCTGAATTTGAAATCGTCGCGGCGGTCAGACATTGGGTTACCATTGGCGAAATGGTCGGTGAGCAGGAGTCCATAGAGCATTTGTTCCAGCATTTCAGTTTCAAAACTGGGGAAAGCCTAAATTTTCAAAAAGACGACAGGGTGATTCCCAAATCTCTTGAACGTCTATTTAAGGATTTGAGTTGGTCAGCATTTAAGAAATTGATTATTGGCCTTTGACCTTAATAAGAAGGGAATTGGATACATGATATCAGCAGGATTGCACAAGGAAATAAATTTCGAGACTGACATCTGCGACCACCTGGCCTCCCACGGCTGGCTCTATGCCGAAGGGGACGCCCAAGGCTACGACAGGGCTCACGCCCTGTTCCCGGCAGACATCATCGCCTGGGTAGAGGCCACCCAGCCTAAGGCTTGGGAGACGCTGACCAAGAACCACGGCCCGGCTGCCGAAGCGGTGCTCCTGGATCGACTGCGCAAATCACTGGATGACCGTGGCACCCTGGAGGTGCTGCGCCACGGCTTTGAGATGATAGGCCTACGCCAGCCAATTACTTTAAGCCAGTTTAAACCGGCCCTGGCTATGAACCCGGAGATCCTGAAAAAATACGCCGCCAACCGGCTGCGGGTGATCCGACAGGTACGCTATTCACTCCATCACGAAAACTGCATCGACCTGGTGCTGTTCGTCAACGGCCTGCCGGTAGGCACGGTTGAATTGAAGACAGACTTTACCCAATCGATAGAGGATGCAGTGGATCAGTACCGCTTTGACCGCCACCCCAAACCCAAGGGGCAGGCGGCGGCTGAGCCGCTCCTCTCCTTTCTCAACGGGGCGCTGGTACATTTTGCCGTTAGCAATTGCGAAGTGCGGATGACCACAAAGCTGGTGGGTACTGCGACTTCATTTCTTCCCTTCAATCGAGGCGACAACGGCGCTGCCGGCAACCCCGTCAACGAGAAGGGCGGTCACCGCACGGCCTACCTGTGGGAAGAGGTCTGGCAGCGCGAAAGCTGGCTGGAGATCCTGGGACGCTACCTGGTGACGCAAAAGGATAGCAAGAAGAAGGTTGCCAAAATCATCTTCCCCCGCTTTCACCAACTGGATGCTACCCGCAAGCTGTTGGCAACGGTGCTGGAAGAGGGGCAGGGGGGCAAATATCTGATCCAGCACTCCGCTGGTTCGGGCAAGACCAACTCCATCGCTTGGACAGCCCATTTTCTGGCCGATCTCCATGACGTCGAACACCGGAAGATGTTTGATACGGTGCTGGTAGTATCTGACCGCACAGTGTTGGACGACCAGTTGCAGGAGGCAATTTTCGACTTTGAACGCACCGCCGGAGTCGTGGCGACCATCACCGGCGAGAGTGCCAGCAAGAGCGGCGAACTGGCCAAGGCCCTGTCGGGCGGCAAGAAGATCGTGGTTTGCACCATCCAGACCTTCCCCTTTGCCTTGAAGGCAGTACAGGAACTGGCTGCCACCCAAGGTAAGCGCTTTGCGGTGATTGCCGACGAGGCGCATTCCTCCCAGACCGGTGAGGCAGCGGCCAAATTGAAGGCTGTACTCTCCGCCGAGGAATTGCAGGAGTTAAACGACGGCGGCGAGGTCTCCACCGAAGATATTCTGGCGGCGCAGATGGCGGTCCGTTCTGCAGAGAGCGGCATCACCTATGTCGCCTTTACCGCCACTCCCAAGGCCAAGACCCTGGAGTTGTTTGGTCGCCGTCCCAGACCCGATCTTCCGGCAAGCCAGGAGAACCTGCCAGCCCCCTTTCATGTCTATTCCATGCGTCAGGCCATTGAGGAAGGGTTTATTCTGGACGTGCTCCAGAACTACACCCCCTATTCGACCGCCTTCAAGTTGGCTCATAACGGGGCTGAGTATGACCAGAAGGAGGTGGAACGAAACGAGGCAATGAAGGGAATCATGCGCTGGGTCAAGCTCCATCCCTACAATATCAGCCAGAAGGTGCAGATTGTGGTGGAGCATTTCCGCGACAACGTCGCCCCGCTCTTAAACGGTACGGCCAAGGCGATGGTAGTAGTCGCCAGTCGGGTTGAGGCAGTGCGCTGGAAGCTGGCGATTGAGAAATATATCAAATCCCAAGGCTACAAAATTGGAACGTTGGTGGCCTTTTCTGGTGAAGTAAACGACAAGGAATCAGGCCCGGACGGATTTACCGAAACCTGCCCGGACATGAACCCGAATTTGAAGGGGCGTGACATTCGCCAGGCCTTCAATACCGAGCAGTATTCCATCCTGTTGGTGGCTAACAAGTTTCAGACCGGCTTTGACCAGCCCTTGTTGTGCGCCATGTATGTGGATAAAAGGCTGGCGGGGATTCAGGCGGTGCAGACGCTCTCTCGTCTCAACCGCGCCTATCCTGGCAAGGATACAACCTATGTGGTGGACTTTGTCAATAAGCCCGAGGAAGTGCTGGCCGCATTCCGGATGTACTACGCCACGGCGGAACTCTCCGGCGTGACCGATCCGCACATGGTCTACGATTTGCGGACCAAGCTCGATGCCGCCGGGGCTTATGACGACTTTGAAGTTGAACGGGTAGTGACGGTGGAGTTGAATCCGAATGCCAAGCAGAGCGATCTTGTTGTCGCCTTGGAGCCGGTGGTGGATCGTCTGCTGAAAAAATATAAGGCGGCGCAGGAAAGGTTGAAGGCAGCCAAGGCCAGGGAAGACAAAGAGGCCACGAAGGAAGCTCAAAACGAGATAGATGTGCTGATTCTATTCAAGCGGGACATGGGGACATTTCAGCGAATTTACGCCTTCCTGTCCCAGATATTTGATTACGGCAACACCGACATCGAGAAACGGTATATTTTCTACAGGCGACTCTTGCCACTGCTGGAGTTTGGCCGTGAGCGGGACACGATTGATTTTTCCAAGGTGGTCTTGACTCACCACGACTTGAAGAATAAGGGGAAAAGTCCGCTAATCCTTGGTGACGGCGACCCGACGAAGATCAAGCCGATTACGGATACGGGCGGCGGCTCTGTGCATGAGAAAGAAAAAGCGCTCCTGGCCGAAATCATTGCCAAGGTAAACGAGCTGTTTCAAGGGGAGTTGACGGATGATGACCGCTTGGTCTATGTGAACAACGTCTTGAAAGGAAAGCTGCTGGAATCACAGATGTTGGCGCAGCAGGCCGCTAACAATACCAAGGAGCAGTTTTCCAACTCCCCCGATCTGAAGAGCGAAATTATGAACGCCATAATGGATGCCTTTGCCGCTCACAGCACCATGAGTAAACAGGCATTGGACTCGGAACGAGTACGTGATGGGCTGAGAGATATTCTGTTGGGACCGGCGCAACTTTATGAGGCGTTACGAGAGAAGGCGGAAATATGAAAATTTACTCGCGTTCTTTAGCGATGCTTTGTGATTGTTGCAATAGAAAGACAGGTCTTCATGGCAAGAGATTTCAAACCTATTGGGTGAATCTCACGGATGAAGATAAAGGTGTTGCCTGGGCGTGATGAATGATAAACTGCTCTTAGTTAGGCACTATTGCTCCAGCATTTAAAAAATTCAAGAACCATTTTTAATTATCCGTGGTGATCAATGTGCGTTACTCCCGCTACGCGAGGAGAACATGATGGAGCGCAAAAAAGAGAGTTATATATGATTAACGATCTATCTGATTTTCCTGCTATTAAAAAACTTGCCGAGGCGCTATGGCGTCAGGATGCCAAAAGGCACGGGGCCGCAATAATGATTGGTGCGGGATTCAGCCGCTGTTCGTCTAAGCATGCAGATGGCGCAAAAAAACTTCCATTATGGAATGATTTTGCAAAAAGATTGGCTTCTGAACTGGATGGAAAAAATAAAGATTTGGCTTTCTCCGATCCGCTACGGTTAGCCGAGGAATATAGAGCCTATTTTGGACAAGCGGCGCTTAACGATCTGATCAAGTCGGAAATTCACGATGAAGCATGGCAGGCGGGGTCGCTTCACTCTGACCTGTTGAGGCTCCCATGGTCTGAGGTCATGACGACCAACTGGGATACTTTGCTCGAACGAGCAGCCCTAAATATTCATGCACCAATATATGGCGTTGTTTCCAAACAATCCGATCTTTCATGCGTCCGCTCTCCGCGTATTGTCAAGCTTCATGGCTCAATTGGCGTAACCGAGCAATTTATTTTTGCCCAAGAAGACTATCGAAAATATCCCCAAGAGTTTGCAGCATTCGTCAACTTTGCGCGCCAAGTATTTATTGAAAATGAGTTGTGCCTGCTTGGGTTCTCTGGAGATGATCCCAACTTTTTGCAATGGACTGGCTGGGTTCGTGACCACCTTGCGAATCATACCAGACGGATATATCTGGTCGGTGCTCTTAATTTGTCTGCCGCGAATAGAAAGTTTCTTGAGTCCGTCAATATCGCCCCTATCGACTTGTGGGATGCCGTCAAGGACATCGACGACCACGATTTGAGGCACCAGCAAGCGATAGAGATGTTTCTGAAAGCCTTGCTGGACCAAAAACCCAAGTCACGCCACAAATGGGAACCAACCTCATTGGTTCGTCAGCAATTGACGAGCGAAGATCATATGCGCAAATTCAAAGATCATGCGTATGCGGCATCTTTGTTGGAAGGTCAGATCGAAACACTCCGGCGAGATAGAGAGACCTATCCAGGGTGGTTGGTATGTCCGCCAGAATTACGCTGGAGGATTCAATCACAAATTAATGATCCATATCCCAATGCTAGCAATATCGCATGCCTTGAACCCGATTCCCGAGCACAGTTGCTGTACGAGATTGCTTGGCAACATGTTATCACCTTCGAGCCCGTTGCATCCTGGCTGGCAACTGAACTGGCGAGTATCGCCAATCCGACGATCCCATGTGCTATTGCGAAACGCCAGCAGTTGGAAGTGGCTTTGTTGTTGCTAATAACCGCACGTCGGAATGACAACCTGTCGGAGTTCGCAAAATGGGCTGCATTGCTAGAAGAACATGCGCTGCATTTGCCCGACTGTTCGGCTGAAATTGCGTACCAGCAAGCATTGATGGCACGCGATCACTTTGATTATCCGGGAGTTGAGTCTGTTGTAGAAAAAGTTATTGGCGAAGACCCTGTTTGGAGGCTCAAGCAAGCGTCTCTGCTTGCGGAACTCGGGCGGTTTGACGAGGGTGAACGTCTGGTTTCGGTGGCGTATAAAGACTTGCTCGACCGCAGTCGGCATGATCCAAACTCAATTCGCATCCATTCCCGTCTTGCATGGACGCATTGGCTGTTTCGTCTTGTTGATTTCTCTCGCAACTATGGGGTGCAGGAAGAGCTACTGAGTACTTATAAAGCTTTGCGATGCGACCCTTGGGATCAAATTACTCACATCAGGGAGAAGGCTTCCAAACACCAGGAAGAGTATTTCAAAAGCCAAGAGAGCATTGAACCTTTATTTGAGCAAGGGCATTACCAGGATCATTCCAACGATACGCGGTTCAATGGTGAAATGCCACCCTTCATCTTTTTGGAATGTCTATCCGAAAACGTAGGACTGCCACTTCGCTGGAATCATATGGGCTTGCTTTCTGGCGTCGCACAGCAGTTGGCGGTATCGGAGGGGCTGGGGAACGGATTACGAAGTTATATCCTGGCGATTCGGGCAGCAAATAGCGATAGTTCCCCAGCCATTAAACAAATTTTTTCGCGAATAGCTCTGGCGACTGCGCCGCGGGATGTAGTGGATACGCTCAATGATCGATTGGTTCCGGCCATAACTTACTGGCGTAAGCAAGCGTTGGTAGGCACCGAGCAACAGAAACGTCATGCCATCGACGCTATCCGTGTTCTCATGGAGGTGTTGGCACGACTTGCCATTCGTCTATCCCCAAAGGAATCCAAGAAGGTTTTTCAATTGGCGATGGAGATTGGACGAGATTCGGCTTTAAGGCATATCTGGTTGTTTGAAGTCATCGGCCACTTGATGCAATACTCTCTCAAAAGCATCCCGGATGCACAGCAGTTTGACCTGCTCTTTGAAGCACTTTCTTTTCCATTGCCCTGTGAAATCGGGATCAATAATTCGCACGAGGTTGAGCGATGGCCTAACCCTGTAATTGAGGCACCTTGTAAACGCGAAAGCGATCCACGTTTGGATCGACGAATCCTTGAACTGATCGAATTCGTTGTACCTGGCTCAAGTTCATGCGCTTCTGTTTTATTAAGACTGCTGCCTTTGGTAAAGAATGGGACGTTAACGGAAAAGGAACTTAATCGGCTGGCAATAAGGCTTTGGGGGAAAAACCCCGACTACAAGATCTTGCCCAATACTGGATTACTTTTACATGTCTTGCTGACACTTCCGGCAATAGACCGTCACAAGGCCAATGCGTTGATGTCCAGACTACTTTTCGATGCGGAGGATGCTTTATTTTTTACCTCTAACCATCTGTCTGGGTTGATCGGTGCCGCTACCAGCAAGCCCAATCCGTTGCTTCCTGGCAGCACACAGGCTGCTAAGTGTTTTGATCGGCTAGTGTCATGGCGACCGTCAACGGAAGATGATGATCCACTGGGAATGAGATCCTGGAAGCGAAAGGCTTTGATTGAGGATATTGGAGAAGCACTTTCTCATTGCATAACACCATCACTTGCCGCTGATGACATCACTGTGCAGCGATTTGAGAAAGTGCTGACGTTCTATACGGATGTTGGCGTTCTCCCTGTAATTAAAGCGCTTCCATATTTCGCTGGGTTGAGTGGCGATATCGCAGCCATTGTGGAGACAGCAATACGCAAGGGAGTTCAGGGGCGTTCCGCAGATGAGGTTGGGTGGTCGGCGCATGCGCTGTATAAATGGAAGGAACTTGCCGCAGATAGAAAGGTGTTGCTCCCTCCGCCCGACAACTTGCTTTCAAAAATGATCTACCTGATCGAGTCTGGCCGCACTGTCGGATTGCCTACCCTGCTTTGGCATGCTGGCGAAATGATTAAAAAAGATTGGCTATTGTCTGCCGATGTGGACGCCTTGGCTGATTGTATACCTGATTTGTTTGACGCTGCTGATTACAGTGGTATCAGACCCAGCAGTAGAGAAGCCGTGACAGCATCTTTAATCAGGGAAACATGCGTGAAACTGGCCGGGGATGTAATGAAGGTTGCACCTCGTGAGAAATTGAAAGCCATGCTTGAGGCGGCAAAAGACGATGCTTTGCCAGAAGTGCGGTTTGCAGGTTAAAAGCGATAAAACTGCCCATGTCTCCGGCGGGGCTCAACCTTAAAAGCATGAAGCCGGACAAATCTATTTCTTGACAACACTCAGAAGTAAAAAGTTGCGATTTATAGCGCGCAATAAAGAAAAATACAAGTAAGTAACAATTCGATTTAAAAGGAGAAAGCCTGATTTGTTACGTATGCATCTTATCATTCAATCCATATCCAGATATTCTCTTCTGCCTTGCATTCATACCATCATTTGCCAATATAAAGATCATCTGTCCCACATAACCATAAAACCAACAGGAAAAAAATCATGAACAAGTCAGAACTCGTTAGCAAGGTAGCCGAATCAGCAGGCCTCACCAAGGTTGCAGCAGAGAAAACCCTAAAATCAGTATTGGAAGTCATTGCTAAGGCACTGGCGAATGATGAGACTGTAACCCTTATCGGGTTTGGCTCTTTCTCAGTGACCACGCGGGCAGCCCGTACCGGGCGTAACCCTCAGACCGGCAAAGAGATTAAAATTGCCGAGAAGAAGGTTGTGAAATTCAATGTTGGCAAGAATCTGAAAGAATCAATCTGTGTCAAAGCGAAGGCTGGTTGTGGCTGTGGATGCAAGACCGGCAAGGCAAAGAAGAAATAACAGGTTGGGGCAGAAGGTTTCATGTCGTTCTGATAATCACTCTATAATGGGGCAAGAAAGTAAGGATATAGCCCTTTATTAAGCAGACCGTTTTCTACATTTGCTTAAAATTTCAGTCCAAGCAGTTGAATCTCTTATATCTCGAAAACAAGGTATGAATAAACCAAATATTATTTTCCAGTTCAAGGTAACCCTGAAAGATGTTCATCCCTCCATCTGGCGTAGAATACAAGTGCCATCAAAATATTCTTTCTGGGATTTACATGTCGCTATACAGGATTCAATGGGTTGGCTTGATTACCATCTCCATGCATTTCGTCTGAAAAAGACCCATGGGCGGAACATTGTCGAAATAGGCATTCCAACAGATGATTTTGATGATATTAAAATTTTGCAGGGGTGGAATGAATACATTGCTGATTATTTTTCTGAACCTGGAAAAATCGCAGAGTATGAGTACGATTATGGCGACAATTGGTGCCATGAAGTTTTATTTGAGGGGATTTTGCTTAAAGAAAAAAATATCAAATACCCTCTATGCTTGGCAGGAGAGAGGGCCTGTCCTCCAGAGGATTGTGGCGGTATCGGGGGATATGAAAATCTTCTTCAGATCTTGCACGATCCTGAGCATGAAGAATATGAAAGTATGGTCGAATGGTTAAGTGGATGGTATGGGAAATATGATCCCGAGAAATTTGATAAGGAAAACGTAAAATTTGAAAATCCCAAAACAAGATGGAAGAAAGCCTTTTCTGAGAGTAATTGACAACCATTTTGAATAACTACTTTTATTGTTTCGGTAGCGAAAAAAGATGAAGCAAAACGAAGCGGAAAAAAGCTGAGGGGCAAGCACGGGATGTCATAATCTCAAGGTAGATATGACAATATACTAATTTCTTGCAAGCCCCATGATACTCAATCAGCAGATGCCCTCTTCTTTCCACTTGTAGCCTGTTGCAATTCCTGTAACTCCTGCGGCATAAAATACTTGAATCTGACCTTTTTGCTTAACTGGCCAGTGAACTCAGAGAAGGCCATGGTAATCTCTCGTGCCTCATCCATGAGCGCAGCCCCTTCTTCGTGAGAAATTCCTCCTGGTTCTCCCAATTGCCCCTTGAAATGAGCATATGCCTGGTCGAATTGCCGCAGAACATTGAACATGATACTGCCAAGCGGTGAGTTAATCTTCATAACCCTTGAGCCACGCTCCTTGACCATGGAGATTTTTCTCTCCATGATCTCTTCCTTAGTGAATCTCTTTTTTTCATTCGGCGTTTCAGTAATTTCTTTTTCCATTTTTCTCTCCCTGTAGATTTATAGATTTTTAAGACTTGCCAGTAATCCTGGCATAGTTGCGTTTGATTTTATTTCTCCGCCACATATCCATTAAAAAGACAGACCCGTAAGGCAGGATGGCGGCCACCAGAACGAAAAGCGAGCAACGAGTGGCTACCGGCATGATATGGGGCAGCGTTGACATATAGCCATAATAGATCGCCTCGGCATTTTTATTGGTATGTTGAGCGAGTGACCAGACCCTTTCCGGGGTACTCAAACCGGTGAGCAAGGTGTAGAAAACATAGATCATGAAACTTTTGGCGACCAGGACGAGCATCCTGCCGGTAAAGAAAGAATTGATAGCCTTGCGGGTAATGACACCTATAAAGTATCGACTGATATAGGCGCAGAGGAAGGTGTTGGCGATGACCGGCAGGTAAGGAATAGAGCCGAACATGATTTTTATGAACAAGCCTGGAGATTTCAGGACAAAAGGCATCACATAAAAGTCCACCGCCGGCAGGAGCAGGAGCAGAAAGAGACCTTCTGTCAGACCACTCTTGGCCCCGATATTGAAAAATCCCAGAGAACCTTCCAGTGTCAGAAACTCTGCGGGTAGTTCCTGACCCATTTTTTCAATCATATAAAACTGCTGAATCTCCGAGATTACACTGAGGATATTCTTTGGTCTTTCAACCGGGCCGGCGTTTGTATTGATAATTGCAGAATTGGGGTTATATGAGCCGCCTTTACCGCCGCTGCTACCTCCGCTATTACTACTGCCGGAACTGCCGCCCTTATAGCCACTAAATCCACTACTGTTTATGCTGTTGCTCATGCCTGTTTCTCTTCATGAACTGATTCAACAGATACCACGTCAAGGAGGATACCGGATTTGGCATCTTCCATAACGGCAATAGAGTCAAACGCCTCGGCATGACAAGGCGTGTAATAGCCATTCATGGTTACACCTGATTTCATGGTTACGGTGAAATATGCCCCGAAATAATTGTTTTGCAGAAGGCCATTGGCAATGACATCCTCCTGCCGTAGTTGATGGACGATGGATAACAATACCTGCCGCATTTCTTCCTTTTCCATAGAGCCTACATCCAGCACTCCCGCTTGTTCTGCTTGTTTCTTGGCAATCACTTCCAGTATCTTTGGCATAAAATAGACAAAGCCATTCGGCATGGAGAATGCCGTAAACCTTCGCCCCTCTAATTTATTGATATAGGGCCGCATATCTTTGAGTAAAGCATGGGTGTCAAGCCACGGCAGTTTGATGAGCTTTGGGACTGCCACATTCTTCTTGGTCTCTGGTTTTTCATCAAATATGCCGTCTTGGGCCTTTGCTTCGTTGTGCCATTTTGGAGGCTTCTCTAATGGTTGGAGTCGCTCTTGTGCCTGCTCTAATTCTTGTTGCCGTGCAAGTTGATCTGCCCGTTTCAAAGTCTTACCCAGCAGCTCTTGAGGCTGTTTGTGGTGGAATTTTACGGCCTGCAAGATTTCCTCTTTTAGGGGGAGCTGTTTGAACGATTGAAGGCCGACCAGAATCCGACCAGCGGCTAACGGATGTTCACCCAGACTGTACAAGTGACCACGGATAGATGGCAACTTCCCCAGATCATGGGACAAGGCAGCAATAATAGTATCCGGCATAAGAAAGCCGGTTTCAGATGCTTGTAGCAGACAGATAACCTGCTCAGCCACGTTCAGAGAATGGTCGATCAAATTTGTTTGACCAAGCAGGGTGTAGGTGTTGGAATCCCAGGATGCTTCCACATCACGACCGACATTGACTACAGATGGACATTGGCCTTCCGTATCCAGCAAAGATAAAAGATCACGGCAGACTGCTTGCTGCAGGCTTGCATGGCGTAATGGTCGAACGCGTTTGTTATAAAATTCCTGTATCCGTTCATTTCGAAATTCGATGGACACTTCTTCAACTATCTCTGGCACCTGCTCATCCCGCCAGAGTGGAGCCAGATCGGCTATATTGACTTTCCCGTTTTTAATCCACATCTGAGATAGGTTCTGTAACAGCACTTCCTCTTTGGCTACAGCAGTTTTTTTTTCTGCCCTCATGAAAACCAACCATATCGTTCCAGCAAATAACAAAATCCCAAAGCCAAGGATGATATTGATCTGCGTAACAGTCATCCGTCCTTCCTCTCTTCTTCATCTGTCGGATCTTCCTGATAATCTTCCCATTGTGGCCTGATTTCAGGAAAGATCACCTTGAGACTGGCAGCAGAAACATCCGCAGTGATTCCCCGATAAATTCCTGAGTAGGTGGTCATGAAAAACTGACGGGGAGCCAGGTTGAGCACTTCGGTGTGTTTGACCCGCACATCCTCGGTCTCTCTGATCGCCAGCCCCCCACCTAAAGAGATAACCGGACTGAAAACCCGTTTTTCGCCAAGATGGTCGGAAATATAGGTAGCGGTCTTGGCATCCGGAACCCTCATAAACAACTTGGTATTGCAGTTGTCCAGGATAGTATTGGCACGATCTTGGCCAATCTCGGCATAGAGTTGACTCACTGACTGGCAATAGCCGTGAATATAGACCCCAGCGCCGCCAGCCTTGGCAAAGAGTTCTTCAATCCCTTCATATAAAACAGATTGGGCCTCGTCGATATGCAGGGCCAGAGACGGAAATATCTTTTTATCACTCGAATACCTGCGACCGACAAAAGCCTGAATATTTGACACAATGACCTTTCCAGCGGTATAGGCGGCCCGTTTGGTGAGCAAAGAGCCAAGCTGGACGATCATGATAACCCCCTTGTTTTGCTCCAGACGTGCGATAAAACGGTTCTCATTGGCCTGGCCAAGAATCTGGCCCACATTGCCACTGGTCAGTTCCGTCAGTGCCACGCGGAGCGAGCTTGCAACCTTGGAATGGTAGTCGGCTTGAGACGCGATTATCCGTTGTAAGTCCATAGTCAACTGCTGGGCCTGCAGCGTTTTAATCACTGCGATCTTGTCTTTGAGTTTTTCCAGGTCAGAATGGCTGATATTGTTTTTGACATCGTTGAGATTGAAATCGGGCTTTTTATTATTGGCTTCAGCCAGCATAATAAGTGCCTGCACCACTACCAAACTAATCTCGTAGGCAACAGAAAAGAAATAAGGTTCCCTTCCT
>CAISPV010000035.1 GCA_903887485.1 uncultured Desulfobulbaceae bacterium | reverse complement strand
GAGAAAAGTGCATATCATTCGATAGCACTTCTGACAGAATCCTTTGAAAAAGATATTTCCTTGTTATTACCCCGGGCTTGTTCAACCATGGATAAGATTGTGGATCGCTGCGCGCTCACAATCTATCCTTATTCGTTATGCATTTTGTTTAGACAACTTTGCAAGCCATTCCTGGATGCCCAAGTAGTCCTTTAAGCTCATTCTATTAGCAATCGTTGCTTGGAACTCCTTCGCATCCTTTGAGAAAAAGGATGTTGTTGCCAAGATGCCTGCCGTAGCCCTCTCAGCTTCTACTACGCCATTTAATTGACGTATGAGTCCAACTCCTATTTTATTATCAGGCGCATACCTTTTGCACTCGACAATATATAGAAATGAACCAAGATCACTTTTTTTTGCTGCGTAGATGTCTTTCCCTCCATCTCTGGATGCAGGCGTTAATGTAATATCATACCCAAGTTTGTGTAAAATCTCTGAGACGACCTCCTCAAACCCCCGAGGTGAAAGCTCGTAGAGTAGATTCGGGTTATCATGAAGCTGTTTAAGGAACGCGTCCGAAACTGTGGTGACATCAGAGATGATTTGCCTCTGAGGCTCACCATCCTGAAGAGGAGAACCTGAAGCGTCATAGATGCCGGACACAGTGAAATTATGAAGCCTTTGAAGCAGTTGTCGTGGAGTTAAGCCCTGCTCTTTTATTGTAGCTGCTACAATCAGTCCAGCTAACGTATGACCGTCAAGTAAGTCAATCAACTGATCAGGAATAGTGGTCTGATCAGCAAGGGCTGCATTACGCTCGATCATGCTGAGCATCTGCTCACGTGATAACCCGTCCAACCGAATTGTTTTATCCGCACCGACAAATGAAGGGTCTGAACTTGTAGTTAAGATAAAACCAGCTTTGGGCAGCAAACGCCTTATTGTTGCCAGCTCTCGGCTCACTGTCTCAGGGGGGCGCTGGTCGATATCGTCGATTATCACAAGTGAGTGCTTAGCGGAATCGATGAAGGTTGACGCAGCTAGCTGTTCTAAAGATTCCATCGCGTTTGCGTGGAGCCGGCTAATACCACCAGGGAAGGCCTTTTCGTGGATTTCGGAGAATACGTACCCAAGTGCAGTTTTCCCAATTCCACGGATGCCCGATATGACTACAGCTTTAGACTGGCCATCGAGAAGAGAATCACGGAGCAATTGAAGTTCTCGTTCCCGACCAACAAACGTCTCCCTAATCATAGATTAATATTTCCTCATCTCTTGAATAACGACTTTAATCAGCGGACGGCGCCAAGCTACTTGCCGCGTCAGCGCCGCATATGTTCTCGCGCCGTCCGCTGAATTATTTGGTTAAGTTTTCTAAGACCAGTCTTGGCCCATGTAAAACGTTTTTTCGTTGTCTGCTAGTATTTCAAGAAATGCAGACATTGCTTTTGCCCAACTTTCAACGCACAACTCAACATGCCACTGTGCTTTTCCATGAGTTCCGTAAAGGTGATATTTGCCATCCCAACACTTATAAGATGAGCCTTCTTGGTCGATTTCTTTAAACTCAACGATGGCACTTGTAGCATGTATAATTTTGTTTGACGCCTCTCTTAAAGTCAGTTTGAAACTCCCTTCTACTACCTGCCCCAGAGACAATTCACAAACAGCTTCATTTTCAAATTTAGAAATCTCACCCTCGACATCGTCTTTTGAACAGTACTCTTGAATCATTCGAGACTTTACCGCGCATTCAATAAGATAGTTGCTTAGTAATACTTTTAGTCGCCCCCAATACCCATCAAAGGACTCATCGCCAGCATCTATTTCTGAGCCTATATCTTCAATAACACAATATGCCGGTGCTCCATGCACCATGTGTCGCAGTATAAATAGCTTTTCATCCAAACCATCAAAATCTATTGCGTGTGACACACTATCTCCATTTGAAACTTAACAGTATAATAACTGGAACTTTGTCCATCATATCACCCTCTATGGGTGGACGGAATTTCCACTTATTTTTGTATTGATCTTGAAATATAGAAAATCAACCAATGCCCTGTCCACTGATTGCATTTCCACAGGTTCATTTCTACCTATTGCGCTACTTCATGACAACACATGGAGAGTCAAAAGAAAACAAACCGAAGTTTCGCCCAAAAACTCCGGCCTCAAACTCATGAATCAGGGGTGTGAGGTACTCCGGTATCATCGCGCACTGCGCGAGAAAGCATCAAATTGAAGTCTATCAGTAAAGACCCAAGATGTCAAAAAACCCCAGCCCGGCCTTTTCAACATTTCCTTTGAACTCTACCTCCGACAACAGATCTCCACATCAAAGGCATTGAGGATCCGCAGTTCCCGCTCCCGCTTCTTGGTTTCCATCCGCTCGCGAAAGACCAGGGTCGGAAGAAGCTCCCGCGCCTGCTGATAATCAGGGATAGCCTCCATGCCGGTGGCCAGGACCTTGCCGGTGACAGTATCAAGCAGCTCCGCATCCCGGCCGTTGGTGACCACGGCCAGCGGGATCTGATATGTATCTTCCAGCACCCTGGCCGCGGCAATGGCCGAACGCTCCCGGGTGACCAGGGAACCGGGGGCGTAGCGGATAATCATGAATCGTTTCCCGTCCAGGCTGACCGTCAGGGTAATGGTGGAGCGGACAAACTGGGAAGAGAAGAGGGTCTCAACACAGCGGCAGGGTTCAAGATCGCCCTTGGCATACCCCTTTTCCTCAACCATCATCCGCGCCAACTGCTGTCTGATCCGCTCGTCATCGGTATCAGTCAGTTCCTCGCCAGTCAGATAATCCCGAAGAGAGCCATAGACGAGATGATGTGATGAGACCCGCAACATAGCTTCCACCCTCCTGAAACGACGATGCCCCTTGGCATAAGCGAAGGGGCATCGTCAAACAAAAATTGTAACCGTCAACTCTTACAGTTCAAGCCACGACTCGGAGAAGACCGACTGACCGGACAGGGCCTTGTAGGTCTTGTAGTGCTGGATAGCCACTTTGTCGAGGGTTGAAGGATCGGGATCATCACCATCCATCATGGCATGAACCATATCCACATGAGCCTGACGCTCGCCCTTGCAGATGGACATCAGCTCGGTATCGTAGGCATTGACGATGGCGGTGGTGATGCCATATTTCATCAGCATGATCAGATAGGTGCGATCCAGATACTTGCGCAGATGCTCGGCCACGCCGTTGGAGACGTTGGACAGACCGACGGTTGAACCGGCGCCTGGGGCGATATCGGCCAGCATCATCATGAATTCTAGACCGGAGGCAATCTGATCGGCGCCCAGGGTGATAGGGGTGCCGATGGGATCAAAGAGCATCTTCTCGTTGGGAATCCCGGCCTCGCTCAGGGCCATCATCAGGTCAACGGCCATGGAGGCGCGCTCGTTTGAATCGCGGGGCATGCCCTCTGGTCCCCAGAGCAGGGCAATGACATTGCAACCGGCCTCAGCGGCCACCGGGATCAGATTCTTCATCCGCTCGGGCTGGGCGGAGATGGAGTTCATGATCGCTGTCTCTCTATTCTTCACCACCTTGAAACCGGCGGTCATGGCATCCATATTGGTGGTATCGAGGCAGAGCGGGGTATCAGAAACGGCCTCAACGGTCTGCACAATCCAGGGCATCAGCTCAACCCCATCCTTACGGGCTGGCCCGATGTTGAGGTCAAGATAGGAGGCGCCGGCCGCCGTTTCTTCTTTGGCCATCTCCTGAACGGGTCCCTGAATCCGCTCTTTCATAGCGGTGCCACTGCGTTTTCCCATGATATTGATGCTTTCGGCAATTGCCATTACTTTCTGTGACATGCTGTTCTCCTTGTCTCGATGAGTTATCTCTGAATAATCTCTTAAATAGAGGGATTGATATCAATAAAGCTCTTTCTTTTACCCATTATTCACTCTTCTGTCAATGTCATGGCCAGTTTCAGGCCACAGGTCTCCTAAAAAATCACCAAAGTGCTGGCTAAGCCAAAAGGGCCAAAGACGAGGCGCGCCAGTCCTGAGGAATGAGGCGTACTGTTGGGTACGCCGCAGTGACGAAGGATGCAGGGCAACGAAGTATTTGGGCCTTTTGGCGACGCCATCATTTTGGTGTCTTCACCGATGGAAACAAACTCATGTCGGTGTGGGGCAGAAAGAGGGCGGCCACATAATGATTCATGAAATCGGGATTTTCCGACAACTCGATATTGGTCATCAGCTTGCGCACCTCCACCCGCTCCCGGAAGCGGCGATGATCGAGCAGACTGATCTGACAGCCCAGCAGCGAGGCATTGCCAAGATAGTAATAACGCTCGCGGGCAATATCCGGCAGCAGCCCGATGCAGATGGCCCGTTCCAGATCGATATAGGCCCCGAAGTTGCCGGCAAGGATAATCCGGTCCAGATCGCCAAAGCCCATACCCACGGACTCAAGCAGGGTCTGGTATCCCGCATACATAGCGCCCTTGGCCCGCATCAGGTTATCAAGATCCACCTCAGTGATAACAATATCCTCACCGGTCATGGAGTTCTGCCCCCAGGCCAGCACATACTCCCACCGGTCCTCGCCCTCACGGATACGGGGATTATTTAGTTCGCGGTTGAATTTGCCCTGGGGATCAATAACGCCTGCCTCAAGCAGTTCGGAGACGATCGAGATCAGGCCGGAGCCGCAGATGCCCCGGGGCTTGGTATGGCCGATGGTGACGATCATCGGATCAAAGGTTTCCGGGTGGATATGGAAATTCTCAATGGCCCCCTGACTGGCCCGCATCCCATGCTTGATCCCGCCGCCCTCAAAGGCTGGTCCGGCGGAACAGGCGGCACAGACCATCCACTCCTGGTTGCCGACCACAATCTCGCCATTGGTTCCGATATCAATAAACAGCGAGATCTGATCGCTCTTGTGCATCTGACAGGCATGGATCCCGGCCACAATATCGCCGCCTACATAGGAGGAGATGCAGGGATAGAGGAAAAGCCGGACCGAGGGGTGGGCCATGATGCCGAGATCAGCGGCCTTGGTCAGGGGAAACTGGCTGACACTGGGCACATAGGGGGCCTCCCGGATATAGCGGGGATTGATACCCAGCAGCAGATGGGACATGACGGTATTGCCGGCAGTCATGATATAGCTGATATCACTGGGACTGATGACCACCTTGCGGCACATCTCTTCAATGATGCCGTTGATGGTAGAGACCACCTTTTCCTGCAGGGTCTTCAGCCCGCCGGGACGGGCGGCATAGATCATGCGGGAGATGACATCCTCGCCATAGCCGATCTGGGAATTATACCCGGAACCTTCGGCGATAACCTCACCGCTGTTCAGATCGATCAGGACCCCGTTGACCGTGGTAGTGCCGATGTCAATGGCCAGACCATACAGGCGGTCGGTGGTGTCCCCCGCTTCGACGGCAATAATCCGGTCAGGCTCAGCCGATCCCTTGCCGTGCAGGAGGATGACCGTGACCTCCCAGGCCGCCTCGCGCAGGATCGCGGAGAGCTCCCGGATCAACTGGGGGTGGTCATAGTTGGGTTCGGGATTGTCCGGCCGCGTATTTTTAATGCTGCGCATCAACCGCTGCATATCCGAGACGTTGTCATCAATGCTGGGCGGCGGCAGTTTAAGAAAGAGCTTGCCCACCGGCGGATCAATCTGCCAAGTGCCGACCAGGGTCTCCATGGAGCGGGCCGAGATGGCCCGAGTGGTCTTGGGTTCCCGCTTCAGGGCCTTGCCGTCCGCCTTGATCGTCTCAGGAATCCGCACCGTAATATCCGAGATGACGCGGGTCTTACAGGCCAGGCGAATCCCTTTCTCATAATCGGCCTGTTTCAGGGTGGCGGCATGATCAGTCTCCACCTCGCCCTGTTCCAGATGCACCTTACACTTGCCGCAGACCCCGTCGCCGCCGCAATAGGCATGGATATAAACCCCGGCGGCCGCAGCAGCGGTCAGTAAATTTTCTCCGGGTGCAACTTTGACACGGATATCGTCGGGTAAAAAGTGTATGGTATGTTCCATAACATCTGCCTTATCTGAAATTCAGGGTGCTTTGAGTGGATAATTGGATTATTTGAAGAAAAATAACAGGTAGCAGTCCCTTGTCAAGAAATATCCTTGATAGGTTTTATAAAAATCTTTGATTAGAGAAGATGACAACCGTCAGGTGGCGTCTCTCAATAATAACGGGCTGAGACCAAACCTACAACGCCAGGAGAACCAGACCATGACCTTACAACCCAACCCAACCCGCCGGTGGCTCAAGGTTTCGATCAACACCGATCCGGTTCTGATCGATGCGATTGAAGATTTCATGATGGGAATAAGCGGCGCCGGAGTAGAGCTTGCCGTCGATCAGCCAGGAGAGACAACCACACTCAACGCCTGGTTTGACAAAGATCAGGAGGATCAGCTGGACACGAATCTCCTCCTGATCCAGCTCACCGACTATCTGCAGGAGCTGGCGGCAATCTTTGAGGTTACCGTCCCCACCATCACCACCACCTTTATCGAAGACGAGGACTGGTCGGCAACCTGGAAGGAGCATTTCAAGCCTTTTGCCATTATCCCCGGCCTGATCATTGTCCCTACCTGGGAGGAGTATCAACCCCGAGAGCAGGAACAGGTCATTATCATGGATCCGGGCATGGCCTTCGGCACCGGCCATCATGCCACCACCAGCCTCTCCTTGCTGCTTGTGCAGGCGGCCCTATCGGGAAGATCAAACCCCCGCGTCCTTGATGTGGGCACCGGCACCGGGATCCTGGGGATGGCCGCCGCCCTTTTTGGCGCCTCCAGGGTCATGGCCATTGACAACGACCCCGAGGCAGTAAGCGCGGCAAAGAAAAATATCGAAATCAACAAGTTGCAGCAGATAATGGAGGCGCAGATCACCCCGCTCGCCTCATTCACCACACCTTTCTCCCTGGTGATCGCCAATATTGTCCATGACGTACTGCTGGAACTGGCCCCTGATCTTGGCCGCTTGACGGCAAGTGGCGGTCAGTTGATCCTCTCCGGCCTCATTGCCGGGCAGCAGGTGACCAATATTATTGCCTGTTTTACCGCATTGGGATTTTCCCTGAACCGGCAGGAGCACAAAAAGGAATGGGCCGCCCTGCTCTTTTCCAAGGAATAAGGGGAGCTCTTCAGCATGCAGCTCATCTCCCGCAGAGGCGATGAGGGTATTATTTTTTTGAAGCGGCTTTTGTTTTCCCGTTCTTGCTTCCCCACAACGGATCCTGGCCAAAACGATCCATCCACCAATCTTCGGGATCAATATTGTCACCATCATCCGGCACTAACGGAATGCGAAACTGATCACAGTAGCGCATGAGCAGGTCATAGCCCCGCGTCAGCTCCCGGATTATGGCGGCATCATCCGTCGATTCTTCACCGACGACATCAGGATGATGCTGCTTGCACCTCTGCCGATAGGCCCGCTTGATCTCACCCAGGGTGGCCCGGTCGCCTAGATTGAACAACCGTCTGGCCTCATCAATGGCCTGCCATTCTTCTTTGGTCATGATTCAGCCCTTTTTCCAGCCCTTTTCCTCGCCCCGCCGCAATCTGCCGATGTTGGACCGATGTTTGAACCAGATGAGAAGGACAATAACAACCGCCACCACCCGTATTTCAGGAGATGCGCCAAAGATCCAGAGCCACAGGGGCAGCAGGGCCGTGGCCGTCAGTGAACCCACGGAGACATAGCCGGAACCGGCAACTGCGGCGACAAAAATAATCAAACTGATCAGGATGCTCCACGGGGAAACAAAGAGGAAAACACCCAGGGCTGTAGCCACCCCTTTGCCCCCTCTAAACTGAAGATACACCGGAAACATATGGCCAACAACTGCGGCCAGCCCACACATCACCACGATCAGCTCCCTGGCGGCTGTTGTCTGGGGAAGCAGAAGAGCGGCGCCCCAAACCGGCAGGAACCCCTTGGCCACATCGCAGACCAGGGTCAATATCCCCAATTTCTTACCCAGTACCCGGCCCACATTGGTGGCGCCAATATTTCCGCTCCCTTCCCGGCGCACGTCAGCGCCGGCTAGCCGACCGACAAGCAGCCCGAAGGGAATGGCCCCGACCAGATAACTGGCCAGGATTAAAGCTATTTCCATAATCATTTCAAAAACCTGTTCTGTTTAAAATAGTTCAAAAAAACTTTTAACCATCATAGAGTCTGTTGCAAAAGTATAATTAGTGGTTCGACAGGCTCACCACGAACGGGAAAAGACTAATAAATCCAATTAAGATACCGTTCACCCTGAGCTTGTCGAAGGGTATTACCGGAGTTTTGCAACAGGCTCCATACCGCCTTCAATAAACACCTTTAGCCTACTCCACTTTTATTGGATTGGCAAACGAGACGAATCCTGCCCAGATAGAGGAGGATCAGCAACGCATCTCACCCTCTATCCGGATCATGGAAGACAGGCTGCCGCCTACGGCCGGCCATCACCCACGACTGCCCACGATCCAGATAGTAGTAGATCACCGGGGTGATATAGAGGGTCAGGAACTGCGACACCAGAAGGCCGCCCACCACCGCCAGCCCCAGCGGCCGCCGTGATTCCGCCCCGACGCCGATACCAAGGGCAATAGGCAGGGTGCCCATCAGCGCCGCAAAGGTGGTCATCATGATCGGCCGGAAACGGACCAGACAGCCCTGAAAGATGGCAGCCAGGGGCGTCAAGCCCTCCCGCCGCTGCATCTCAAGGGCGAAGTCGATCATCATGATGGCGTTCTTCTTGACGATCCCCACCAGCATGATGATGCCGACAAAGGAGTAGAGGTTCAGCTCCTTGCCGAAGATGAGCAGGGTCAACAGGGCCCCGAGCCCGGCGGAGGGCAGACCGGAGAGGATGGTCAGCGGATGGATATAGCTCTCATAAAGGATACCGAGGATGATATAGATCACCAGGATGGTCAGGACCAGCAGCAGGGCCAGACCGGTGGTCGATTGCTGATAGACCTGGGCCGTCCCCTGGAAACTGGTGGTGATCACTGCCGGCAGTTCCTTGGCCTCTTTTCCAATGGCGGTCACCGCATCCCCCAGCGGCACCTCCGGCTTGAGATTAAAAGAGATGGTGACCGCGGTGATCTGGCCCAGGTGATTGACCGACAGCGGCCCCAACCCCTGCTTCATCCGGCCGAGTGACGAGAGCGGCACCATCTGGCCGGTGGCGGAACGGACAAAGAGCGCCCCGAGTATTGCCGGATCTTTCTGATATTGGGGATCAAGCTCCAGCACCACCTTGTACTGGTTGGTGGGAGAATAGATGGTGGAAACCTGGCGGGTGCCGTAGGCCAGATAGAGGGTATCCTCGATCTGCTGGGCCGTCACCCCCAGGCTTGCCGCCCGGTCACGGTCGATCTCGAGGGTGATCTGCGGGTTCTTGATCTGCAGGTCGCTGGTGACATCCTGCAACATCGGCAGGTTACGGACCTTCATCTCGAACTCCGTGGCCTGACGGTAGAGTTCCTCGGTATCAGGGCTTTGCAGCACAAACTGATACTGGGCCTTGGAACTGGTCGTATCCAGCTGGATGGGAGGCGGATTCTGCATGAACAAAGTGATCCCCGGCACCCCCATGAGCTTGGGACGTAGCTTCTGGATGATCTGATCGGCATTCAGCTTCCGCTCCTGACGCGGTTTCAATTTCATGAACAGGAAGCCGCTGTTGGAGCCGACCCGGGTACCGCTAGCCCCCACCGACGACATAAAGGCCTCCACATTCGGCTCCTGCAGGACGATTTCAACCAGTTTCTGCTGATTCCGCTTCATCTCGGCAAAAGAAACCCCCTGCGCCCCTTCGGAGGTGCCGCGGATAACACCGATATCATCGGCCGGCAGCAGCCCCATCGGCATCCGGGTAAAGAGCCAGACGGCAACGACCGTGGTCACCAAGGTGAAGAGGACGGTAGCACGGCGATAATTGAGGACCGCAGATAACGACCGCTCATAAAGACGCAGCCAGCCATTAAAAAAATCCTCCATGGCCGTATAGAGCCGGCCGTGTCGCTCCTTTTTCGGGGAGCGGAGAAAACGGCTGCACAACATCGGGGTCAAGGTCAGTGAGACGACGCCGGAGATCAGGATGGCCACGGTGATGGTGATTGCGAACTCATGCAGCATCCGTCCCAGCATCCCGGACATGAACAGCACCGGAATAAAAACCGCCACCAGAGAGATGGTCATGGAGATGATGGTAAACCCAATCTCCTTGGCGCCACGCAGGGAGGCGGTGTGCGGATCTTCACCCTGCTCCATGTGACGGACAATATTCTCCAACATGACGATGGCATCATCGACCACAAAGCCAACAGACAAGGTCAGGGCCATCAAAGTGATATTGTTGACGGAAAAGCCCAGGGTGTACATGGCGGCAAAGGTGCCGATGAGTGAAATGGGCAGGGCAAGACTGGGGATGATCGTGGCTGAGAGCTTGCGCAGAAAGAGAAAGATAACCAGAATCACCAGGCCGATGGTCAACAGCAGGGTGAACTTGACATCGGCCACCGAGGCCCGGATGGTCTCGGAACGGTCGTAGAGGACATTAACCTCGACTGACCCCGGCAATTGGGCGCGGAAAGAGGGAATCTGCTCTTTAATGCGGTCCACCACCTCAATGGTGTTGGTGCCGGGCTGCCGCTGAACCGCCAGGATAATGGCGCGGGTTGACTGCCCCTTGGTGTTGTACCAGGCGGCGATCTTGTCGTTTTCAACACTGTCGGTGATGGTGGCGATCTCGGACAGGCGGACCGGGGCGTTGCCGCGGTAGGCCACCACCATCGACCGGTAGGCCTGGGCATCAATGAGCTGGCCGCTGGCCTGGAGAGTAAAGGCCTGTTTGTCACCCTGCAGACCGCCGATGGGCAGATTGACGTTCCATTTGGTGATGGCCGCCGAGACCTCCTCAAGCCCGATCTTGCGGCTGGTCAGGGCCTGGGGGTTGAGCTGGACCCGTACCGCATACTTCTGCGAGCCGTAGACCATCACCTGGGCCACCCCATTGATCATGGAGATCCGGGGGGAGATAACAGTATCGGCAAACTCATTAATCTGCGACAGGGGCAGGGTCGGCGAACTGAGGGTCAGATAGATGACCGGCGAGTCGGCCGGGTTGACCTTCTTGTAAGAGGGCGGATTCGGCATATCCTCAGGCAATTGGCGGGCCGCCATGGAGATGGCCGCCTGCACATCCTGGGCAGCCGCATCAATATCCTTCTCGAGGGTAAACTTAAGGACAATGATGGATATGCCCTGGCCGTTGGTGGAGTTCATGGAGTCGAGACCGGCAATCGTCGAAAACTGCCGCTCCAGGGGTGTGGCTACGGCCGAGGCCATGGTCTCGGGGCTGGCCCCCGGCAGGTTGGAAGTGACTTGGATGGTGGGATAGTCAATTTTCGGCAGATCGTTGACCGGCAGCAACCGGTAGGCAAAGAGGCCGAAAATCACCACCGCCAGCATGACCAGGCTGGTCATGATCGGCCGCTTGATAAACAGTTCCGAGATATTCATCGTCCAGGTACCACTCCCGGAGTTGTTATTTCTGCTGGTTTATCCTTCGTGTCCACCTTCTCTTTATTTTCCGCCTTGATCTCCACCTTGGAGCCGGGGATGACCCGCATCTGGCCATCAATGACGACCTGTTCTCCGGCCTCCAGTCCGCTATCGATCACCGTTATCGCCTCATAGGCCGGGCCGGGGACCACCGGCCGGACTTCGGCAATACCATCCGGCTTGACCACAAAAACAAACACCCCTTTCTGACCGGTCTGCACCGCCTGGGTGGGAACAACCACCGCCTGCCTCCTGACATCCAGGACAAGAGAAAGGGTAACGAATTGACCGGGCCACAACCGCTTCTGTTCATTAGCAAATTGTCCTTTCAGTCGGATAGTGCCGGTGGCGGGATCAACCGCATTGTCAAGAAAGGACACCAGACCTTTTTCAGTAAATCCAGCCGCTCCCGACACCTCGGCCACCACCGTCATCTCGCCGGCGGCCAGCCGCTGCCGGAGGAGAGAAAGGCTTTGCTCGGGAATGGTAAAGGTGGCACGAATAGGTATCAGCTTATTGATGGTAACCAGGGCAGTCTCATTGGCTTTGACCACATTGCCCTGGTCCACGGCCAGCGCCCCCAGCCGGCCGCCGATGGGCGCGGTAATGGTGCAGTAGGAAAGCTGGGTCTGGGCATTTTCAACTGTTGCCTGATCAGCCGCCAAATCGGCTGCCGCCGTTTCCGCCCTGGTTCGATAGCCCTCGGCCTGCTCCTGACTGACAATACCCTCCTTGGCCAAGGGCGCATAACGCTCATAATCCTTACGGGCATTGCTCATGACAACCCGATTTCGCTCCAGAGAAGCCCGGGCCTTATTCAAGGCCGCCTGATAAGGCCGGGGATCAATCTCAAAGAGCAACGTCCCCTTGCTGACATCCTGCCCTTCCCGGAAAGCAACCGTGGTCAACTCACCACTCAACATCGGCTTGACAATAACACTCTCTGCGGCCTCCATGGTACCGAAGGTTTTGATTTCAATCGGCACATCCTGTTGCCTGGCAACAGCAGTCACCACCAAGGCGGGCGGCATCGATTTGGTCTTTTCTTTCTTTCCGGGAGAACAGGCAGGAAGGACTAAAAGCAGGAGGATACAAATGAGCAAGCAGGATAAATAGCTGCGGCGAAACATGACAAATCCTTTGGCACTGGTTTTCAAGTATTGATAGAAGATAATATCGTGAATGACTTCTGCACAAAAGCAGCTAACAGGCCATTTTCATTTCAAATAATTCGAGGCTCATCAAAACATTCAATCTAAAAAAGATCTCATCTCAAAGCAAAGATTAACCTACCGGAAACAAGCTAAATTTTCAACGAGATACAACCATAGTCCCATAATCTCTTAGAAAGAGATTACGCTATCTTCAACACATTCATTCAAACAGGAGAACCAACTTCTTTGGACACGAACCAGTAAACATGATTATCTTCTCTTTAAATTTCATTGGCGTTTTTCTTGATTTTTGTTTTGACAGCAACAAAACAACATCAGGAAACGCCATAAAGATAAGCGGGGGCAAGAGGTTACCAATAAAAGATTATTGGGTTGTTTTGCAAGAACCCAATAAGACATCTACATGGTGGAGATTATGCAGATTACAGGTCAAAAGATAGAAGAACACCTTATTAATGAAAAACCCTTTTATTTACCGCAGAAGAATGAGCTGACAATTGCCGAGGCCGCCTATAAAAACGGCATTCCTCTTCTTCTCAAAGGCCCGACCGGCAGCGGCAAAAGCCGTTTCATGCAGTTTCTGGCCTGGAAACTGAAAAGACCGCTTATCACCGTGTCCTGCCACGATGATCTATCAACCAGTGACCTGGTCGGACGCTACCTGATCCGGGGCGGCGAAACAGTGTGGATGGATGGCCCTATGACGCTGGCGGTACGACATGGAGCTATTTGTTACCTTGATGAGGTAGTTGAGGCGAGAAAAGATACAACGGTGGTGATTCACCCCTTGGCTGATGACCGACGGGAACTGGCCATTGAAAAACGAGGAGAACTGCTTACAGCGCCTCCAGAATTCATGCTGGCGGTATCATACAATCCAGGGTATCAGTCGATTTTAAAAGACATGAAGCCATCAACCAGGCAGCGGTTTATAGCCCTTGAGCTTGGCTATCCCAATGCCGATCTGGAAACAGAGATCGTCGGCCATGAATCAGGCATAGAAAAAAAACTGGCCCGATTACTTGTCCGTATCGCAGCAATGACCCGAGGTCTGAAAGATTCTGGCCTGCAGGAGGGAGCAAGCACACGGCTCCTGGTGCACGCCGGACTGCTTATAAAGGATGGCATTGAGCCAAGGGAGGCCTGTCGGGTAACCATCACCCAGGCCCTGACCGATGACCGGGAACTGCTTTATGCGATCGATGAAATGGTCAGCTCTGTTCTCTAAGGCGATACAATGGAAAGCGGATTAACGGAAAGACTGCAGAAGGTCATCCCTGTTGACTGGCTGAATGACTGGGAGCGGGATGAGCTTTTTGATCATCTGGCCAGCTATGACCCCCTGGTCGAAAAAGCAGTCATAGAACAGCTTGGGATTATCTGGCCGATAAGTTCGGCGCTCTGTTTTGATTTTCTTGGTCATCTGCAAAACGGTCTGGGTTGCCTCAGCACCGGGCAGCTACCCGACTGGGTAAAAGGGATACTTGATGTCTATGAGGCTGATGGCCT
>CAISPV010000034.1 GCA_903887485.1 uncultured Desulfobulbaceae bacterium | reverse complement strand
GAGAAAAGTGCATATCATTCGATAGCACTTCTGACAGAATCCTTTGAAAAAGATATTTCCTTGTTATTACCCCGGGCTTGTTCAACCATGGATAAGATTGTGGATCGCTGCGCGCTCACAATCTATCCTTATTCGTTATGCGGTTGCATTTATTTTACTTCAGGGCTTGCTTATTATTGTCACCTATTTGCACACTGTTAGCAGTTACATTGATGTTTATTGCACCTGACGTGATGCTACTTCTAATTTTATTACTCCAATCATCGAAATCCAAACCACGCCCAATAGTAAAAAAAGGGCTTCTTGGCTCATCAACAATGATAACAAAATTATTTTTGACAAGTTGATCAAGAACAAAATTTAGGTCGTTTTTCCATGTATCAGATTTATCATTAAGTGTATTAATATAGAATAATACAACATCTCTTATTAAATCAGACGACACCAATCGTTTATTTAAAGGCAATTTGGTTATCTGTTGGTGTATAATTTTTTCTAAATTGTAAATTATTTTTGGATTGGCCATTATTAACAAAACCTAGCTATAAAGAATTTTTAGATGTTATGCACAAAACATAAAATCAAACAATTGATAGCAAAAAACAGCTGCGATTTACCCTAAAACTACTCCGGCAGCGGCACCCAAGATTGATGTTACCAATGGATGGCTAAATAGTTTAGAGAGTAAAGATTGTGCTTCTTCTTTATCAGCCGCAGTGGCAGACGATGATTCGATTTGATTTTTTAATGCTTGAAACGAGTTAATTACATTTTGTGTATTAAAATCTCCTATTTGCACAGACTGGGCACCGTTAATAGTGATGTTATGCGATGGTTTGTCTTGCATCTTATGTAAACTCCCTTTTTTAAATTTAATTTGGTAATGGGAGGGTATCGAATGCATTTTTTGAAAAAATGTTACTTGGGTAGCAATGCTGCGCTCGTCTTTACCACTCGGCAATTTTCTTAGAATTACATCCCCTTCTTCTATGTCAGCATGAGCATCTGGAACAATGATAGAAGTACCAGCAAAGATTGCTTTATAAGGTCCAGCCACTGAACCATCCTTTTTTTCTACCCGTGCATCTTCGTTTGGAAAAGTACCAAATACACTCATATGTTCTCCTTTTATGCATAACGTAGAGTTAAGGGGGCGCCGCGCTTTTACGGCGTCCCGCTTGAACGACGGGTTAGATGCGGTCTATTGCCCAAGCGCAACCCAGCGATAATTTATTGGATATACTGACGGTGGTATCTCAAACCCGAATGAAGTAGAACTCGCCGAAAGTGCTGTCGTTCCCTTCACCTGCATTCGGTGAAGTGCAATCCCATCAAGTTTGTTGCTGTCTATGCTAAGAAGAACAGTTGGTTCTGCCTTATAGGGGGCTTTAAACCAAACCTTCGCGCCACTATTGGCACTACCCATTTCAATCCGAAATTGTTGGCCAGTCTTGTTGACGAGGGTTAAGCCGTTCTGATCGATGAGAATCGGAATTTCGGATAGTTGCGCAGCTCTTTGTTGTTGATCGGATATCGTCTTGGTTATTTCAGCAGTTTGGCTTTCAAGCCGAGCCAGCTTTTCTTGATAAGAAGCTACAACGGTCTTCTTGAATTCATCCGATTGAACGTACTTATTGACTGCGGATTCGGTTATCTTTTCAATTTTCGTTTTAGCGGAAAACCACGTTGTAATTCCAATGATCGAGAATAGAAGCGTGAAAAAAGCAAATATCTGGAAAAATAGCCTTTCTCTGACCCGAAGAAAAATATTCTCATAGTCATCCTGATCAAGCTTCATTGAGTTTTCCCTCTGTGAAAATCTGGGTGTAAATCTCATAGTATTTTTTACTATGGAGCATCTAACGTAGAGTTGAGCGGTTGCGGAGCTGTTCCCGCAATCCGACTCAAACGTCTGGTTAGGTTGTTATTTTTTTTGTGTATATTTCAGCACTTGAGAAGATGCCTTTTGAATAGCGTTGTTTTTTTCCTGTTTTTTTCCAGCCATTACTTTCCATTACAACACAAGTTGCGGTACCAACAAATTGTTTTTCATGAGGATCTAAAGGAGTAAGTTTCCCAGAATGAATAGCAGCTTGGATTTGTTTTTCATAAAAAAATACAGGGGAATAACCTGTTGTTTCTGCAATTATTAATGCAGAATAAATATTCTTTGGTTGTGTGATAATGCCAAACAAAATTTCTTTTTTATCAGTATTGCACGGCATTTTGGGATAACTTGACTTGTAATCTGAAATATCAGGCTGATTTATTGACTGGTTTACTGTTACTAGTTTCATAGTTTTTCTCCTTGAATTGAGTTTAACAACAACCTTTCGAGAAGCAACATATTGCATGTCGAAAAAGAATTCAAGGTGTAATTTTATACATGACGATATTTTCTGTTTTCAAACCTAACAGTATTATTAGGCCTGTCTTCGCATCGGAAAGCAGGGCCAGTTAAAAATCAGTAAATCAATAGCATCATAGGCTGATCACAATCCGGGAGTCAAGGAAAATGTTTCAGGTATTTTTTAACATTGTCAGCTAATTATGACAGATTGAGCACAGCCTGACGCCTCACCGCTCAAAGGCATCAGAGGACTTGAGCTCGGCAACTGAATTTGCTGTTTTGACAATATGCACAAGTCAAAAGACAAAGTCGGCACGCCTATCAATACCCCCGTCTCGTTTCCCCGGTGGCGGGAAGTCCTGCAATCGGAATGCCCCGATCCTGCCGAGCTCCGCACACGGGAACAGGAAATCTTTGCCTGGCTGAAGTTTCTCAAGGCCGCACACCGCCGGGCCTCGGTGGACTCGGTGCTGGACTATCTGCGCACCCTGGAGGAAAAGGGTAAAAGGACGGATTCCGCCCGCTCTTCCCTGCGCTGGTTTTTCAAGGCCGCATCCATCCAGCGAGGAGATGAGGGCCCAGATTCTTCTGCGCCGGTGATACGGGAAGAGGTGATCAAGGTCGAGCGGGAGGACAAGGGAGGGCTGCCATGGGAGCAGCTTCTGGTGACGGTCATTCGCTGAAGACATCTGCAGTGGCGTACCGAGCAGACCTATCGGGGATGGACCCATCGCTTTGCCGCCTGGCTGGGAGAGCGACCCGTTACAGAGGCGGGAGCTGAAGAGATCCGTAGTTTTCTCGACCACCTGGCTGTGGCCAGAAAGGTCTCGGCCGGCACCCGGCGGCAGGGGCCTTGAATGCGCTGGTCTTTCTCCAGAGGGAGGCCTTAGGCCGCGATCACGGAGATTTTTCCGGCTTCCGTCCCGATCGCCTCAGTAAACGGATACCAGCCGTGCCCAGTCAGCGGGAGTGCCAGGCGCTGTTTGCCCAACTGTCCGGCACCAACCGGCTCATGACCCAGCTCATGTACGGCGCCGGTCTGTGGCTCATGGAGCTATTGCGACTGCGGGTGCAGGATGTGAATACCTCTTACATGGGAGGCTCTTGCAATACTCTTCCAGATATGCCCCCCTCCCTTGACGGGAGGGGGGTTAGGGGGAGGGTGAAGCATGCAACATGATAATTTCATGGCTACTTCCCCCCCCACCCTAACCCTCCCCCTCCAGTGGGGAGGGAATTTAATGGTACTTTTGCAAGAGCCTCATGGGTAAAGATTTTTCAGAGTAACTTTCTACCCATAATTTTACCCATCAAAGAGCTGGATGGCAATAGCTTCCCCCGAACCTTGACGGACAACAAAAAACCCGCAAACCTTATCTGGCTGCGGGCTCAATGTACTTCTTCGGACTGTATTAAACTTTCAAATGGTGCCCACGGCGCGAATCGAACGCGCGACACCTGGATTAGGAATCCAGTGCTCTATCCCCTGAGCTACGCGGGCAGGATGCTCTTTGCAAGCAGGAGGCATAATACTTGAGTTGAATGAAAACGCAATATCTTTCAGGATCAAGGCAGAAGACATGGCCCTCTGCCTTGTTTACACCGACTCGCCATCCGGCACCTCATTGCCATGATAGGCGCCATAATGGGTATGAGAATTGATAATGCAATTTCGTCCCACCACCAGGCCCTGGGGAACCGCTGCCTCTTTGCCGACCAGGGTGATCCCGGTATAGAGATGGGTTGGCTGCTTGCGATTGGGAATATGGTGATTACTCCCCGCCCCGATCACGGCCCCGGCCCCCACATGGACCAGTTTATCAAGAATGGCCAGATCAACGGAGGCGCCAGTCTCGACCACACAATCGACAAAAAGGATGGAATCCTTGACCACCGCCCCTTTTTCAACCACCACTCCTGGGGCCAGCACTGAATTGATCACGGTTCCTTGAATGGTACAGCCGGCAGAGATCATGGAGCCTTTAACCACGGCCTCGGCCCCGTAACGGGCCGGCGCCCGGTCAGCCCGCCGCTCTTCGGCCTCCACATTGGTTCGGATCCTCCATTTTTCCGGCGAAATCCCGCTCCCCGGCTTGAGGAGATCCATATTGGCCTCCCAATAAGACTGGACCGTCCCCACATCCCGCCAATACCCATAAAAGGGATAGGCGAAGACGTTATCATTATTAATAGCCCACGGCAGGATATGCATGCCGAAATCAACCTCATCACGATCTCTGGCCAAGGTATCCAGCAGATACCGCCGGTTAAAGACATAAATCCCCATGGAAGCCAGATTGGTCCGGGGATGTTTCGGTTTTTCTTCCCAGTCAATAATCCGGTTCTGACCATCGATGATCCCGGCGCCGAACTGGTGAATCTCACTTCTGGGGACCACCATCATGGCCACGGTCACATCCGCCTTTTTATAACGATGATACTCAAGCATGGCATGGAAATCCATTTGATAGATATGATCACCAGAGAGCAGAATCACCTCATCGGCCGGATTTACCTCCAGAAAATCAATATTCTGCCGCACCGCATCCGCCGTGCCCTTGTACCAGTCAGAATCCTTAAAACCGGTGTGCGGCGGCAGGATCTTCACCCCGCGACTGCGGCCGGTAAAATCCCAGGCATCACCTGTGCCGATATGCTTCATCAGGGAAAGGGGTTTATACTGGGTCAGGACCCCGACCTTTGTCAGCCCGGAGTTCATAACATTGCTGAGACTGAAATCAATGATCCGGTACAGGCCGCCAAAGGGCACGGCCGGTTTGGCCCGGCTCTGCACCAGGATGTTTAAGCGGCTGCCAACCCCACCGGCCAGCAGCAGAACCAGGGCGTCTTTTTTCCGACTCATCGCATCACCTCTCCAGGCGCCACCTTCTGTTTCCACTGCTCAGCGGGCAGATGGGGATCAATAGTCGCTCCTTCGCCAATGACCGTGTGCGCGGGGATCTGATTATTCCAACCAATCACCGTCACCGCTCCCGCCTCCTGACCAACGCAGGACCCAGCGCCAAAGACACTGTTGACATCGGCCACGACCTTGTTCAGACGGCAATCCTCCTCGATCATGTTATTAAAAAACAGAACGGAAAACTCCACCACCGCCCCTTTCTGCACATGCACCCCGGGAAACAGGATCGAATTCCGCACTGTTCCCTCCACCACACAGCCATTATAGATCATGCTGTTTTGCACCGTGGCCTCTTCCCCTATCAAAGTGGGCTGGTGATCACAGATTCCGCGATGGGCAAGGTTGGTTCGCACCCCCCATTTTTCCATATCAATCTTGGGATTTTCACCCAAAAGATCCATATTGGACTGCCAGTACTCTTCGACGGTGCGGGTATAGCCCCAATAGCCCTGATGTTTATAGCCATAAACCCGGCAGTTCTGCGCCATGAGCATGGGAATAATATCCCGCCCGAATTCATAGGAATCCTTGCCATGATTTTCCTCCAGGGCACGATACAGAACCTCGGGCCGGAAGCACAAGACCGTGAGTGAAACCCAACGGGACTGAGGCTTTTCAGGTTTTTCCCAGTAGGCCAGCATCCTTCCTCCCCGCTCTCCGTCTTCGTCGTCGAGTGCCGCCACCCCAAAACGATGGGCCGTTTCCAAAGGCACCTGAATAAAGCCAAGCGTCAGATCAGCCTTTTTTTCATGGTGATAGGCGATCATCTTCCGGTAATCCATGTTGTAGATATGATCTCCTGACAGGATCAGGATCTCTTCGGGCTGATGGTAACGGATAAAATCAAGATTCTTGTACACAGCATCAGCCGATCCCAGATACCAGTCGGCGCTGTCCATGTCCTTGAAGGGAGGGAGAATGGAGATGCCCCGATAACGGCCGATCATATCCCATGCCGCTCCGGTGCCGATATGATTGATCAGGGAAAAACTGCGATATTGACTGAGGATGGCAATCCGCTCGATCCCGGAGTTCATCAGATTGCTCAGGGCAAAGTCGATGACCCGGCAGAATCCGCCAAAGGGCACGGCTGATTTCGGACGATAACAGGTCAGGACGTCCAACTCATCAACCCGGCTACCCGCCAGAATCATCGCCAGAGTGGAAGGTGCATTCATAGGTATCCCCTGAGAAAAAGAAGCATTTACGATCTACTTCATATGACGAGTGGTCAAGCGCTTGAGGGTCAGAGAGGTAAACTCCTGGTCTTCTATCGCCAGATTCTTCAATGGGACCTCTGCCCGAGCCGCCTCTTTATGCCCGCCTGCTGACCCCAATGTGCCAAAGATACGCGTGGCCAGTTTTCCCGCATTTTTTCGATAGCCGTCACAACGAAAGATCACAATCAGGCGCTCACCATGGATTCCCGAGACAAAAACCCAGTCCACCTCATCAACATGATTGAGAAAATCAGCAATCATCACCAGGACATCAGGACTGCGAACCTTGCCGACATGGGTATATAAGCGCCGTTTTGAATATTTCAGCTCTGCCAGACCGGCAAAAAAGTATTTAAGTTCAGAGCGCCGAAGATCAGTAAGCTCTATTTTTCTGACCAGGTCACGATTGGCCAGGGTAAAGAGATAACGAAACGAGATCCCATCAGAGAGACGGGATTGTTTCTCAAAGTTTCGGGTATCGACCTTGATCCCGTAAAAAAGAGCGGTGGCCGTGGCCACAGTGGGTTTGATGCCGGCCGCCCGCAGATACTCCACCAGCATGGAAGAGGCCGCGCCGTAATCGGGACGGATATCAACAAAACCAGCCTGACACTCGCCGGCAAAAGGATGATGATCAATCACGGCATCAAATTTGAGCTTCTCAAAGCAGGGGAGATGCGCCGGTTGCGAATCAACCAGCACCTTTTTACTGAAGGCATCGAGTTTGATATTGTTCCACCGCTCCAGAGGGATCTTCAACCGTTGCACCATGGCGATATTATTCAGACGCCGGATCTCATTGGGATGGGCGATCACAACTGTTTTCACCCGGTAACGGAGCAACTGTTTAATCGCCATGGCACAGGCCAGGGCATCGGGATCGGCATTAATACAGATAAGGACATCATCCTCTTTTCCAAAAACATTCCAGAATCCCTGTAAACGTTCTTTGGCTGTTCGGTGACAGATGCTCACCGCAGAAACAGAGGCACCATTTTTTTGTTTTATCGCCATTTATATATATCCAGCCTCTGGAGACTGTGATTTTTCATGCAGGTTATAAGTCATTCAATCCATCCTACTGTCATTGGGAGCCGTCACAAAACATGGCCGGAGTCTTGGTTTCACCTCGCTTACCTTCCAATGTCACTCGGATAAAAAGCAACAGATGCATTTAGAACTATAGCATATCGCCAAGCAGGAACGCAAGTCCGGCACACGCGTCCAACCTCGCAACCCTGGGCACCGAGCCTTATTACTACTACCCTTTTTCTTCCGCAAACACCGGAACAGAAGGGAAAAGTGAGGGATCAGTATGAGGAATAAAGCGGGCTCCGGAAAAGCGGATCATGAAGTCCTGGTTCACATTCAACTCGACATAGGTGATTTTCGAGACAATATCCAGACACTCCTGTCGGGCTGAGCGCGACAGCAATACCTGCTCGGCCCCCTGGAGCGAACTGTTGCCAATGGCCCGATAGACCGACAGATCGAGATCCGGAAGCATCCCCAGGGTTATGGCCCGCTGGGGATTAATATGATTGCCGAAGGCGCCGGCCACACAGATCTCGGTTAAATCAGAGAAAGCCAG
Source organism: uncultured Desulfobulbaceae bacterium (assembly GCA_903887485.1). Lineage (GTDB taxonomy): Bacteria > Desulfobacterota > Desulfobulbia > Desulfobulbales > Desulfocapsaceae > UBA2270. The sequence goes on along the minus strand of CAISPV010000034.1, from coordinate 35,710 downwards.
ACCCACCTGACCTACCAGAGTGGCCAGGACCGCATACATGGCGGCCTTGGAGCGAATCATGGCATCCAGATCAATCTGCTCCAGTAGCACCTCGTCATCCGCACCAGCCTCGGAGGCCGTCACCACGACAAAGGCCCGCTGGCCATCGCGCACCACAAGCCGCTCCCGCATGAAGGCCGCCCGCCCCGGATCGCTTTCCTGATCCGGGTCCCTGAATTTCCCCCGGATATCAATGATCCTGGCTAGATAAAGCGAGGCTACGAGATCAATCAGGCCGGAGCCGCAGAGGCCAAGCGCCGGGGCGCCGCCAATGGTTCGCACCTCCAGGACATAGGTTTCAGGATCAAGAGCAACAAAATCAATGGCCCCAGGCGCGGCCCGCATCCCCATCCGGGCCACCCCGCCTTCAAGCGCCGGACCGGCCGCCCCGGCACAGGCAATCAGCCAATCGCGATTTCCCAGCACCACCTCGGCATTGGTGCCCACGTCAATCAGCATCCGGGTCTGCTCAGTTGCCGCCAGGCCCGAGGCCAGAATCCCGGAGATCAAATCACCGCCAAAATAGCTGCCAATGGAAGGCATAATCCACACCGGAGCGGCCTCGTGCAGGATCAGCCCAAGTTCCCGTCCCTCCATGGGCTCCACGACATTGACCATGGGGATATAGGGCTCCCGGCAGATATGAAAAGGATCAAGGCCCAGAAGAAGATGGGCCATGGTGGTATTGCCGGATACGGACAAGGCCCGGATATCGGAGGCCGCCACCCCGCTGCCGGAGGCAAGTTCAGCTATCAGACCATTGATACAGGCAACGATACTGTGCCGCAGGACGGCAAGGCCAGGATCGATGAAGGAGGGATCCACCACCTCGTGCACCTGCCTCCTGACGCTGGTGGCCTGATGGATACGGCTGAGGATATCGGCCCCATACTCAATCTGGCTGTTTTCGCACCCGGCGGCAAAAAGAACCTGACCGGTCAACAGATCCACCAGGGTCGCTTCCAGATGGGTGGTACCCAGATCCAGGGCCATGGCTGGAAGCTGAGCTGGCCATTCAGGCAAAAAATCGGCCAGCACCCATCTATCCGGGAGATCGTTGACCAAAGCGACCCCGGAGAATCCCGCCTGACGAAAACGCCTGCACAATGGCACAATCCTGGCAAAGGGGATTTCCAGCGGCCGCGCATCGGGCAGTCGCCCCCTGAGGGCATGGCGCAGACGATCAAGATCAGCCGTATTATCCTGGAGACTGGGCTTCTCCGCCGTCACCGGGACAGGAAGCACAAAGGAGGTCATTTGTCTTGTGGGCATACTGTTTTCCTTCTTTCTCTTATTGCTAAAAACTCACAGGTCAATCCCTGCCTTCTCCTTGACGAGAACCCTGGATGATGGTACCTAATATCAACAAAGAAGAGAGTATTATATAATGGATATCTGGCAAAATAGGATCTGATCTTGTTGTTATTAAACCGCTACATACTGACCCAGTTTATCAGAATCTTTAGCACCGTTGCCGCAGGCTTTGCCGCCATCTATATCCTTATCGATTTTTTTGAGAAGATAGACAAATTCATGGAGGCCGGCAAGCCGTTGAGCCTGGTCTTTCAATTTTTCCTCCTCAGCATCCCCTTTATCATTGATCAACTGGGCCCGGTGCTCATCCTGCTCTCAGGGGTTATTACCATAGGCCTGCTCAATCATCACCATGAATTGACCGCTCTCAAGGCCGGCGGCATCCCCCTCCGTGCCATTATCAAGCCGGTGCTCACCGGAGGGATGCTCTGCACCCTGCTTTTTCTCATCATGGCCCAATGGGTGTTGCCGGCAACCATTTCCAGCACCAATACGATCTGGTACGAAAATGTAAAAGGCATGGTTCCATTGGGGATTTTCCGCAACGGCCGCTACTACTACAAAGGCCATGAGGGCTTCTACTCCTTTGCCAGACCCAATCCACGCCAGTCTGTCTTTCTCAACTTTTCCTACTCAAGCTGGACGGAACCATACGGCCTGAACACCTTAATCAGCGCCGAATCTGCCGAATGGAAAGATCAGCAATGGGTCCTCCATAACGGCCAGACCCAGGTTCGCACCGAGGGAAATTCCTACCAGACCACCCTCTTTACCGAGAAAAAAATTTCCCTGACCGAGACTCCCGCTGATTTTTTTGTCCCGGAATATGAGGCCTCTGAACTTTCGATCACCGCCCTCTATCAACGAATCCACAAGCAACGAATGCAGGAAGATAAGGTCAAGGCATGGGCAGACTTTTACAGCCGCATTTCCTATACCCTGCTCGGCCTGCCCCTGCTGCTGCTTGGTCTGCCGGTGCTCCTCATCTCCTATCAAAAATGGGGGCGCGATCTCTCCATTGCCATTCCCGCAAGCTGCGGACTGGCCTTTGTTGCCTGGGGCCTCTGGGGAGCCTTACAATCGCTGGCCCGGGCCGATTACATCAATCCCTTGCTGGCGGCGGTCATTGTCCATCTTCTTTTTGGCGGCGCCGGACTTTTTCTCCTGCACAAACAGAATAACTGATCCCGACATGAGCAATTGCCCGCAGAAAACACAGATCGGCAAACGAATTGGCATTATCGGCATCCCACCGCTGGCAATCATCAAAGACCTCGAAGCGAATGGCGATACGATCTTTGACCTGGACGAACCTCTTGTTAAAACGAATATTGAGCTGGCCTCATCCTTTCTGCCCCGGGTCTTTTGCGCCATCCTGCGCACTGCGGTTGTCAACGCCCTCAGCCTGCAGCTCGATTCTATCTATATTGACGTCGGTCCGGGAAAATGCGACTGCGCCCTGCATACCGCCACCATCCTTGCGGATATCCTTCCCGGGACCACGGTGATCAAGACCAGAAATCAGGACCAAATCGATTTTGGCACGCCACTCTGCACTGCAAGGATGCCTCTTCTTGACAAACTCAGCGCCATCACCAGATCCGTGCAATCGGCCAGGCCCTACCCGAATCTGCCTGCCTGCGTCCCCACCGCCGGATTCTGGGGTGTGCCGCCCCGTGATTTTTCCCTACTCAGCCTCTTCCCGGAGACCACCCATGTCTATGGCTGGACCCGCTGTATGGAGAACAAGACCCCTGACAATCAGCAACTGGAGGAGCTGGTCAACCCGGATATCCCCACGGTCTTTTTTGCCCAGTCCTTCTGCGCCAAAACCGCGCTGGCCAGACACCTGGCCGGCAAGCACCCGCATGGACTCTATGTGGACTGCGATGTCACCGCCGGTAACAGCGCCAAGGCAAAGATCCAGGCCTTTCTGGAACTTTCGACCCCGCAAAACCCAGCGTCCGGAATGCAAAAGCCGGAATTCTGTCTCCTTTCCTCCGGCCTGCCGACCTTTTAAGATGCTGCTTGCTGACTTCGGAACCTCATACTGCAAGCTTTGGGACACGACTACCGTTACTCCTCTGCTCATCCCCACCAAGGAAATAGACCAGGAGCTGAAGGTTGATCTCGCCACGGGCCATAACGGCAAGCGGCATGCCACCCATTATATCAATGAACTCACCGCCCTGGCCAGGGGCGGCAGCGCCCTGATCGAGGCCGCCAGTTACACCCTGCTCGATTGCGGCAGCCGGGATATCAAATTCATCCGTTCCGATCAGGGCAAGATAAAAAACATGGGTTGGAACACGGAATGTGGCGCCTCCATGGGCTTTACCATTGAACTTCTGGAAAGGTACTACAACCTTGACTTCAGCACCATGCAGGTCCCTGACAGCTCGTTTTCAGTGACCTGCGGGGTTCTTGGGATGAGTCATATCTTTGATGCGGTAGTGGGCGGCACAAGCGAGGCGGAGGCAGTTGCCAAATTTGTCAAAGGGATTGCCCTGAATGCCTACAACTTTGCGGGAAGCCCTGAAACTGTTTACCTCTCCGGTGGACTCTGCCACAACCCCTTATTTGTAGCCTCATTCCCTTGTAAGGTGATATGCCTGGGACGCTTTGTCCTTCTGCAGGGACTGAAAGCCACGTATGACGGACAGAGATACTCCTGAATAACACCTGATTTTCACGGAGCAAAGGGGAGATGGAACCATAAGCCCCATCCTGAATGGCAGCAAGAGCAAGACAGACAAGGCCGGTACGCAATTTCACCACAATCCGGCGCCCTGACCCCTTGTCTCAAAAATCGTCACGCATTCAGTTAAAAAATAAATATATGAAAATCGCCAAACCTTTCTTTCTGTTCTGTCTGCTTGTATCCGTTTTGAGCATCTGCAATGAATGTGCGACCTTGCCGAACGTCTCTGAAATGATTGACGAGGCGCCGACTGCCCAGAAACCTCGTCAAATCCTTTCGTCCAAAGGGCTGCTCTCTCCCCAAAAAAGCAAGGCTATCATGGAACGGCTGAAGAAATCTGTCGATCAGACGGACATTCTGGAACACCACACTGCCGTGGTAGAATCGATCACCGACAGCCCGCTGACAAAGGGGAACAAAGTCACTCTGCTCGCCGATGGTCAGGCTGCCTATGCCGCAATGTTCAAGGCGATAGAGAAGGCCAGAGACCATATCAACCTGGAAACTTTTATCATTGAAGATGATGAAACAGGCCGCAAATTTGCCGAGCTGTTGCTGCAAAAACAGGCGGAAGGCGTCCAGGTAAATCTCATTTATGACAGCGTCGGCAGTATGAATACTCCCGCTTCTTTTTTCCAGCACCTGAGCGATGGTGGAATTCAGATTGTCGGATTCAATCCGCTCAATCCACTGGAAGACGGCGAGGAATGGGACCTGACCCACCGGGACCACCGCAAGATTTTAATAGTCGATGGCAAAGTCGCCATTATCGGGGGCATCAACATCAGCAAGGTGTATTCAAGCAACCCTCTCAAACAAAAACAAAACGAAAAGGCCCCCATTCACTGGCGTGACACAGACGTTCAAATTGAAGGCCCGACCGTGGCTGAATTCCAGAAGCTCTTTCTTGATACCTGGCTGAAGCAGAAGGGACCGAAACTTTCCGAACGGAACTATTTCCCAGTCCTGAAAGAAGAGGGTAACTCCTTGGTGCGTGTGGTCGGCAGCACCCCGGGAGAGACCAACAGGATCCCATTTATCGTCTATGTGTCGGCCATCTCCTTTGCCGAGCATTCGATTCACATGACGAATTCCTATTTCATTCCTGACGATCAGATAGTCAAGGCCCTGACCGATGCTGCGGCGCGCGGTGTTGACGTTAAGATCATTCTCCCCGGAATTTCCGATTCTCAGTTGGCATTGCATGCACAGAGGTATCATTATTCCGAGCTTTTGCAGTCGGGAGTGAAGGTATACGAGCGCAACACCGCTCTCCTGCACGCGAAAACCGCAGTGATTGACAAGGTCTGGTCAACAGTCGGTTCAACCAACATAGATTTCTTGAGTTTATTAAAAAATGACGAGGTGAATGCGGTTATCCTCAGTCACGAATTTGCCATCGAAATGGAGAAGATGTTTGTCATGGACCTTGCGGATTCCAGGCAGATTCAATGGGATGAATGGAGGGAAAGACCTTTGTTGCCCAGGGTCAGGGAATGGTTTGTGCATTTATTTGTCCGCTGGTTGTAACGTTGCGTCAACAATGGCTTCATTACAGTAACAGTGAATCAAATGTATAAGATCAGAAATCTTCCCAAATTATTCCGGTTGTTGATCGCAGCTACGATTATTCTTGCTGCCGGTTCCGCTTCAGCTCTCGAAAGTCCTCGCCAGAACGCAGAAATTCTGCTCGACACCTATCACCGGAACATGGCCAGATTGGAGACAACCAGTTTCGGCCCCCCTCTCGTTGTGGAGTCTTTTGAACGAGACGACACAGTGCATGTGGATGTCTACGGGATCTTTGATTATCCCTTCAGCAGCGTTACCACAGCGCTCAAGGTTCCGGCAAACTGGTGCGATATCGTATCCCTCCATCCCAATATCAAGGCATGCACCAACAGGGAACTGGCTGGCGCATGGCTGCTTACCTTTTACCTTGGCAACAAAACCTACCAACCTCCGGAAGACACGCGTCAAGTCAAGTTCCATTACCGGAACGTTGTTCAGCAACAGGAATATCTGGATATCATCCTCAATGCCGATGCCGGCCCTTACGGCACGCGGGACCACAGGATGAGGTTCGAGGCCCTGCCCCTTGACGGTGGAAAGACTTTTGTGCACGTCAGTTATGCCTACAGCGACAGTACTGCGCTTCGCCTTGTGATAAAGATCTATTTTGCGACGCTCGGTCGGGGCAAGGTAGGGTTCACGGTGATCGGAACAGACAGAAACAGCAAACCCATCTATATCGGCGGACCGCGCGGCGCGGTCGAGCGCACTGCGGTCCGGTTCTATTTCGCAATCCAGTCCTTTATGAATACGTTGCGCTCTCCCGAAGAAAACCGTTTCAGCATGAGAATCAACGAGTGGTACTCTCTTACGAGCCGCTACGGGAAGCAGCTTCTGGATCTGGACAAGAATGACTATCTCGCTTCCAAGACAAAAGAGCAGGCGAACCAGGTTATACTTCAGCGGCAGATCGATACGAGTCTTCACTGAGTGCCCGGACACACTCCAACCCTGTGACACTGGGCTCAAAAAAGACGCATTGCCGCTGAAGCAGATTCGAAACGAGTAACAAAAAAAGCCTATCGCCAGAAGAGATTCAGGTTGTGACCGCGCTGAAAAACCGTGCCCCTGCAGCTATTAACAACCGCATGGACCCCGCTCACTTTTCCACAGGGCAGGTGCGGTTCACGCGCCCTGCCGGATCCTGGTGATAGTAGGCGCTGAGGACACCGTAGAGGTCAGGGGCATGCCTCTGGAGAGCGAGTGGTCGGTCGAAGAATGTCTCAGTGGCCACGGCGAAGAACTCGGCCTCGTTCTTCGCACCGTAGGCATCGAGAAAAGTTTTGTGACCCTTCTCGGCGAGGCGGCGCAGCCGCTGGAATTCGCGGGAGCACACGGCCACCCATTCGGCGAACTGATCGTGGTCGGCAAGGGGCGGGGTGCCGTCGGCGGCTCCGTCGAGCATGTCGAGCTTGTGGGCAAACTCGTGGTAGACCACGTTATGACCTTGCTCGGGGTGACGCGCGCCGTGAAGAACGGCATCCCACACGAGGATCACCGGCCCCCCTTGGTTGAAGGCCTGACCCAAGAGGGGAACTGAGGTCTCCACCGGACCGCCCACGCGCTCGAAGAAGCCGGGGTGGTGCTCGGGGGGGACAACGGTGGAGGGGTAGACGAGAATCGACTCCACGTTGCGATAGTAGTCGTGGGGGAGTCCCAGTTGCAGCAGACATGCCTGGGCCGCAATGGTAACACGAATCTCATCGGTGAGGTCGAGTCCGCCGCACCCCTCCCAGTTTTTTTCCTCCAGGAAGACCTGCATCATCGCGCGCAACTCGGCGCGCTCGGCATCATCGAGCACGCAGTAGTGGGCCACGTTCGCACGCGCAAAAGTTTCCCACTCGGGAGGGAACAGGCGTTTTCGCGCCTCGTCACGGCGATGATCGCGGAGCCAGTGAAACATGGGCAACACCCTCCTTCAGAGAAAAGTCACGGTCAGGACTGCAAGCCAAGTCCAGACAGCAGCACTACGGCCACAACCAGGGCCAGGACAATCCGATACCAGCCAAACAGCGCGAACCCCCGCCGTTGCAGAAAACTGACCATCCATTTGATCGAGATCCAGGCGGAGACAAAGGCGCAGAAAAACCCCAGCAACGGCCCAATCAAGCCAAAACTTGCCACAATCATATGGCCGTTCTTGTATGCTTCATACATGGTGGCCGCGCCCAGGGTCATCAGTCCCAGTAAAAAGCTGAACTCCACTGCCGCTGTCAGTTCCGCGCCCATAAGCAATCCCCCGGCAATCGTCGCCAGACTACGGCTGACCCCAGGCCACAGGGCCGCGCATTGCATCAGACCAATCCCTAATGCCTGCCGCCACCCAAAACTCTCAATCGACAAACCGATCCGGCCGTCACCGGATAATTCATGCGGGCGCTTCTTGTCCAGAAAAAGGATAAATATCCCCCCTGCAAGCCAGGCCGCGGTCACCGGCCAAATCCCGAATAATCGTCCCTTGATCACATCCTCAAGCAACAGTCCGATCACGACCGCCGGCAAAAAAGCAATCACCAGATTCCAGACCAGGGCGAGCCCTTTGGCATCCTTACCAAGCAACCCCAAAAGCATCTGCCTGATCCGATTTCGATAGAGTCCCAGCACGGCCAGAATCGCCCCGGCCTGAATAACAATGGCATAGGCGTTGGCCACCCGTTTGCTTGCAGGATCGTGGGCAAGGCCCAGGATGTGCTCGGTCAGGAGCAGATGGCCGGTGGAGCTCACCGGCAGATATTCGGTGACGCCTTCCACCACCCCCAGGATTGCGGCGTCCCAAAGGCTGAGGGGACGCGCCGATATTCCTGCAGCGAGCGCGCCAGGGACGTCTTTATTATTGCCACAATAAACAGCCGGCACGGCCATCACACTGATAACGACCACAAATCCCAGCAGGACGACAACAAACCAGCGGAAAGACCTCTTCTGCTTTTCCATATCAACAGTTTCCTTCCTTAAAATAGAGAAAATTTTCCAATACCCACATATAAAAACATGACACTATCCGAAAACGAGAACAAGTCAACCCTCTTTCCTATCATGTTTCTTTACCGAACCATCTCCATACGGTAATCTGTCAGTCTCAAGATAAAATACAACAACCTGAAGATATCTTCAGAAAGACGTCAGTTGTCCTCCTCCACCCATTCCGTTACCAAAGAAGGCACCATGCATAAAATTTTAATCATCGAAGATGAGATAAAAATTGCCCACTCCCTGAAACAGATCCTGGAAGAGGAAGGGTACAGCGTTGATGCGGTCGTGACCGGTGAAGAGGGATTTTTCCTGATCAACACCGAGGTCTTTGATGTGGTGATCCTCGATCTTATGCTGCCAGGGCGCAGTGGCCTGGAAATTCTCGAAGCACTGCGCCGCCGCGACAAACAGACCCTGGTCCTGATCCTTACCGCCCGGGACACAGTCGAAGACCGGATTACAGGGCTCGACGGCGGCGCCGACGACTACATGATCAAGCCCTTTGCCACCAGCGAACTCCTGGCCCGCATCCGGGTCCTGCTCCGCCGCGGCAGGAGCGAACAGATCTTCAATCTCCAGTTTGGCGGCCTGGATCTGGATCTGGTGACCCGCGAGGCCCATCGCGATGGACAGGCCCTGGAGTTGACCTCCAAGGAATTCGACCTGCTGACCTATCTGGTGCGCCATCAGGGCCGGTTTGTCACCAGGGGGATGATCGCCCGCGATCTCTGGCAGGAAACCACGCGGGCAACTCCACTGGACAACGTCATTGATGTCCACATGGCACGCCTGCGCCGAAAGATTGACAAGGATTTTCCTGAAAAACTCATCCATACCATCCGCGGCGTTGGTTTCATCATGAAAAGAGAAGAATCATGACCCTGCGCCACATCACCCAGTCGATCCGCACCCGGATCACCCTGTGGCATCTCGGTGTCCTGGTGTTCACCCTTGGCGCCTACATTCTTTCCACGCAGATGTTCCTGTGGCGCCAGCTCACCGTTGAACTCAAGACCAATCTGCAGGAAGAGGCCGAAGAGGTGGTCAAGATTTTTCTGAAACTGGCCCCGGATGGCCATTTTGTATGGAGAGGACATCAGGGAAGCACCAAACAGAACTACTGGATTGCCGCCTCCCATCTGGATGGCGTCCTGATTTACCGGAACTTTACCCAGACGGATTTCAGCCTGCCGTCGGCATCCCTGACGCCGGTCGATAAAGCACGGACGTTTCATACCCTGCAACTGACAGATGGCCGAAAACTGCTGATGATGCAGGAAGTCCGGCAGATCGAAGGAGTGGATGTGGTGATCAGGGTGGGCCGCACCACCGAACATTTCGCCAAAGAGATGTGGCACCTGCTGCTGATCCAGACCCTTTGTTTCCCCCTGGTTCTTCTGCTGGCCTGGGCTGGCGGTTATTTTATGGCAGGACGGGTACTGTCGCCACTGCAGAAGATCATCACCCGGATGAAGACCATCTCTGCAGATCGTCTCCATGAACGGCTGCCGGTGGAAAACGTCAACGATGAGCTGGGGCATCTTTCCCTGGCCTTTAACCATCTCCTCGGCAAACTCGACCACTCTTTCAAGCAGATGCGCCAGTTTACCGACGATGCCTCCCATGAACTGCGCACCCCCTTGTCAGCCATGCACAGTGTCGGTGAAATGGCCCTGCGCACCCCCATGAACGTCCACGACTACCAGGAAACCATTGCCAGCATGCTTGAAGAGGTGGACAAGATGAGTCGTCTGGTAAGTGACCTTCTGGCCCTGGCCCGATCCGATAGCGACATGATTCATCCGGCGCTTGCAAAACTGGAACTCGGCGGAGTCATCCAGGACGAGACAGCACGGCTCGAAGTGCTTGCCGAAGAAAAAAAACAGGAACTATCCTTGACGATCAAACAATCCTGCCATGTCTGTCTTGACCGGGACATCTTCCGTCAGGCCTTTGCCAATATCCTCTATAACGCTATTCAATACTCCCCGGAGAAAGGAGCCATCCAGATCCTGGTTGACAAGGATCAACAGGGTTGTTTTATAGAGATTTCCGACTCAGGGCCGGGTATCGCCCCGGAACACCAGGAACGGATCTTCGACCGTTTTTACCGGGTGGACAAGGTCCGCTCCCGGGACACAGGCAGCTCAGGTCTGGGCCTGGCCATTGCCAAGTGGGCGGTCACGATCCACGGTGGACATATCGAGCTTGTAAGCGCACCGGGTCAAGGCAGTGCCTTCCGCATCTGTCTTCCCGAACAGCAACAAGAAAGATGTCCATCACATTTTTCTTTCACTGAGGCCGATCTGTCATGAAACAGGACCTTCCAGACAACAGAATCGCCTTGAATCCCTGCCAACAAAACGATTTCACTTCCCCATTATTTATGACCACACAACGCAAACTCTATATCTTCTTACTGGGCCTCTTTCTCTGTATCTACCTGCTGCCGTTAGGGATCAGGCCGCTCATGGAGCCGGATGAAACCCGCTACGGTGCCATCCCTCGGGAGATGATCTCTACCGGCAACTGGATCAGCCCCCATCTCAATGGTCTGCGCTATTTTGAGAAGCCACCCTTGGGTTACTGGCTTAACAGTGCCTCGATCCTGGCATTCGGCGAAAACGAGTTTGCCATTCGTCTGCCCTCAGCCTTGAGTGTCGGGCTCAGCGCCCTGCTCATCATGCTGCTGATCCGCCAGGCCTGCCCCCGCGATGAAATATGGGCCGGGCCCATTGCCGCCCTGGTCTTCCTCACCAGTATCGAGGTGCCCGTGATTGGCACCTTCGGCGTCCTCGATTCCATGCTCGCCACCGCTCTCACCTTGACCATGGTCTGTTTCTTCCTGGCCAGCCAGGCCACGCGTGGCTCTTCCCGCCAGCGGTGGTTTCTGGTCGCAGCCGGTCTCGGTTGCGGTCTCGCCTTCCTGATCAAGGGCTTTCTGGCCCTGGTCGTGCCAGCCCTGACCATGGGTGCTTATCTTGTCTGGCAGCGGCGCTGGCGCGATCTCGTAGGCCTCGCCTGGTTGCCGCTCATCATCGCCTTCCTTACTGCCCTGCCCTGGAGCCTGGCTATTCACCACCAGGAACCGGATTTCTGGAATTTCTTTTTCTGGCATGAGCATGTCCGCCGTTTTCTGGGGGGGGCTCAAGAGGCCCAGCACTCCGAACCATTCTGGTTCTTTTTTATAACCGCTCCTGTCATGTTCCTGCCTTGGACTTTTTTGCTCCCTGCCGCCGGGATCGGTTTACGCAGGAGCACCCAAGGCCACGAGACCAGGCAGCTCGTGCACTTTTGCCTGGCCTGGTTCTGCCTGCCCTTTCTCTTTTTTTCGATCTCCTCGGGCAAACTCTTGACCTATATCCTGCCCTGCTTTCCGCCCTTTGCCATCCTGGTCAGTATCGGCCTCCTTTCTCTGTTGCGGGCGAACCGGTTCCGTCCATTTCAGATCGGCGCCGGAGTAGCAGTCTTCATCTTTGGCCTTTTACCCCTGGCCTTCTTCCTGATCCAATTTATCGGCATAAACGGTATCGAGGCTCCCTACACCAAGACCTGGCAAGGACTGGCTGCCTTGGCCGGTCTTCTGATCATGGCCCTGTTGCCGCTGGCTGCCGGTCGGACACAAAACTGGAACAAAAAAGTTATCCTGTTTGGTCTGGCTCCAGCCTTACTCCTCTGCATGGTCCCCTTTCTGATGCCCGATCAGACCATCGAAAAAAAATCGCCGGGCGCTCTGTTGCTTGCACATAAAAAGGCAGTCAACGCTGACACGATCATTCTCTCCGATGAAGAATCACTGCGGGCAGTCTGCTGGTACCTGCAACGGGCGGATATCCTGCTGGTCCATGATGCCGGCGAAGTCACCTATGGCCTTGGCTATAAAGATGCTGAGGGCCGCTTGCTTCATCTGAGTCAACTCAGGGCCAAGATCCTTGCCCATCAAGGAAAGACAATCCTGATCGCCAGGGCCAGAAATTATCGTCAATGGATACCGCAACTGCCTAACCCGAAAACCATTGATGAAAGCGGCCAAGACGGCTATATTTTCGCTACATTTTAGAAACCGTTAATCAGTGAGCAAAGCTTTTCTTGCTCACTGATTTTACGGATTCTTATGACGCATCCAAGAGACAGCCAATCTGTTCCGGCTGTCTCTTGGATGCGGCGTCCGGCAAATAACATAAGCCAATAAACATACCAGGAGCCAACAAATCCCATGCGTACAGATTTTCTTCCCTTTTCCAGACCCTCGATTACCGAAGAAGATATTGCCGCCGTGGCCGAGGTCATGCGTTCAGGTTGGATCACCACTGGCCCCTGGAACGCCTTGTTTGAACAACGGATCTGCGAATATACCGGCTGCCAGGGCGCAGTTGCCCTGACCTCCGCAACCGCCGGCATGCACGTGGTGCTCAAGGCTTTAAATATCGGGCCTGGTGATGAAGTCATCACCCCGTCCATGACCTGGGTTTCCACCGTCAATCTGATTGTCCTGGCCGGAGCGACACCGATCTTTGTTGATGTTGACCGCAACACCCTGATGATGAACGCCGCTGCTGTTCGCGAGAAAATCACCGAACGGACCAAGGCGATTATTCCGGTCCACTACGCAGGGGCCCCGGTGGATCTGACCCCGCTGCGGCAACTCGCCGCCCAGTACGCCATCCCGCTTATTGAAGACGCCGCCCATGCCATCGGCACTGCATACGGGGATGAACCCATCGGCAGGACAGGAACCGCGATTTTCTCCTTTCATCCCATAAAAAACATCACCAGCGGCGAGGGAGGAATGGTCTGTTCCGATGATCCCACACTGCTGGCCAAGGTACGCAGTCTGAAATTTCATGGTCTTGGAGTCGATGCCCATGACCGCTCGAGCCAGGGCCGTTCTCCCCAGGCGCAGGTCGTGGCGCCCGGCTATAAATACAATCTTCCTGATATGCTCGCCGTCCTTGGCGTTAAACAACTGGAAAGAGTGGCGGCCTTGAATAAACGGCGAACCGAACTGGCAGCCCTTTATCAACAGGCGCTTGCAGACATTGATGAACTCACGCCGCTGGCGATTCCCGATTATCCGCATGTCCATAGCTGGCACCTTTTTATAGTTCGTGTCCAGAGCAAAAAAACCGGGTTCGGGCGGGATCAGTTCATGGAAGGGCTGAAACAAAGGAATATCGGAACCGGCCTCCACTTTCGTGCCATCCACCTCCAGAAATATTATCGGGAAGAGATGGGGATGCGGGAAGGGATGTTGCCCAACACCGAGTGGAATTCTGAACGCATCTGCTCGCTGCCACTGTTCCCTGACATGACTGAAAGCGATGTGACTGATGTGGTCGAGGCAATCAAGGATTGTCTCCTGAAAGGATAACAAGAGTAATTTCTGGGGAGGGCAGGATGCTGTTATGAAAGAAAATCCGCAAATATCTATTGTTATCCCTGTGTACAATGAAGAGGCCTGTCTGGGTGAGTTGATCCCTCGAACCCTGGCCAGTTGCCGGCAGATGGCCAGATCATTTGAGATTATCTTTATTGATGACGGCTCAAAAGATCAATCGGCAGCGATCATCCGCAAGGCCGCCGCTGATAACCCCGATGAGATCGTTGGCGTCCTGCTCAATCGCAACTATGGCCAGCACAACGCAATTATGGCCGGATTCTCGCATGTCCGCGGCGACTGGATCGTCACCCTTGATGCCGATCTCCAGAATCCACCGGAAGAGATCCCCCGTCTGGTCGCCATTGCCATGGACTATGATGTAGTCGGCACGATCCGGGCCAGGCGGAGCGATTCCTTCTTTCGTAAAACCTCATCGGCCATTATCAACCGCGCGGTGCAGAAGGCAACCGGGGTCATGATGCACGATTATGGCTGCATGCTCAGGGTGTACAAGCGGCATATTGTGGAGGCCATGCTCATGTGTCATGAGCGCTCCACCTTTATTCCGGTGCTGGCCAACAGTTTTGCCCGGACAACCACAGAGGTTGAAGTGGAACATGCCGCGCGCACCTTGGGCGAATCCAAGTACAGCTTTGGCAAACTGCTTTCCCTGATGTTTGATCTGGTTACCACCATGACCACCTATCCATTGCGCCTGCTGTCGATTGTCGGCGGGATCATTTCGGCTACCGGCTTTGGATTTGGGATATTGATCCTGATTCTGCGGTTTATCCATGGCGCTGAATGGGCAGCCAATGGTGTTTTCACTCTGTTTGCCCTCGTTTATTTTTTTATCGGCGCCCAGTTTATCGCCATGGGCCTTTTGGGGGAATATATTGGCCGCATTTATCATGACGTAAGGGACAGACCCCGATATTTCATTCAGGAAGTCACCGGACGGAAGAAAGATGGATAATTTACTGCATCCCAAATATTCTTCATTGCATTTTTTTGTTAACAGACTTCAGTCCAATAGACTATAAAGACTCAAGAAGCAGTCTTCATTCAAAATACTTTTACTGGAACAAACATGAAAACTATTGTCCTTGCCTATCATACGATTGGTTGCGTTGGTATTGAAAAACTTCTGGCATCCGGATTTGAGATATCTGCAATTTTCACCCATGCCGACGCCCCTGATGAAAACATCTGGTTTCGCTCAGTAGCCGAGCTCGCCGCCCAACATGACATCCCGGTCTATGCCCCGGAGAACCTGAATCATCCCTTATGGATTGAAAAAATTCAGGCCATGCAGCCTGATATCCTCTTCTCCTTTTACTATCGTAATCTGATAGGCAAAGAGATTCTCGACATTCCGGCCTCCGGATGTCTGAACCTGCATGGATCGCTGCTTCCCCGCTACCGGGGCCGATGTCCTGTCAACTGGGCCCTGGTCAATGGAGAGAAGGAGACCGGCGTCAGCCTGCATTACATGACACCCCGGCCTGATGACGGCGATATTGTCGGTCAGTGCAAGGTAGCAATCGATTCCCAGGATACCGCCCTCACCCTCCACACCAAAATGGCGGCGGCAAGCGCAACCCTTCTTGATGAGATGCTCCCCAAGATTGCCCAGGGCACAGCGCCACGAATCGCCCAGGACAAGAGCCTTGCCTCCTATTATGGCGGCAGGAAACCAACAGATGGTGAGATTGACTGGACCAAAGATGCAGACGAGATCCGCAACCTGGTCCGGGCAGTCACAAAACCCTATCCAGGGGCCTTCAGCTTTCTGGGAAATCGCAAGGTGATCTTCTGGCAGGTCGAGACCCTGATTGAGAACAAGGGCGCAAAACCCGGCACCGTTATCTCCGAGCATCCTTTTGTCATCAGTTGCAGCCAGGGCGCCGTTGAAATCAAGACTGGACAGACCGAAAAAGGACTCTTTCTCAGCGCCAACCGCTTAGTCACTGAGCTCGCGCTGGTGCAAGGGATGCATTTTGGGCCGGATGTAAAAAAGACCCTTGCCCAGAAGCGCAAGAAATCAGTCCTGATCCTCGGCGCGGACGGTTTTATCGGCAGCCATCTTTCCGAGCATCTACTGGACAGCGGACGCTATGAAGTGCATGGCATGGATCTTGGTTCCCGGTACATCAAACACCTTGGGGACAATCCGAATTTTCATTTTGCGGAAGGCGATATCTCCATCCAGCGGGAATGGATCGAATACCATGTCCGCCGGTGCGATATCATCCTGCCGCTCGTGGCCATTGCCACCCCTGCTGAATATACCCGCAACCCCTTACGGGTCTTTGAACTCGATTTTGAGGAAAATCTCCGGGTGGTGCGCTATTGTGCCAAGTACGGAAAACGGATCCTCTTCCCTTCCACCTCCGAGGTCTATGGTATGTGCCAGGACAGTGTCTTTGATGAAGACAGCTCGCAACTGGTCCTTGGCCCTATTCACAAACAACGCTGGATCTACTCCTGCTCCAAACAGATGCTCGACCGGGTGATCTGGGCCTATGGCGCCACCCGGGGATTACAGTTCACCCTGTTTCGCCCCTTCAACTGGGTGGGATCACGACTCGACAGCCTGGCATCGGCGCGTATCGGTTCATCTAGGGTCATCACCCAGTTGATTCTCAATCTGGCGGAAGGCACTCCCATCCAACTGGTGGATGGCGGCCAGCAAAAGCGGTGTTTTACCGACGTAAAAGATGGTCTTGATTGCCTGTTCCGCATCATTGAGAATAAAGACAATGTCTGTGAGTCCAATATATTCAACATCGGCAACCCCTACAATGAGGCCTCCATTCGCGAGCTGGCTGAAATCCTCGTGGCAAAATTCAAGCAACATCCCCTGTCCCAGAAATTTCCTCCTTTTGCCGGGATGCGAGATATCGAGAGTCGGACTTTCTATGGCAAGGGGTATGAAGATGTGAGTTTCCGCAAACCAAGTATTCGCAAGGCCGAAAAATTACTGGGCTGGAAACCAAAAATAACCCTGGAGCAGTCGGTGGAAGAGACCCTCGATTTTTTCCTGAAACAGGCAGTCGAAACAGGGGAATTTGAGATCCATCATCAGGATGATTTTTGTTAAGAAATATCCTGGACAGCATGGGGAAAAAGATAAGCAGATTTTTATTGTGAAAGTATGCAAATAGGATTGCGCATTGATGTGGATACCCTGCGCGGAACCCGGCTTGGTGTCCCTGAGCTGTGCCGGATCCTCAAGGAAAATGAGATCCATGCCTCATTTTTCTTCTCTGTCGGGCCGGATAATATGGGACGCCATCTGTGGCGGCTGCTGCGCCCTGCCTTTCTGCTGAAGATGATGCGCACCAAGGCCGCCAGTCTTTATGGCTGGGATATCCTGCTGAAAGGCACATTCTGGCCGGGGCCGTCCATTGCCGGAAAAGCAGGACAAGCCATTCAGCAAGCAGCCAGAGATGGACATGAGATCGGGTTACATGCCTGGGATCATCATGGCTGGCAGGCAGGAATTAAAGATATGCCGGCATCCCGTCTTCATTCCTTGTTGAGTCAAGGTACCGAGGCGCTCAGATTATTAACCGGTAAGAATCCAACCTGTTCCGCTGCCCCGGCATGGCGCAGCACGGATGCCGCCTTGCTGGAAAAAGAGAAGTTTGCATTTCTCTATAACTCCGATTGCCGGGGAGAGAGCGTCTTTTACCCGCAGGTCTCAGGAAAAATCCTCCAGACCCCACAGGTGCCGACGACCCTGCCGACCTATGATGAATTGATCGGCCAACAGGGTGTCACTGAGGCAAATTACAACGAGCATCTTTTCTCCGCTCTCCACCCTGACCGACTCAATATTCTCACCATTCACGCGGAAGTGGAAGGGATTGTCCACAAGGCCATGTTTGCCGATTTTATCAAAATTGCCAAAGAGAGGGGCTGCTCTTTTGTCCCCCTTGGCGAGATCGTTCGCGGAGAGAAAAAAGAGAATATGGTCATCACCTCTATTCAAGAGCAGATCATACCCGGAAGAGAGGGGTGGATCTCTGTTCAGCATTCGATAGCGCCGAATCACACGCGGTGAGGAGGTTTATGAAGGTTACCCCTTAACACAGACTCCATGGAAAACTTCATCCTCACCATCGCCTTTCTTCTCATCGGCATGGGACTGCGCCGTCTCCCCCGCTTTCCCAAAGAGACTGCCCAGGTGCTCAACCTGTTTGTCATCCATGTATCCCTGCCCGCCCTGATTTTGCTCAAAGTCCCACAACTGACCTTTTCCCGGGATATCCTGGCCCCGGTCATTATGCCCTGGGCCATGCTGGCAGTCTCCGCCGCCATCATCCTGCTTATGGCCAAACTCCGCAACTGGGGCCGGGAAATAACCGGCGCCCTCTTGCTCCTGATCCCTCTGGGCAACACCTCTTTTCTCGGCATCCCCATGGTACGGGCCTTTTTCGATGAGGCCGGTATTCCCTACGCCGTTCTCTATGATCAGCTCGGATCTTTTCTGGCCCTGGCGACCTACGGCACGGTGATTCTCGCCCTCTATGGCAGTGGAGAAAGGCCAAGAATGGCTTTGATTGCGAAAAAGGTCATCACCTTCCCCCCTTTTCTGGCCCTTCTCCTGGCCTTGGCCGGTCGCGGGATCGCATTACCGGCCCCGGTGCTCACCCTGTTCGACAGCCTGGCTGCAACCCTGGTACCGGTGGTCATGATCGCGGTCGGCTACCAGCTCACCCTGCGCCTCCGTCCTGAGGTGCTGTCACCCCTACTGGTCGGACTCTCGATCAAGCTGATCGTGGCCCCGCTCCTGGCGCTGCTCTTCTGCCATCTCGTGGGACTCAACAGCCTGGCAGTCCGTGTTGCCATCTTTGAAGCGGGAATGCCGCCCATGGTCTCAGCCGGGGCCCTGGCGATCATGGCAGGGCTTTCCCCGGAACTCACCGCCGCCATGGTTGGGGTCGGCATCCTTCTCTCTTTTCTCACCCTGCCCCTGCTCTTTCAACTGCTTTGAGACAAATGGCCCATCAACCAAACCGCGCGCAACCTCTTTTAGCACCACCTGTTCAAAATCAGACGCATAGAAACCAGAAAGCAAAAAAGGTTCAGGAGGAAACCCTCCTGAACCTTTTTTTCAAAGTCCGAACTTCAAGATACTGACCAGTCAGCAGGCGATCCTCTTATCCATCGAGAATCTATTCTTTTCCTTTACCATCCTGCTTTTTCTCTTTCTTCTTGGTCTTTTCCTTGTCGCTCTTCTTTTCTTTTTTCAGTTTTTTACCCTCATCCTCAACAGGCAACGGACAACTGGAACAATGATTGCCTTTTTTTTCAAACTTATGACAACATTGTTTCTTCATCTTTTTAGCATCACCCATTTTCAGACCTCATAACTATTTTTTTTCCGAAGCCTTGGCAGATGCCGGGGCAGATGCGGCTGCAGGGGCTGGAGCTGCTTCTTTCTTTACGGCTGCAGCAGGGGCTGGAGCGGCTTCTTTCTTTTCAATAGAGATCAACTCCACATCAAAAAGAAGGACTGAATTAGGCTCAATCATTGGTGGCGCTCCCTGCTCACCATAGGCAAGATTGGCGGGTATAGCAAGCTTGTACTGGGAACCGACAGTCATCAGCTTCATGGCCTCGCTCCAGCCAGGAATCACCTGATCCACACCAAAGACAGCAGGCTCACCCCGTTTACGGGAATCGTCGAAAACCTTACCATCAATAAAAGTCCCGGTATAATGCACCTTAACCTGCGCTCCATCCTTTACCTTCTCACCGGTGCCTTTTTTCACTTCTTCATACTGCAGGCCACTCTTGGTGACAACAACTCCTTTTTTCTCTTTATTCTTGGCAAGATACTCATCACCAGTCTTCTTGTTTTTTTCCTGCATCTCTTTTAACTGGGCGGCCTGTTTTGCCTGCATCTTGGTCGAAAACTCTTTTTGCACCTGGGCCACTTCTTCAGGAGTTATCAGTTGTTTATTTCCTTTAAAGGAATCGGTAAACCCCTGGACCAGACGATCAAAATTAATTTCATCCTTCATACCCTTAAAGTAGGTTCCTACATCCAGCCCCATACTGTAGCTGAGCTTATCCTGAAAAGTCTTCAGTTCAGCAGCCGCAGGTTTATCCTTGTCAGCTGCCAATCCCAAGGCCGGAAACAACAAAAGGGTCATCAAAGCAAATACCATCAATCTGTTCATTACCATTACCATCATCTCCTTTCAAAATTTTATCTCAACAACATGATCTGCCTACCTACTACCTACCTACTTAAGCAAACACTGGTAAACATTCTTTGTACTTCAGCACGCACTCTCTTGCAATAGACAATTTTTCAAGTTACCCGAAATTACAAAACAACCAGCGTAATCCCCCGATTTCCTTTATTGAGATTGACATTGGTTGCCAGTTGCGGAAACCGGCGCAACAGATCTCGGGTTGGCCCTGATTTCGACCTGAATTCTTCGCCAGGAATAAAAGTAGTAATCGCACCATTCTCTTTGAGATATGCCAACACCTTCCTGCACTCGGCGCCAATAGCACCACCTTTGCCACTGGAACCGTAACCATGAATCACTGTCAGGACACGCAGGTTCTGCTGACGGCCACCTTCGAGTTCCATCTGCAATTTCCGCAAAGCGCTCTCAACAAGAGGCTTACCCAATTCCAGATTGACCACCTTATGAAAAATGCCAGCAGCAGCGACTACTCCTGGCTGGTGGTCCTGTTTCCCCCCACAGAATGGACAGATCAGCAGACCATGAACGATATCATTGCCACAGACCGGACAAAGGTTCATATCAGGCGCCACACTTACACCCTTCGCACCGAGATCACCGACTCCAATTGCCGCAGATGTTGCAACAAGATCTGCAGATGTTCCAGATCGGCAACCTCCAGGGTTATCTGCAGCTCAACGATACCAGAGGGAGTGATCCGCGTGGGAATTCCGAGAATATTGGCATCATCAGCATTGATTGCGGCGCTGATGGTTGCCACAATGCCCCGCCTGTTTTCCGCGCTCACCAGAATCTCCACCCGGTGCTGGATGGTCTGGGTACCAGACCAGGATACTGCTATCCAGCGCCGCGGATCAGTGGTCAACAGATTTTCACAGCTTGCCTTATGCACCGAGATACCTCGACCAGTGGTGATAAAGCCGATAATAGCATCTCCGGGCACCGGATGGCAACACTGGCTTATTTTCACCAGCATATCATCAATCCCATCAATACTGATAACAGAATCTCCCGCCTGACCGCCGGACTTCTGCTGACTCACCATCAGGGCGGCAACTTCCTGGGGAGTCGGTTTACCGGGATGATCCTTCTCGCTCCGAAATTCAGGAGGCTGGAGCGCCTTAACCAGACCCTGCACCGTCACAACCCCGCTCCCCACCTTCGCCAGCAGGTCATCGAGAGAATTGCAGCGCAGCTCCTTCAGCAGCAATTTAATATGACCACTCTTGACCATCTTTTTCAGGGTGGTCTCATACTGCTTCAACTCCCGCTCACAGATCTCCCGGCCAAGATGCACGGCCTGTTCCTTCTCTTCCCGACGCAGCCAGCAACGAATCCGGGCACGGGCACGGCTGGTCTTGACCAGACTCAGCCAACCCCGTCGGGGATGCTGAGTCTTTGAGGTAATAATCTCAACGATATCACCATTCTGCATTTCATATTTCAATGGCACGAGACGGTCATTGACCTTGGCCCCCACACAGCGACCCCCCACCTCGGTATGGATGGCGTAGGCAAAGTCAATGGGGCAACTCCCCAGGGGGAATTCCTTGACCTCACCGCCCGGCGTCAAGGCATAGACCTCAGGGGTATAGAGTTCTCCCCGGACATTTTCCAGAAACTCCCGAGGATCTTCAACCTCCTGCAGCGAGTTCACCAGTTTTTTCAGTTCCCGGAAGAGCTTGGCATCATTGCCGCCAATCTTTTGCCCTTCCTTATAGGCCCAGTGCGCGGCCACACCCTCCTGGGCAATCCGATCCATCTTCTCGGTCCGAATCTGGACCTCGATAAAATTATTCTGCGGCCCCACTACCGTCGTATGCATCGACTGATAATTATTGGCCTTGGGAGCAGAGATAAAGTCCTTTATCCGGCCAGGAACAGGCGCCCAGTTCTCATGCACCACCCCGAGCGCCGCATAACACTCATCCACCGTATTGACAATGATGCGAAAGGCCACCTTGTCATAGACCCGTTCCAAAGGGATCTTCTGGGCCAGAAGTTTTTTATAAATGGAATAGATATGCTTGGGGCGGCCAATAATACGAACTGGAAAAATCTTATTCTCAGCAAGTTTTTCCTGAATAATATTGATTACTTCCTCAACATACTTCTGGCGCTCCGCAAAAGAGCTCTCCAGCTTGGCTGTGAGCTCAAGATACTCCTCCGGGTGGAGATAGCGGAACGACTGATCTTCGAGTTCACGTTTCAACCAGTCAATACCCAACCTGCTGGCCAGGGGTGCGTACAGATCCATGGTTTCACGTGCTATCTCACGCTGATAGTCGCTGTCCATCGTCTCCAGGGAACACATATCCTGGAGACGGTCGGCCAGCTTAACCAGAAGCACGCGGATATCGGCGGCAATGGCCAATAACATCTTGCGAACATTCTCTGCCTGATGCGCCAACTGGCTGTTATAGTGAACACTGGTAATCCGGGTACAGCCATCAACAATCTCAGCCACACTCCTGCCAAATTCCTTGCCCAGTTGCTCAACCGTGACCCCCTCCTTGAGGACACCATGCAACAGACCGGCAAGGACCGTGTCAAGGTCAAGGTGCATGGAGGCAAGGGTGGAGGCCACCTCCAGGACATGCTCCAGATACGGTTCACCTGAAAAATGCTTTTTGTCCGTGTGCACCTTGACCGCAAGGTCCCATGCCTTGTCAATGGGCTCCAGATCGACATCGTGGAGATATCCCTTGGCAATAGTCTTAAGACCGTTAATACCCGGCATGGATGCAGTCATGACAATCCTATCGCTCCTGCGCTGCGCTACCAGCCACAGCAATCTGATTCAGCAGATAAGCCACAACCTGATCCGGGGCGAGTTCCACGGTCAAGCCATCACGGCGATGACGGATCTCGACCACGCCCTCTTTGCCCAGACGAGCGCCAACCGTTACCCTAAAAGGAATACCCAGCAGATCAGCATCTTTGAACTTGGCGCCAGGCCGTTCATCTCGATCATCAAGAAGCACCTCTACTCCTTGTGCCTGCAACTGCGTGTACAGCAACTCTGCCGCCACAGTTATCACCGCATCTTTGAGCCCAAGGTTGAGGATGATTACCTGGACCGGGGCAATGGCCACCGGAAAAATAATCCCGTTCTCGTCATGATTCTGTTCAATGGCTGCAGCAACAATACGACTGACACCGATTCCATAACAACCCATGATCATAGGTTTCTCATGGCCATCCTGATCTTGGAACACGGCCCGCATGGCCGCTGAGTAAACCGTTCCCAGCTTGAAGATGTGACCGACCTCAATACCCTCAATCTGACCCAGCTTGCCGCCACAGTGCGGACAGGGATCGTCGTCTGCTATCTGCCGCAGATCGGCAATGGTTGCCACCTCAAAATCACGGCCCATATTGACATGCCGCAAATGGTAGTTCTTTTCACCTGCACCCACCACGAAATTACGCATGGCCGCCACTTCATGGTCAGCGACCACCTTTATGGTCAGACCAATAGGGCCGAGATAACCGGTGGGCACACCGGTGACATCAAAAACCTCCTTATCCTCAGCCAATTCCAGATCAGCCGCCTGCAAAAGGTTTTTGAGCTTAACCTCCTGCACCTCCCGATCACCCCGCACCAGAACCGCAACCGGATACCCCTGTTGCCCCTGCCCACCTGTCACCTTGTAGATCAGGGTCTTAACCAGCAACTCCGGCCCAATTCCCAAAAACTCACAGACAGCCGCAACCTTGCGTTTGCCTGGAGTCTCAACCTTTTCAAGGGCCAGCAGGGGTTCCTTATTCTCCCCTGGCCGGGCCTTGATCGCCGCCTTTTCCACATTGGCCGCATAGTCACAAGACTTGCATACCACCAACGTATCCTCGCCAGTCTTGGCAAGGACCATGAACTCGTGGGAGAAACTGCCGCCGATGCTGCCGCTGTCTGCCTCCACCGCCCGAAACTGGAGGCCGCAACGGGTAAAGATACGCTGATAGGCATCATACATCTTCTTATAGGCGATATTCGCCTGCTCATCATCAACATCAAAGGAATAGGCATCTTTCATGATAAACTCACGGCCGCGCATGAGTCCAAACCGGGGCCTGATCTCATCGCGGAACTTGCTCTGGATCTGATAGAGATTCAGCGGCAGTTGCCGATAGGAGCGCACCTCACCCCGCACCAGGTCGGTGATCACCTCTTCATGGGTCGGCCCCAGACACGACTCCCGGTCATGGCGATCCTTGAACCTGAGCAGTTCCGGCCCGTACTTCTCATAGCGCCCGGTCTCCCGCCACAGATCGGCCGGCTGGACCATTGGCATCAGCAGCTCTTGGGCCCCGGCGCGATTCATCTCCTCGCGGACAATCCGCTCCACCTTGCGGATGGCGGCCAGACCAAAGGGCAGATAGGTGTAAACGCCAGCCGACAGTTTACGAATATAGCCAGCCCGCAGCATCAACCGGTGGCTGACCACCTCGGCCTCGGCCGGTGTTTCCTTGAGTGTGGGGACAAAAGTCTGTGAGTAACGCATCTATATCTCTTCTTCTATAATTTTTAATTCCTGAAGAAAGACCGCAAGCAGTTCTTCCTCTTTTACCTTCTTGTAGAGCTTCCCTTTCTTGAAAATAATTCCCACACCGTTGCCGCCAGCAACGCCGATATCCGCCTCTTTGGCCTCGCCTGGGCCATTGACCACACATCCCATGACCGCCACCTTGATCGGTTTCTTCATGGTCTGCACATAACGTTCGACCGCCTCGGCCAGGGTAAAAAGATCAATCTGGGTACGGCCGCAGGTGGGGCAGGAGATGAGTTCCGGGCCGCGTTCACGGATCTTCAGCGATCGCAGCAGCTCAAAACCCACCCGAATCTCTTCCACCGGATCCCGGGTCAGGGAAATGCGGAAGGTGTCCCCAATCCCCTGATAGAGCAGGATACCAAGGGCGACGCTGGATTTTACAGTCCCGGCGATTAGCCCGCCAGCCTCTGTGACCCCAAGATGCAGGGGATAGTCGGTTTTTTGGGCCAGGGTTTGGTACCCACTCACCGTGGTCAGGGTATCGGAGGATTTAATCGAGATCTTGATCTCATAAAACCCCAGATCTTCCAGCAGACGGACATTACGCAGGGCGCTCTCGATGAGGGCGGTGGGATTTTCCGGAGTGGGATAGCCGTGGATCTTGAGCAGATCCTTTTCAATGGAGCCGCTGTTGACCCCCACCCGGATCGGAACTTGGTGGAGCTTGGCCGCATCGACGACCCGGGCCAGTTTGGCCGGGCCGCCAAGATTACCGGGATTGATGCGGATGGCCTGGGCGCCATTTTCCATGGCGGCCACGGCCAGACGATGATCAAAATGGATATCGGCGATCAGGGGAATGGAGATCGCCGCGCGAATCTGAGCGAGGGCAGCCGCCGCCGCAAGATCCAGGACTGCCACCCGGATCAGCTCACAGCCCGCCTGCTCAAGGGCGTGGATCTGGGCAACAGTTGCGGCGACATCACGGGTATCAGTATTGGTCATGGACTGCACCGCAATGGGACTACCGCCGCCCACAGGCACCTTGCCAATCTCTATTTTCCGGGTCTGCCGCCGCACAATCATAATCCTGCCCCCTGCTGGTTCAGCTCTTTATCTGCCTGCTTATTTCCCAATCCCCAAGCTCAACTCCGCATCTGATGCCCGCACATACAAAGGTGCTACCGTGGTAAGCTCCAAACACTGATCTTGTTGCAGCATCTCACCTGCCAGCAGACCAATGGCACTCGCGCTCGGATAATGCAGCGTCCTGGGGGCACTTACAAACCTCACACCAAGAGATTCCTGCCAGAAATCTCCATAGACCATGACGGCATCACCGACAAACAACACGGGTTGCTCAATATCAGCGACTAAGCTCTGCGGGGTAACCACCCGAATCGCGCCCATCCGGCGGGGAACCCCCTGCAGATCAGAACGATAAAAGCAAGTATAGACCTCTTTTTTGCGGGCATCAAGTACAGCACAGATCAATTTCTCACCGGCACAGTTAAGGGCCAGGGCATCAAGGGACGAGACTCCCAGTAAAGGCTTATGAATGGCTGTGGCCAATCCCTTGACCGTAGCCATACCGATACGCAGCCCGGTAAAGCTCCCAGGACCAAGACTGACAGCAAGGCCGGCGACGGCCTGCCAATCCGTTTCAGTCTCGGCCAGCAACCAGTCAATGGCAGTCAGCAGACGCCGGGAGTGGGTTATATTGCTGTTCAAGGAAAGTGAGGCCAGCACCTGTCCGTCAGTCACACTGCCACGAGTCAAGGCCACTGAACTGCAACTGCTGGCCGTGTCCAGAGACAGGATCAGGGGCAACTCACCACCGCTCATTTGGTAAATATCCGGAACAGATCATTATAGAAGACAAAAAGCATGAGCGAGCCGAGTAGGGCCATACCAATCTGCTGGGCAACTATCTGTACCCGTTCGGACACAGGCTTACGCCGCACCGCCTCTATACCCAGGAACATGAGATGACCGCCATCCAGCACGGGCACGGGCAACAGATTCAGGATGCCTAGGTTAACACTGAGCAGCCCCATAAAAAAGACCAGATGAATCCAGCCCGCGGCCATCTGCTGCCCGGCAAGCTGGGCAATGAGAATAGGACCGCCAAGTTCCGACATCGGGACCACCCGCTGAATGATCTTCACAAATCCCATGACGGTCAACGAGATATACATCCAGGTCTGGGCGAATGCAGCCTGGATGGCCGCAACCACCCCAACCTTCTCATACACCACGGCCTCGGCCTTGACCACCCCGATCATATAGCGCTTCTCGGTGACCTCGCCAAAGACATTTTTCACGCTGTCAATGGCCGGGGTAACGATAACACTGATCTGTTCCGTCCCGCGTTTGATCAGGATGGTGAGCGGTTTTCCGCCACTCTCCTTGACACCGCTCAAAACATCAAGCCACCCAGTCATGGGATGGCCATTGATCTGTTCAATGGTATCCCCGACCAGAAGACCCGCTTGTGCTGCCGGTGATTTCTGGCTCACCTGGCCGATGGCGGTCGTATCCTTGGCGTCAGGAACACCGACAGCAATAAAGAGACCACAAAACAAGACCAAGGTAAACAACAGGTTAAATATCGGACCGGCCAGGACTATAAAAAAACGTTTCCACACCGACTTATGGGCAAAAGAGCCATGCTGATCGTCATTGGCGACATCCTGTTCATCCGGATTTTCCCCTAACATCTTCACATATCCACCGAGCGGAAAGGCGCTGATCAGATATTCCGTCTCACCATAGGTTTTGCCAATGAGTTTCGGGCCAAACCCCAGAGAGAATTTGAGCACCTTTACTTTGAACAACTTGGCAAAGAGAAAATGACCGAGCTCATGGACAAAAATCAGCAGGCCAAGGACAATAATAAAAGAGACCACAGTATTCATTGCAGGAACAGTTCCTTATTGGTTGAATTGAGAAACAAGGCGTTCGGCCTCGGTTCGGGCGTTGGTATCTGCGGCCAGAATATCTGCTAAAGAATCTTCACTGCCGCCATGCACCTTCTCCAGAACTTTGGCAACAGTTGCAACAATGCCAGGAAAGGGAAGCCTGCCAGCAAGAAAGGCCTCTACCGCCACTTCATTAGCAGCATTCAGGACCGCGGGCATCACGCCCCCCTGCCGCAGGGCATCAAAGGCCAAGGCCAGGGCCGGAAAACGGGCATAATCGGGATCCAGGAATTGCAGATTTCCACATTGGGAAAGTTGCAGAGGCTTAAGGGCCAGAGGCAGCCGTTTAGGATAGGAAAGGGCATAGGCAATAGGGATCCGCATGTCCGGAATCCCCAGTTGGGCCACAACCGAGCCATCCTGAAATTCCACCAGGGAATGAACGATAGATTGCGGATGCACGACTACCTCGATAGAGTCAACCGAAACATCAAAGAGCCATCTGGCCTCAATGACTTCAAGTCCTTTGTTCATCAGGGTTGCAGAGTCGATAGAAATCTTTCTCCCCATACTCCAGTTTGGATGGGCAAGGGCCTGATCGGGGGTGACCTGCTGGAGTTCCTCTGCTTTTTTATGCAGAAACGGGCCACCAGAGGCAGTAAGGATAATCTTGGCCACATCCTCCTTACGCCCAGCCTCCAGAGCCTGAAAAATAGCACTGTGCTCCGAGTCCACAGGCAAGAGCTGAATTCCCTTGCGCCTGGCAGCCGACATAACCAGTTTGCCGGCCATGACCAGAGTTTCCTTGTTGGCAAGCCCGATGTCTTTCCCCGCCTCGATTGCAGCCAGAGTCGGCAGCAATCCAGCGGCACCGACAATGGCCGAAATGGTCATGGCCGCTGAATCAAGGGTTGCCACCTGAACAGTACCCTCTGTTCCCCACACAATCCGTCCATGGTAGCTCGCTGGCAAAAGAGCCTTGAGTAAACCGGCATGTTCTTCATCAAGCACGGAAACCAGTTCTGGGGAAAATTCCAATACCTGTCGGCTTAACAGATCAACATTCCTACCGGCTGCAAGCCCGACTATCGTATACTGACCAGAAAACTGCCGGACTACATCAAGCACCCCCGTGCCAATGGAACCGGTCGATCCCAAAAGTGCCAGGGTCTTCATGGGCTCACCACGGAAACACCATGATAGACAAACAACAGATAATAGAGGACAGGAGCGGCAAAGAGAAGCGAATCCACCCGATCAAGAACACCGCCATGGCCACCTAACAGGGTCCCGGAATCTTTAGTCCCCGTTGCCCTTTTAATAATTGATTCAGTGAGATCCCCAACAATCCCGACACCAGTCAGCAGAATTGTCGCGGGCACCAGGAAAAACCAGCTCACTTGCAAGCGCAGCAACAGGGTCATAAGCGCCGCCACAACAACACCTGCCATCAGCCCGCCAATTGCCCCCTCCACGGTTTTATTGGGGCTTACCCGTGGACAAAGTTTGTGTTTCCCTAAGGCTCGACCGCTGTAATAGGCACCTGAATCCGAGCCGGCAGTAATCGCCGTAAGCACCAGAATCCAACTGCTGCCCTCAGGTAATTGATGGAGCAATACCAGATGAGCCCCCAAAAATCCGACATAACTCAGGCCAAAGAAAGCTCTGCTGAAAAACAACAACGCATCCTGCAACTGGCTGTAACGATAAAGGATATAGGTTGTCAGCAGAAGAAAAGAAAGGAGGAGACCACCAGTAAGGCCAAGAGACGGAACAAATCCAACACACAAGGAGGGAAGCAGTGCAAGTGCGACAAAAAAAGCTCGGAAAGAGATACTCTCTCCAGGAAAGGCCATCCTGGCATATTCCTGGGCACCAATCAAAATCACCAGGGCCATAACCAAAAAAAACAACAGAAAAGGGCCAAAAAGAAGTAACAGCAACCAACAGGCAGCAAGGGCCAGACCTGGAATCAATCGACTCATATTTTTTTCTGAAAGCACAGACCAGAAGCAGTCAATCCGGCCAGAACCTTCATCCTGGAATGCGCCGGATGTCCGGCACGACTGTTAATCATTATGCACTTGAGCGCTGATCATGCCAAAACGCCGCTCACGTTGCTGGAAATCGGCAATTGCTTGAAGAAAAGTATCTCTTCGAAAATCTGGCCACATCACATCAGTAAAATAGATCTCGCTATAAGATGCCTGCCAAAGTAAAAAATTTGACAGCCGTGCTTCTCCGCCAGTACGAATCAACAGGTCAGGATCAACCATCCCGGCGGTATCCAGATAATTACTGATTAACGATTCATCTATTTCTTCGACACTGAGATCCCCTGCCATGCAATCAGCCGCAATCTTTCTCATCGCCCTGGTCAATTCAGAGCGTGAGCCATAACTCAAGGCAAGGTTCAGAACCAGTTTATCGTTACATGCTGTCTCAGCCCTGGCATGATCAAGCACCTCACGGACCTCTAGCGGAAGTCGTTCCAGTTCACCAATACAGGTAAACCGAATATTATTCTGTAACATCCTGGACAGTTCAGACTGGACATAAGACTTCAAAAACGACATCAGGCCACTGACTTCACTGATGGGCCGTTTCCAGTTTTCTGAAGAAAAGGCATACAGGGTCAGGATCTCAACCCCAATCTCCCTGGCAGTTTCCACCACATTCCGAACCGATTCGACCCCGGCCTTATGTCCAAAAAGACGCGGTTGATGACGTCGCTGGGCCCAGCGGCCATTTCCATCCATAATAATGGCCACATGACGAGGAATACGAGCAGGATCAATAACTGGACGTTGAGACATAAAAAATCAGCAGACATTGAGGGAACAAGGATGGCAGTAAAAGACGACAGAACGCGGTAGAAATCAGCAAAAAGGACATTCATCCTTTTACCATTGGATATTCCAGCAACTACACCTCCAACACCTCTTTTTCCTTGGCAGCGGTAATCGTATCAATTAATTTCATAGAAACATCTGTCTTCTGTTGAGCCTCGTCCTGAAACTTAAACAGGTCATCTTCAGATATTTCTTTATCTTTTTTCTTTTTTTTCAGAACTTCAATAGCCTCACGACGAATATTGCGAACAGCAACACGAATTTCTTCAGCAATCTTCTTGACCAGTTTAACCAGATCCTTCCTTCGTTCCTCGGTAAGCTGCGGGATAGAAAGACGAATCATCTTACCATCATTAGCCGGTGTCAAGCCAACATCAGACTTGAGAATGGCTTTTTCGATTGCGGGCAGCATCTGAGGATCCCAGGGAGCGATAACAATCATGCGACTTTCAGGGATGGTCATGGAACCAACTTGATTCAAAGGCATGACACTGCCATACGCATTCACCGAAATCCCTTCCAGCAAAGCGAGAGAGGCTCGACCCGTACGCACTTTTGACAGCTCATGCCTCAAGGCCTCGATGCTTTTTTCTATCTTGTCATCCATTTCCACTAACACATCACTCATCAGCTTTTCTCCCGCATAATATCGCTTGATACTTACTCCGATATCAGCTCAAACTGTAACCAAGGTTCCTACTTGTTCTCCACAAATGGCCTTCAGGATATTCCCTGGTTTATTCATATTCAACACCAAAATTGGTTTTTTATCATCTCGAGCCAGGGCAATACCGGCAGCATCCATAACCCGCAACCCCTTCTGCAACACATCATCATAAGTCAAACGGTCAAATTTAACAGCATCAGATGATCCAACCGGATCTTTATCATAGATACCATCGACCTTGGTGGCCTTGATCACAATATCAGCATCAATCTCCAAGGCCCTGAGCACACCTGCTGAATCTGTAGTAAAATAAGGATTACCAGTACCTCCAGCAAAAATAACCACCCGACCTTTCTCAAGATGCCGGGTGGCCCTGCGTCTGATATATGATTCACAAACTGACGGCATGGGAATGGCCGACATTACTCTGGTAACAACCCCAACCCTCTCGAGGGCATCCTGCAGGGCCAAACTATTAATAACCGTTGCCAACATTCCCATATTATCAGCCGTGCTCCGATCCATTCCCTTGCTTGCCCCGGCAACACCCCTAAAAATATTGCCAGCACCAATCACCACCCCAGGCTCAACCCCTAGTGACACAAGTTCTTTTATCTCACCCGCCACATAACTAATAACACTTGTATTAATACCAAAGGCATCTTCACCCATCAGGGCCTCACCACTCAGTTTCAGCAAAATTCTTTTATAGTGTATCTGCATGATGAGTACCTTTGCATTCCAATAAATGCACGAAGAGACATGGGAGGAAAAAACAGACCTTAAAAAGATCAAGGCCATTATCCAAAAGGAAGCTGATCAATAAAAGACAAAACTTTTATTGATCACAGTACAACTGACTACTTATACACCAACTTGAAAACGAACAAAACGCCTGATAGAAACATTTTCTCCCATTTTCCCAATAAGCTCAGTCAACATATCCTGAATACTCTTCTCTGGATTCTTCACAAATTGCTGTTCAAGCAAACAAATTTCTGAAAGATAGCGATCAATCTTACCCACAACCATTTTTTCAACAATATTTGCGGGTTTTCCAGAATCAAGGGCCTGCTGCACATAAATCTGACGTTCTCTTTCCACGATATCTGCCGGCACCTGTTCTCTACTCAGAGAAACAGGATTGGCAGCGGCAACATGCATGGCAACATCACGGGCAAACTCGCGAAAGTCATCGGTTTTAGCAACAAAATCGGTTTCGCAGTTCAATTCTACCATAACCCCCAATTTACCACCGGCATGGATATAGGTTTCAATAACACCTTCGCTGGTAGCACGTCCAGCTCGTTTAGCGGCAACCGCAAGTCCCTTCTGACGCAAGAAATCAATGGCCTTTTCCATATCACCAGCATTCTCGCTCAAGGCCTTTTTGCAATCCATCATTCCGGCACCTGTTTTATCACGCAGGTCTTTTACCATCTGACTTGTAATGTTCACTATAAACCTCCTTATATTCAATCTTGAAGCATTATTCCAATTTCATTATTAACAAAACAAAATCCCAGAGACACAGGGGATACAAACACCCATGTCTGATAAAGCAAAGGGGCAGTCAAGAGACAGCCCCTTCAAAAAACCAATAAAAATGGTCCCCACCAAGGAACCATTTTTTTATTTATTGTTCAGTTTCAACAATTTGTCCCATTTCCGAACCAGCATCACCCATAGCAGCAGCCAAAGCATCATCAGATGCGGCATCACCATCAAGTCTTGCCTGACCAGCAAGAACGGCCTCAGCAATACAAGAGACAACAAGCCTGAGTGAGCGCAAGGAATCATCGTTACCAGGAATCATGAAGTCGATGCCATCTGGATCACAGTTGGTATCAGCAAGGGCAACAACAGGGATGTTCAATTTTTGAGCCTCACTGACCGCAATAGACTCTTTTTTAGGATCAACGATAAAAAGAACAGTAGGCAATTTTCTCATATTCTTGATACCGCCAACATTACGCTCCAACTTCGTCCTTTCTTTTTCCATGAGGCCAATTTCTTTTTTAGGAAAACGATTAATAGAACCATCTTCCTGCATGGACTCAATCAACTTCAGACGATCAACACTATTTTTAATAGTTTGGAAATTAGTCATCATTCCACCAAGCCAACGATGATCAACATAATACATATTACATCGTTTAGCCTCATCTTGCACAATGACCTGAGCCTGCCTTTTCGTCCCAACAAACAGAACCGATCCCCCGCGAGCAATTTCCTTGGTGAGAAAATCACAGGCAGAATCAAACATGCGTTTGGTCTTATCAAGATTAATAATATAGATACCATTACGTGGCCCATAGATATAAGGTTTCATCTTTGGATTCCAACGACGTGTCTGATGACCAAAATGCAATCCGGCCTGAAGCATTTCTTTAACTGTAGCAAATGACATTTTTATCTCCGTTTTCTGGTTTAACCTCCACCCCCAAATTTATTACTTTTGGCCCTTAACAAGGCTCATTGTAACACCAGGAACACAAAGGGGTGTGTGTATTTTATTCCATTTCTCAATCAAACATTTCATTGATCAGACACATTGTGCAACACGTCGCCGCTCACTTGCCTTGACACTTTCATTTTGATGTAAAAATGAAACGACTTTCCTTCTCCTCATACAACTTTCTTAAAAAATATCCACAATCACAAAACATTATTTAATACCACGAGAGACTTTTTTTTGCAACTTATCAAAATCACAAACAAGACTCTCTAAAAATACAAAAAGTTTAGCGCCGCACTAAAGACGAATTCCCGGTTAAAAACAATTTTAACCAATCAAAACCAAAAAGCAGTAATGCGACATCATCTGTCTGAACACTTCTTTTTTGCTCTCTCGAAAGGCGAAATTGATCAAATATCTGTTCCCTAAGCGCAAATTTCCTGAAGCCATCAACATCATAACAAACCATAAATGCCATTTGTTGTTTAGGCCCACCACTCCCCTCACCTCTCCAAGGATTCGTCGAAAAGAGGGTGTCAATCACAGCCCAACGATCATTCATTCTGTTATATTCGTCAAGGTTCTGCTCTCGTATCCATTGTGTAACAGAATAAAAATTATTTTCCTGATGACCCAAGCAGTAACCATGATCCGTTAAAAAATAATAATCCTGGCTACGACCTTGAGCTAGCGTTCGATCTACTGCTCGCTCAAGCGGATATGTCCGACAAGAAGATGGCCGGTCATGATACACTGAACACCCACTTTCTCCCAGAAAGGAACAGGATTTCTCTACATCATCATTGAGCTTCAACATAACAGCAGGGAAATACGGATTGGTTCCCTTAACAAGTCGTGTATGCTGACGCATAAACGTCTCGGAATCTATCCGCAAACAATTTTTTAAACGAACAATGTCATAAGGATAGAGAAACATATCTACATTTTTACAACAGGACATGAAACATTCAACCCCGGCATGACATGAAAACTGAAATTTTTCTGTCCCCAATGGTACCATGCCCTCAGGAAATTCTTTATTGCTGTTCATCTTTTTAATCAAAGTATCATTGATAACTGAAGTTTCCCGTTCTTTCATCCCGCTTTCATAAAACCGGCAGCGTTAGAATTAAACAGGCCCAGCCTGCTCGTCAAAAATATAATGTGAAATCAATGCGTTAAGCTGTGAGAAAAAATATATTGTAACATATTGAAATAGTAATATATTTCGCAATACACGTTTTGCAGAAAAATGACTTTTATAATACAATGTCATTAACTTAACACCTCAAAAACAAATCAACTTATTGTAATTACAGCATGTTCATGTTATATATAGCCATGCTGTTTAATTGTAACAAGCCATTTTTCAAAGGAGGACAGAATGGCTAATTTTCTTGAAAAGAATTGTTAAACTGGCATGGAACCTGCTTCCCAAAACCTGTGCCAATCTGCTTGATTTTCTTAAAACTTTTATTTCTTCTCAGGAGTTTCTCGAACAAAGCCGACAAAAAAACACCGAATTTTGCAGGCAGAGAAAATTGCCTTTTGTTATCCTCGTTCTCTTCTATTGTAATTTCCTCAAAAGTTCCTACCAAGCAGAACTCAACAAGTTCTTCAAGGCCCTTTCTGATTCTGTGATTGCTAAAAAAGTTGTTTCCAAGGCCGCTTTATGTAAGGCCAGAAAGAAACTTAAATATCAGGCGCTTACCGCCATCAATGAACAGTCCATCACATATTTTAACCAAAACTTTTCCCCCAAAACCTGGCACGGATTCTTTTTGAAAGCCGTGGACGGTTCCACAATTAAATTGCCGGACCATCCTGAGATTACAACATTTTGGCGCATAGAATCCTCGGCAAGGCGCTCCTGTTCACATGGCCAGTATCTCTCTCAGATGTTTGACCCCTTGAATCGGATTACCACCCATGCTCTTATTGGCCCCAAAAGTACAGGGGAGAGAGAGATGGCGGCAAGCCATTTTGAACATCTTATTCCATTTCTAAATCTAAAGTGAATTTATTATCCAAGGCCAAGCGACTATAGAATGCACCAACTGATGGTTTTGTTCCATTTTTAATAATGATGCTGACAAGTGATCTTCAAGAG
>CAISPV010000033.1 GCA_903887485.1 uncultured Desulfobulbaceae bacterium | reverse complement strand
TCCTCAAGTCCTTCGGCATGGGAGGTATTGATCCGTTTAGAATGCATCTCGCCTTCTATGATCTCGGCCAGACCCTGGACATGCCGGGTTGAGCGGCCGTTCATGATCACAAAATAATCAGTAAAGGAAGAAATGCCTTTGACGTCAAGGACGACCAGGTCCTCCGCCTTGGCGTCAAGGGCGACCTTGGCGCAGATTCTTGCCAGTTCCAGGCCGCTCTTGTTTTGATACTCTGTTTTTACTCGTTGCATAAATATTTCGCCTCGAAGGGCTCCTCTGGTGTGAAGTAAGCTTGGTCGCTTACGATTGTTTTTTTTCTTTCTTTATTCGTGGTGGAAATTCAAAGGTGATTTTTCCTTTTTTGTCAAGAAGAAGGAAGGCGTCAAAGGGGCGTTTCTTCTTGGAGATAAAACCGGGGATCAGTTCGGTCTTGCCCTCGGTCAGGAGTTGGTGGATATGCTGTGGCTCGATGGCCCTGGCCAGAATAATCTTGCTGATCTGCAACCCCTTTGTTTTGTCGCCGTCCAGCGCCGATGTTGACATGTAGGCCGCCGGCGTTTCATGGACCGGAGTCCCGTCAACAGGAGAGAGCCCTAAGTTTGGGGTTGCCTTGATTGCCTCGATGTCCAGATCGTCGATGGCATCGGCAAAAAGAAACTCTATCTTGTTTTGCTGCAACCTGACCGAGGCGGTAAAGGATTTTCCCTGTTTGCTTCTGAAATCACTGAAAGGGCCGAGGGTTTCTCCTTTGATCAGGGCCACAATCTCGTTCTCGCTCATCATCCGGCCGCCCAGAATCTTGCGGATGGTTGTTTTGCCATCTTCTGAGATAAAGGCCGTGGGGCTGACATGGAAATGGACATTATTGACCGGACTGAAAGAGGCCTCAGCCCGAACCTCTGTCCGGTCAAAGTTTCGTATCTGGGAGATAATATGGGCTGTTGTGTCCCTGATTTCAGCCATGAACTGCTTGCGAGTAAACTTGCCTTGCAGGATCTGATTGAGCTTGTGTTCCCATTCCCCCGTCATCTCCGGGGAGGCGAGCAGCTCTATCTTCATCGCCTCAAGAAGGGCGAACAGGTTAAAGGCCTTGCCGGTGGGGGTGAGTTCTTTGCCCTCCCGGACCAGATATTTTTCATTGAGCAGTTTTTCGATGATCGCGGCCCTGGTTGCCGGGGTGCCGAGGCCCCGTTCTTTCATGGCTTCGGCCAGTTCTTCGTCTTCTACCAGTTTGTCCGAGTTTTCCATGGCCGAGAGCAGGGTTGCCTCGTTATAGCGGGCCGGGGGTCTGGTTTCCGCCTGTTCCTTGCTGATCTGGGCACAGGTGATTTTTGCCCCCTCAGGGATTGGGCTTAGAGCCGCATCCTGCTCCTGATCGATCTCGCTGCCATAGATGGCCTTCCAGCCTGGATCGGTAAGGATCTTGCCCTCAGTCAGAAATGTTTCCGTCTCAACCACGGAGATGCGCCGGGCGTTTAGATATCGGGCCGGTGGGAAAAAAACGGCCAGAAAACGCTGAACTACCATGGTGTAGATCTTCAGCTCCGGCTCGGTCAGGGTTTTGGGCAGGACCGTGGTGGGAATAATGGCATGATGGTCGGAGATCTTGGCATTATTGAAGATCAGTTTCTCCGGCTTGATAAACTTTTTGCTCAAGGCCTCTTGAGCAAACTGGCCAAAACTCCATCCCGTCTGGGCCGTGACGGTTTCCTGGACCGTGGCCAGATAATCTTCAGGCAGACAACGGCTGTCGGTTCGGGGATAGGTCAGAACCTTATGTCTTTCGTAAAGCGCCTGGGCCAGCCCCAAGGTGTTCTTGGCAGAAAAACCAAAACGGGAGTTGGCCTCCCGCTGCAAGGAGGTGAGGTCATAGAGCTGCGGCGAACGTTCGCTTATCTTCTTGCTTGTTTCCTCGATAGCGGCCTGTTTACCGGTGCATTGCGCCAGGATCTGGTCAGCCCTTTTTTCATCCCATATTCGGTCGGCCTTGCCCTGATTGTCTTTCTCGTCCTTGACAAACTGAGGGTCAATCCATTTGCCGATATAGGAGCCTTGGTCAAAGGTGAAGGTGGAGATCAGGTTGAAATAGGTGCGGGGGACAAAACCCATCCGGGCCTGCTCCCGCTTGACGATGAGGGAGAGGGTGGGGGTCTGTACCCGGCCGCAGGGGGTGAGAAAGAAACCGCCGCGGCGGGAATTAAAACCGGTGAGCGCCCGGGTGGCATTGATCCCGATCAGCCAGTCCGATTCGGAGCGGCACAGGGCTGCGTCTTCCAGAGGCTGCATCTCGATATTATCCCGGAGATGGGCAAAGGCGTCCTTGATAGCGTCTTTGGTCATAGATTGCAGCCAGAGCCGCTTGCAAGTCTTTTTGGCAACAGACTGGTTCCAGACATAGCGCAGGATATATTTAAAGATCAGCTCGCCTTCCCGGCCGGCATCGCAGGCGTTGATAATTTCGTGGACATCCTTACGGCGGATGAGCTGTTGCAGGGCATTGAGCTGGCTTTTGGTATTCTCCAGACCTTTGAGCGGGAATTGATCGGGCAGAATGGGAAGGTTCTCTAGTTTCCATTCTTTATATTTGGGATCAATCTCTTCCGGGAATTCGATGGAAACCAGATGGCCGATGGCATAGGAAACAATATGCCGATCACTCTCGTAATGGGTCTTGCTCTTTTCGAATTTGCCGGGCAACGCCTTAACAAGATCTGCGGCCACACTGGGCTTTTCGGCAATAATAAGTGTTTTGTCAGACATTGTTTTCAGGTTAAAATTATTTATGAACAACGGCTTAAGGCCAGATCAGAAGAAGATGAAAGAGTCCATCTTCTATAAGGCTGTCACGTGTTTGTCAATTTTATTTTTTATTAAGAGTGAAACACCAGTCCTGGGAATTTGCCTGTCTCCTGTGCTTGCCGGGGTTGCTTCTGCCTTGACAAAGGGCCCTTTCTGTGTTTTATATGCAGTGTTGTGTCGGGTTGTGTGCGGGTGTAGCTCAGTTGGTAGAGCACAAGCTTCCCAAGCTTGGGGTCGCGAGTTCGAATCTCGTTGCCCGCTCCAGGGTTTGCTGGCTGGATTGTCTATTGTTACTCCAGTTATACCTGGTTTTTTCTGGTTATACTATCTGTATCGTGTGAATGATGCGGGTGGCTTTGAAAGTGGGCTTGCCCACTTTTTTTTATGTCTCTTCCAGGGTGGTGCAAAAACAAACAAGTTTTTGCGTGATAATACGGACATGAGTGGATCTGTTGTCGAAAAGGTGCAGGCATTTGCGGAAACGCTGCTGCCATCCATAGGGTTGGAGCTGGTGGAAGTCCAGTTTCGTCTTGAAGGACATGGCTGGGTATTGCGTCTTTTTATTGATGGCAAGGAAGGGATTACGGTGGATCATTGTGCTCGGGTCAGTCGCGAGGTCAGTGACTTTCTTGAGGTGGAAGATCTGATTGACTATGCCTATCATCTTGAAGTGTCGTCGCCTGGACTCGAACGGTCATTGCATGGTATGAATGATTTTCA
The DNA here is from genome assembly GCA_903887485.1 of uncultured Desulfobulbaceae bacterium. Taxonomy (GTDB): domain Bacteria; phylum Desulfobacterota; class Desulfobulbia; order Desulfobulbales; family Desulfocapsaceae; genus UBA2270. The sequence goes on along the minus strand of CAISPV010000033.1, from coordinate 20,782 downwards.
ACGCTCTATTGGAAAAAAGGCGAAATTAAAGCTGCGTGAAGATGTCGAGAATCAGAAAGTTTTGATTGGTGATATTGTTCGGGCGGAAGATGAGACCGTTGAGCTTGTTCTGGAGGATGGGACGAAATGTCAGGTGGCTTTTGAGCAGATACGGAAGGCTCGTCTGTCCCTTTAGGGGCTGTTATGAAATAGCTTCTATTGTTTTTGACTATTTTGTTACAACGGCTTGAGAAAATAATTGTGGGTTGCATCCTCTTGGTTGCAAGCTTTGTAGGAATAGAAGGACTTTTTCAAAAAAGAGTCAGTTATAAGATGGGGTAAGAGAATGCTATCGGATTTAAAACGCATAATCGACCAGATCAGCAGAGACCGTGGTTTTGACAGAAAGCTGTTGATTGGGGCCATAGAAGAGGCTGTTCTGTCTGCTGCCAAGAAAAAACTGGGCAGCAGGCGGGAGATCGAGGTTCGATATAATGAAGAATATGGTGAGGTTGAGGTCTTTCAGTTTCGTACTGTTGTCGAAGAGGTGACAGACGAGCAGACTGAAATCGATCTCGCGGCCGCCCAGGTGCTTGATCCTGATGTGCAGTTGAATGATGAGCTTGGCGAAAAGATGGATAATATTGCTGATCTGGGCCGAATCGCTGCCCAATCGGCAAAGCAGGTTATTATCCATAAGATGAAGGATGCTGAACGTGATGTTATTTACGAGATGTTTCAGGATCGTATCGGAGAAGTGGTCAGCGGAATTGTCCAACGTTTTGAGCGGGGCAACATGATCGTCAATCTTGGCCGCACGGATGCCGTGCTGCCCAAAGATCAGCAGATCCCTAAAAGGTCTTTCAAGCAGGGTGATCGCGTCCGGGCGTATCTCGTTGATGTCAGGCGGGGCACCAAGGACGCGCAGCTTCTGCTCTCCAGGACCCATGACCAGTTTCTGGTTAAATTGTTTGAGATGGAAGTTCCGGAGATTGCCGAAGGAATCGTCAAGATCATGGGGGTGAGTCGTGATCCTGGATTTCGGGCAAAAATCGCGGTCAGTTCCACGGAAACCGATGTCGATCCGGTCGGCGCCTGCGTCGGCATGAAAGGATCGCGGGTGCAGAATGTTGTGCAGGAGTTGCAGGGAGAGCGGGTGGATATTGTGCCCTGGAGTCCTGACCCGGCTAAATATGCCTATAATGCCCTTGCCCCTGCCCAGGTGAACATGGTGCTGGTGGATGAGGATGCAAAATCGCTTCTGGTTATCGTGCCTAACGATCAACTGTCACTGGCTATTGGCCGTCAGGGCCAGAATGTGCGTCTTGCCGCCAAGCTTCTTGGCTGGCGGATTGATGTAAAGAGTGAACAGCGTTACGCTAATCTCGAAGATCCCGGATATCAGTCATTACTTGCCCTCAGTGGGGTGGAAGAGGCCTTGGCCGATCAGCTCTTTTCTAGAAATATTCTGTCGACTGCCATGCTCGCTTGTGCCGCTATTGAAGATTTGACCGTGCTGCGGGCCATTGGTGATGAGCAGGCAGTTTATCTTATTCAGGCGGCAAGAAAGAGCTTGGGTATGGATCCTGACGCCCCTATTGAGATGAAACGAGTTGATAACGAAGCAGAACAGGAAATCGATCAAGAAGTTGATAAAGTGATCGAAGTAGAAAATGATACGGTCACGGATCAGGCGGCAGAAGATACCTCTGGGGATGAGCCTGAGGATTTGGTGGCTGAAGATGGAAACGAGTCTGATCAGCAGAAGTGAAAAAAAACAGACACAACCCTTTCGTATGTGTTGTGTCTGTAGAATAAAGGCTTTGAAAATAACCTTGCATCGGTTTGTTCTGGAAGAGGATAAACCAGTTCGGGATGTGTATAAAAACAAAGCGGGCAGAGGGGCATATTGTTGTAATAATGAGAAATGTCTCGTAGCTTTTCTGAGTCAGCGAAAAAGATGGAAAAGGGCTTTGAAGGTGGAAAAGAATCCTTCGGCTGTGGAAAGTTGAGTGAGTTAAGCCGCTGTAAATAAATAATATGGCCATTTGAATGGCCAGAACGGCATAAAGAGCCTTGGCGAAATAGTTATAAAGTGACAGATTATTTCGTAACGGCTCTTAAAAAGCATCGTAGCAAAGATAGACGGGAGTAAGGGATGAGCAAGGTAAGGATTTATGAGCTGGCTAAAGAGGCCGGCATGAGCAGTAAGATGTTAACTGAGAAATTGCTTGAGCATGGGTATGATATTAAAGGGCCTAGTTCAACAGTTGAAGATGACATTGCCGAAAAAATCCGGACTACAGTGTTGCAGATTGCCAAAACTGAACAGGCCAGAAAAAAGGTTATTGCTGAAGAAGCTCCAGCAGTCGTGCGCCGGACAACCGTTATTCGTCGCAGGCCCGTTATGTCAGAGGCTGAAGTGGTGGATGAGGTTCCTGTTGTGCAGGAAGCCGCCCCTGTTATAGAAGATGTCCCTGTCTCTGTTCCTGTCCTTGAAGCTGAAGCTGTCCCAACACCTGTTTCAGAACCTGTTGTGGAACAGGTGGAGCATGTGGTTGTCGAGGCTCATGAAGTTGCGGCTGATAAGGGCGTGCAAGTATCTACCGCTCCTGTGGTGGTGGACTTCAAGGAACAGAATAAAGAACTGCATAAAGAATCAAGATCTTTTCCTGTCAGAAATGAGCAAAAACGTATGCTTCCTGAAGGGAGTGAACCGGCAGTGAGAAAAGGGCTGGCTCGTGTTGTCGGGAGTATTGAAATTCCAGTTGAAGAGAAGCCACCTGTTGGGGCACCCGTTGGCGAGAAACCACGAAAAAGAAATGAACGTTCAACGGAACGACCTGAGCGACCTGCGACCGCAGGGGCCTATAAACCGCAAACCCCAACGCGGAAACCTGCAGTAAATGTGGCGCCCCTGATTGATGCCAGCAAAGACAAGAAGAAAGGGAAGCGCGGCACTGAAATAGATGACGTGGAGCAAAAGAAAAGCGGGGTTTGGAAGGCAGACAAGTTTGGTCAGAAAGGACGGGGGAAGGTCCAGGTTACCCGTTTTGGCGATGAGTATAGCAATGCGTCTGGTAAGTGGGGGAAAAAATCCCGAGGTCGGATTGAGAGAAAGGTTATCCAGCCTGCTGTTGAGATGAAGGCCATTAAAAAACGGATCAAAGTTCTGGAGACGATCAGTGTCGCTGACCTTGCCCATCGTATGGGCGTCAAGTCGAGTGAGATCATTACCAAATTAATGGGCTTTGGGGTTATGGCCACCCTGAATCAGGCTCTTGATGTGGATACCGCGACCCTTATCGGGGCGGATTTTGGATATGAAGTTGAGCAGGGGATTACCGAAGAGATTGGCGTTCAACAGCTCAATGCCCAGGAGGGCGGTGGTGAACTTCTGCCACGTTCCCCGGTTGTCACTGTTATGGGACATGTTGATCATGGCAAGACCTCGATTTTGGATGCTATCAGGAAGACAGATGTCGCCGATGGCGAGGCTGGTGGCATTACCCAGCATATTGGTGCCTATCATGTAACTTCGAGCGCTGGAGATGTGACCTTTATTGATACACCGGGCCATGCCGCCTTTACCGAGATGCGTTCACGTGGCGCCCAGATTACTGATCTGGTTGTCCTCGTTGTCGCAGCCGATGACGGGGTTATGGATCAGACCCGGGAGGCCATCCGTCACGCCCAGGCAGCAGGAGTTCCCATCCTTGTTGCGGTGAACAAGATTGACAAGGATAATGCCGATCCGGATCGGGTCAAACGGGAGTTGTCTGATTTAGGTCTTGCCCCGGAAGAGTGGGGTGGGCAGACAATGTACTGTGAGACTTCGGCCAAGAAAAATATCGGTATTGATAATCTGCTCGAGAGTATTCAGCTCATGGCTGAGATCCTGGAATTGAAGGCTGATGCCACCAGGAAGGCTCGAGGACGGGTTGTTGAGGCCAAGCTTGATAAAGGACGTGGGCCGGTAGCTACAATCCTGGTGCAGGAAGGAACCCTGAAGACAGGTGATTATTTTGTAGTAGGTCAGTTCAGCGGCAAGGTGCGTGCCCTGATCAACGACAAAAACAAACCCCTTGACGAGGCTGGTCCTTCCATTCCCGTGGAGGTACAGGGACTGACTGGTGTCCCTCAGGCAGGTGATGAATTTATTGTAGTCACTGATGAGAAGATGGCCAGAAGCGTCAGTCAGGCCCGTATCCTGAGGTCCCGTGAACTGGAACTTGCTTCAGTCTCCAAGGTCTCTTTGGATAGATTATTTGAGAAAATGAGCGAAGAAGAGACCCATGAATTACGGGTTGTCCTTCGTGCGGATGTGCAGGGAACCCTTGAGGCCTTTTGCTCAGCTGCGGAGAAACTTTCTACCGATACGGTGAAGGTCCGCATTTTGCATGAAGGGACTGGGACGATCACGGAGTCAGATATCCTGCTTGCCTCTGCTTCTGATGCCATTATTATCGGTTTTAATGTGCGGCCAACGACCAAAGTCAAAGAGTTGAGCGTCAAGGAACATGTGGATGTCCGTTCATATGATGTCATCTATCATGCCTTGGATGATATCAGGAAGGCCATGGTTGGGATGCTGGAGCCCACCTTTGTTGAGGAAATCATCGGTAATGCCGAGGTACGACAACTGTTTCACGTCCCGAAAATTGGCACCATTGCCGGCTGTTCTGTCCTTGATGGTAAAATCACCCGTAAGGCCTCAGTCAGGGTTATTCGTGAAGGGGTGGTTTTGTTTACTGGTAAAATTGCATCTCTGCGAAGAATCAAGGATGATGTCAAAGAGGTTCTTGCTGGGTATGAGTGTGGAATCGGTATCGAAAATTATAATGACTTACGTGAGGGCGACAATCTCGAAGCCTTTATTATGAACGAAGTGGAGGCAACCCTGGAAAGTTAAAACAGAGGGTCGGAGCTGTTCAGGCGGGAGGAGTTATCTTACTGCCCGTATCATGATAACCTGTTTTAACCTTGCGCTGTGATTTTATGTGGGATCCTAAAGAGACATTAAAATCGGTTGGCTTGGGGCCAAAAAGTGAACAAAAGCGGTCTGTCCGGGTGGCAGAGGCGATTCGGAACGAGTTGTCCATGTTGCTTTTGACCACGGTGCGTGATCAAAAACTGGCAGAGGTTACACTCTCTCGGGTTGAGTTGGCTGATGATCTGCAATATGCCCGGATCTTTTTTACGGTCCCTGGAGAGAAAAAAAGACAGATCAGTGCAGAAGAGGGATTACAGAGGGCAAAAGGGTTTATGAGGAGTCATCTGGCCAAGGTTCTTAATATGCGCTACACGCCAGAACTGCACTTTGTGTATGATCACCAGGCTGAGAAGGTAATAGAGATAGAGAAACTTCTGCAAGAGATTGCCAAGGAAAAGGGGGACGATGATGAAAGTGGTTCCTGAAGAGATCAGCAGGATTATCCGTGAAACTGATAGTTTTGTTCTTATGACCCACCTCCACCCAGATGGCGATGCCATGGGCTCACTCTTTGGTTTGGCCGATATCTTAGAGGGACTCGGGAAGAAAGTTTTTCGCTACCTGGAAGATCCTGTGTCTCATCTCTATGATTTTTTACCTGGTTGCAGTCTTGCGGAAACTGACCTTGTTGCCTTAAAGGATTTTGTGGCTGCAGCAGATGGCAACGTCGCTGCCGTGTCACTGGATTGCGGTGATTGCGACCGGTTGGGACGAGAGAAAATGGAGTTGCTTAATCTTCATCCTTTACTAGTGATTGATCATCATCATGGCCACCGAGAATTTGGTGATTTACGATGGCTCGACTCCAGTCGTTCTTCGACTGGAGAGATGGTCTATGAGCTGGCAATGGAGTTGGGTGCAGAGCTTTCCCAGGCCGCAGCCTTTAACATCTATGTGGCAATCTCGACCGATACCGGTTCCTTCCGTTACGAGAATACCAGCCCAAGAACCTTGCGAATAGCCGCTGATCTGGTGGAATGTGGGGTGCATCCAGAGGAGGTGGCTGGACATGTCTATGATAACTTTACTTTGCAGCGCTTGCGTCTTATGGAGCAGGTGTTGGCAACATTGGAACTCTTTGAGTCTGATCAGTTGGCCTTTATAACGGTTACCAATAAGATGTTTGAGGATTGTGGCGCCGATGTCGGCGATACTGAGGGCTTTATTAACTATCCTCGGGCATTGCGTTCGGTGAAGGTTGCCATTTTTCTCAAAGAGTATCAAAACGGTGGTGTCTCTGTCAGTTTACGCGCCAAAGGTGGTTGTGATGTTGCCGAGGTTGCGGCGGCCTTTGGGGGGGGAGGACATCGAAACGCTGCTGGCTTCCGTTTCTCGGGCAAGGGTATAAAACAGGTGCAGAAATTGGTCCTGGATGCCTTGAGCAAGGCCTTGGGGTGAGAACAGGTTTGTTGATCTTGCTGATCGTATGAAAGAAGAAGCAGAAGGCGTGGAAGATTTTTTTGAGGCTGGGGTTTTTGTTATCGATAAACCTGCTGGTCCGACATCTTTTAAGATGGTGAGTGGGGTCAGACGTGTACTTGGAATCAAAAAAGTCGGGCATGCCGGAACGCTTGACCCTTTTGCCACTGGTTTGCTTGTCGTTTGTGTAGGCCGACCGGCAACTCGAATGATCGCAAAGATGATGGATGGACAGAAAGAATATCTGGCCACTCTCTGTCTTGGGGTTGAAACCGAGACCTTTGATCCAGAAGGCGCAGTCGTTGCCAGGAATCCTGTTGGCCCTTTACGGGCAGAACAGATCGAGGATTGCCTCCGTTTATTTCGGGGCGAACAACTTCAGGTCCCGCCGATTTATTCAGCCTTAAAACATCAAGGAAAGCCGCTTTATCATTATGCTCGTCAGGGAATCAGCATTGTGAAAGAGGCGCGTCCGGTGTTTATTGAGACCCTGGAAAGGACGGATGGCGGCCTTGATCTCGCGGGGGGTGAGGGGAGTCAACTTTCCTTACGAGTGGTGTGCAGTAAGGGGACATATATTCGGAGCCTGGCTGCGGATATCGGCAGAAGTTTAGGGTGTGGCGCCCATTTGACCCAGTTGCGTCGGACCCAAAGTGGTTGTTTTACCCTGGAGCAGAGTTTTCCTGGCGCTGAGCTGTTGTTGCCTGATGCGCATACGCGCCTGTTGGCAAAGGCCCTATCTGTTGACGATATTGCTAATCTATTGTAATAAGAGTATGAAGTGGATGTAAAATAAGAGAAGGTGGAGTTCGAGAATAAGAGTTGATAGAAAATATTTTTAGCTTTTTCTGAAATATTTTGTTTGCAAGGGGAAGTATCCCCCCTTAACTCAAGGGAAAAACTGTCTTTATATTAAGCAAGAGGAGGCCCGTTTTGGCACAGTCAGCAGTAAAAAAACATGAAATTATCGAGAAATTTAAGGTCCATCCCACCGATACCGGTTCATCAGAGGTTCAGATTGCCCTTCTTTCTGACCGGATTCAGTATTTGACCGAGCATTTTAAAACGCACAGCAAGGATCATCATTCCCGTCAGGGACTTTTGAAGTTGGTTGGTCAGCGCCGAAGTCTGCTTGATTATCTGAAAAAGAAAGATGTGAATAAATATAAAACTGTTATTACTGAGCTTGGTATCAGAAAGTAACAGGATATAACTGAAAGAACACCTCAAGATTGCAGAGCAGTTTTGAGGTGTTCTTGTGTTAAAGTCTTAAGTTTTATATTCCATGCGTTAGCATCTAGGTGTACGTTTTTAGGGGCGTGTGCTTGGGGTACACGGTGTATCCTTGCTGAGATATAGGATGTAGGGTGCGTTGTGCGTGCCAAAAAAGTTGCTGTGTTGTTCGCACAGCTGGAGAGTGTATGTATAAAAAAGTTGAAGTCCAAATTGGTGGTAAGACGCTGTCCATTGAAACAGGTAAGCTTGCAAAGCAGGCCTCTGGATCAGTGGTTGTTCAGTGCGGCGAAACCATGGTGCTGGTGACCGCCGTTGCCGAAAAAGAAAACAAACCTGAGCTTGGCTTTTTGCCGTTGACCATTGAATACCAGGAAAAGATGGCTGCCGTTGGACGGATCCCTGGTAACTATTTTCGGAGGGAGATTGGTCGTCCCAGTGAACAAGAAGTTCTTACCTGCCGTATTATAGACCGTCCCTTGCGTCCTCTCTTTGCTGATGGATATTATTGTGAAACCCAGGTGATTGCCACTGTTCTTTCTGCCGACCAGCAGAATGATCCAGATGTGCTGGCCCTGATAGGTGCCTCATGCGCCCTGACTTTGTCTGATATCCCCTTTGGTGGCCCGGTAGCCGGGGCAAGGGTTGGATATGTCGATGGGAGTTATGTCTTGAATCCCACCAAAGATGAGCTCAAGACCTCACGCATGGATATCATTGTGGCTTGTACTCGTAGTGCCGTGGTGATGGTAGAAGGGAAGGCCGATGCCTTGAGCGAGGACGAGATCCTGGCGGCAATCTTTTTTGTCCATGAGCAGGTACAGCCGATTTTTGATATGCAGGATCAGTTGCGGGAAGCGAATGGCCGAGCTAAACGTGTTATTGAGCCTCCCCAGATTGATGAAGAGTTGATGGCGCAAGTCAGAACGGTAGCTGATACCGGAATGCAGACGGTTATTTCCACTGCCGATAAAATGGAACGTGGTTGCCTTTACGATCAATTGAAAGCGACCGTGGTTGCTGAATTAAATACAGACGGAACACGGGCAAAAGAGATCAGCAATCTGTTGTCACTTCATAAAAAGAAGACCATGCGTGCCAAGATTGTGGAAGAGGGAACCAGGATCGATGGTCGTGCCTTTAATGAGGTCCGGACTATCAGTTGTGAGGCCTCCTATCTGCCAAGAACTCATGGTTCTGCTCTTTTTACCCGTGGCGAGACCCAGGCCCTGGTGTCAGCTACCTTGGGTAGCGAACGAGATCAGCAGCGTGTGGAAACCCTGGGAGGAGAGCAGTCAAATCGTTTCATGTTGCATTACAACTTCCCCCCTTACTCTGTGGGCGAGGCGCGAAGAATGGGTGGTCCTTCCCGGCGTGATATCGGGCATGGCACGTTGGCTATGCGCGGGCTGAGCGCAGTACTCCCCTCAGAAGAGGATTTTCCTTACTCAATCCGTGTGGTTTCCGAGGTTCTGGAGTCAAACGGTTCGTCATCCATGGCCACTGTGTGTGGCGGCAGCATGGCTATGATGGATGCGGGAATACCCATTAAAAAGCCAGTTTCCGGGATTGCCATGGGCCTGATCAAAGAGGGGGATAAGGTTATTATCCTCTCTGATATCCTTGGTGATGAAGATCATCTTGGTGATATGGATTTCAAGGTTGTTGGCACGGATGATGGGGTCACCTCTCTGCAGATGGATATCAAGATTGGCGGTGTTGATCGGGATATCATGGGGCGGGCCTTGGCTCAGGCCAAGGAAGGGCGGATGCACATCCTTGGCGAAATGGCGAAAGGAATTTCTCAGGCTCGTAAAGATGTGTCTGAATACGCGCCAAAGTATTATACTCATAAAATCAATCCCGACAAAATCCGTGATATTATCGGTTCCGGTGGCAAGATCATCAAGGCACTCTCAGCTGAATATGATGCTAAAATCGAAGTAGATGATTCTGGTATGGTGAAGATGTTCTGTAATAATGCTGCTCAGGCCAACGCTCTTGTTGAACGCGTTAAACAGATTACCGCCGAAGTTGAGGTTGGTGCGATCTATAAGGGTATCGTCAAGAGCATCAAGGATTTTGGCGCCTTTGTTGAAATCATGCCAGGCACTGATGGTCTGGTCCATATCTCAGAGCTTGACGTCAAACGTGTTGACAAGGTGACTGATGTGGTCAAAGAAGGCGACGAGCTTGAGGTCAAGGTTTTGGAGGTTGATAATCGAGGCCGTATTCGCCTGAGTCGTAAGGCATTGATGTAACGTTTAACTTTGTAAAGTAGTTACAAAAAGGTCGTCTCTTATTGAGGCGGCCTTTTTTTATGTATAATTCTTATCAGAAGATAGGTGATGAAAATGATTGTGCAATTCTGTTGGATAGATCCCGTGAAGAGTAGGGATCTTGAATTGCCACGCTATCACTCGACACAGGCCTCAGGCTTGGATGTGGCGGCCTCGGTGGATGAGCCTGTAGTCTTGAAATCCGGGCAGATTCATCTTTTTCCCTCAGGCTTTTCTGTCGCTATTCCTGAGGGATATGAACTGCAGGTACGGCCACGCAGCGGGCTGGCGATTAGGCACGGGGTGACGGTCGTTAATAGTCCAGGGACCATTGATGCCGATTATCGTGGTGAGGTATGTGTCGGCCTGATTAATCTGGGGAAAGAGCCTTTTCTCATAAGTCGTGGCGATCGAATTGCCCAACTTGTTTTGGCACCGGTAGTTCGGGCACAGTTTGAGCTTGTCGACACACTCGATAATACCCGTCGAGGTGACGGCGGTTTTGGCCATACAGGGAAATAAAACATGAATTTTTCTGTTCTTGGCAGTGGCAGTAAGGGGAACAGTGTATACATTGAGTCAGGAAAAACAAAGATTCTCATTGATGCTGGCTTTTCCGGGAAAGAAATTGCAGCGAGGCTTCGTTCCATTGGACGTGGGATTGAAGATATAGACGCCATTTTTGTTACTCATGAGCATCATGATCATATCCAGGGTGTGGGAGTTCTCTCCCGGCGTTACCATATTCCCGTTTATAGTAATTTGGAAACGTTTAAGGCTGGAGAGAATGTATGGGGCCGGCTTTCCCGTTATTCTGAGTTTGCAACTGGTGATATTATTCAGATGCAAGAGCTTCAGGTTCGTACCTTCACTGTTTCCCACGATGCGGCGGATCCCGTAGGTTTCATTATTGGTAATGGTAAGGTAAAACTTGCCTATTGTACCGATACTGGCAAGGTCTCTCATCTTTTGAGGCAGAGGCTTATGGGCTGCAATGGTCTGATTTTAGAGTTTAACCATGACCTTCAGATGCTAAAGAACGGTCCTTATTCTCCTGTCTTGCAGCAGCGTGTCCGATCTGATCATGGGCATCTGGCCAATGAGGATGCAGCCTGTTTTTTACAATCTTTGCTTCATGAACAATTGCAATATGTGATTCTAGCCCATCTCAGTACAACCAATAACCATCATGATCTGGCCATGATGGCTGCCAGGAGTGCTATTGGAGATAGCTTCCTTCAACTCAGGGTTGCGTCTCAGTCTTTAGCAACCGATCTTATGTGCTTGAAATGATAAAAAATGAAATAGGCCAGATGGGGGCTCAGTGAGGCATAGAAATCCGATGTTCTTTGTCTATTTTTGGGTTTTCTTTGTAGAGGAGCAGGGTTTTGCCGATGAGCTGCACGAGTGTACTCTCAGTGGCCTCCGGTAATAATTCTGCAGCTTCTTGCTTGTTGAGACTACTGCTGTTGGCGATTTTGACCTTGACCAACTCTCTGAGTAACAGTTCTTGCTTGGTTGCTTTGATTACATTTTCGGTCAATCCTTCCTTGCCTATAGAGACTAAAGGGGCAAGGTGGTGGCCAAGTCCTTTGAGAAATTTTTTTTGTTTTCCAGATAATGTTGATGGTAGTTTGTCTTCTTTGTTAGTCATGTTTTTGTTATCCTTCGACAAATTAATTAGTGAATCAGATTTGTTATAATTTTATAACCACCGATATAGGTTCCTATAGAAGATCCCAAACTCGTTAGTATAAAGACGAGAAAGTCCCGGAGTAGTTTGTTATTCCTCAATCCGAAGACAGTACCCATGTCATCTCCCACTGTTTCAAATTCCTTAACCAGGGGAGGGGCTATCATAATCTGTATAAAGGCGGCGACATAACCTGCCTTTATTACTGGCGTCAGGCTGGTAATTGGAGAGGCGACAAGAGTGCCTAACATAGTAAGAGGATGGGCAAAGGCTAAAATGCCGCCAACGGCAGATGGGATACTGTGCACTACGATCCAGTAGAAGAGGGTGGTTCCGGCATCAGCTTTTCCTGTCTGCAAGCTAATGTCAATAATGGCACCTATAATAAGGAGGGGAAAAGACCAGCCCGCGATGTTCCAGCCTCTTGCCATAGGGGGAATGGTCGTGATTTCATCAAGAATTTCGCTGTTATCAATAGTAAACTGCTTCTGAATTCCTGCCACATGGCCTGCTCCTACTACGGCGACAAGGCGTTCCCCGGTTGTTGTCTTTATTTTTTCAGATAAGTAGATGTCTCGTTCGTCAATAAGTACCTTCTTTACATTGAGCAGGATCTCACCCATCTTCCCCATTAGCTCTGAGAGAACATCTTTTTGTTTGAGCTCGGCAAGCTTTTCTTCAGTGATCTCAGTTTTTTTAAAGATACTGGCGAAGAGAGTGGTCAACAAATACCCTTTTTTTAATAAAGACGTTGATTTCCAAGCTCGACGCAGGGTAATGGGAACATCGCGGTCACATAAAGTAATGGGGATATTTCGTTCTTTGGCAGATTGTGCGGCTGCGAGCAATTCTGCTCCTGGTTTCACGCCTAATTGCGCACCTAATTTTTTTTGGTAGGATGCCATAAGGAGATTAACCATCAGGGTTGAGAGTTGTTTATCCTTGATGATCCGTTTCAGATCTAACGCCTGCCAACGTTTTTTTTCGGTAAGTGCTTGATAACGTTTTTCGTCAAGTTCGATACAGACCCTGTCAGGTTGCTCTTGCCGAATAATCTCTCGGACAAGAGCAGCTGACTCTTGGGAAATATGGGCTGTGCCAATCAGCAGGATAGTCCGATTGTGGTACTCGATAAGATGGACATCTTCCAGGTATTCTTTGGATGGAAAATGTTGTGGTGACATAAGTAAGAGAGGCCTGAAATTAAGAGTTGATGACAAAGAAAAAAGGATGCTGGTAAAAATCAGGATGTGGCAGGTTCTCTCTTCCAAGCTAATAGTAAAATTCCCCTTCACATCTTTTTTGATCAGAAAGGGTATGAACCACTGGATTGTATAAAGAGAAAGCGGATAAAATATCGAAAAAATATTATTTGAAACTTAAGATAAGCGCAGTATTGCTGAGTAAATCAATAAAGAGGTCTGCGACATAGTCCTCTGATTTTTTTCACGGTTTATCCATTATTTTGGTTAAACATCTTTGATCTTAAGACGTTTGCCTGGATAGATCGTGTTGGTTTGAAGATTATTCCATTGTTTTATCTGTAGAGGTGATAGCTTGAGTTCTTTGGCGATGGTCCAGAGGGTGTCACCGTCTTGCACCTTATACCAACTGCGCTGCAGTTTTTCCGGTGTTTCTGTATTGCTGGCAGTTACCGTAGTGCTAGTACTTGCTTTTGGGAATTTTTTTGTCTGTGTGGTTATAATAATAACCTTGTCATCTTTTTGGGAGTTAGAGGCAATGCTGGTATCTGCTTTTGCTAGAGGGGAAACATTATCTTTCTGATCAATATAGAGTGAGAGTTGTTGTCCTGATTGTAGTTTAGGGTTACGGGGCAGATCGTTCCAGGAAATGATGAGCTCGGCTGGCACCTTGTATTTTCGAGATATTTGTGAAATAGATTCACCCTTTTGAATCCGGTGCCGGATAAGATTATCCTGGGTGGCAGCGGCAATGGCTTGATTGTTACCTTCCGGAAGAAGGTGATAACGAATGGTTTGATAAGGAATGCGTAATCGTTGACCGGGAACAAGCTTTTGATCCCGTAAATTATTGACTTTGAGTAGGGTTGTTTTGTTGACATCGTAACGATTGCACACAAGGGAGAGAGACTCTCCCTTGGCGATGGTATGGCTTTTGTAATCAGTAGTGGCGATGCGGTGGAGTCTGGGCAGGTTTTTGCTTGCTATCTTTTGAGAGCCAACGGGGATTTTAATGTGGTAGTAACTTTGATTGAGTGGGGTTTTGTCTGTGGATAATTCCTGGTTGAGAAGGTCAATGGTTTTCCGGTCACAGTTGCTGATGAGGGCAACAGCATCCAGTGTAAGACCCGGCCCAACCTCAAGGGTTTCATATGTGTAAGGGCTTTCAGATTGGATGTCAGTAAAGCCATATCGTTCAGGGTTTTTGGCAATGATGATTGAGGCAATAAGTTTGGGGACATACCGCTTGGTTTCCATGGCCAGATAGTCATATTGGGCCAGCGACCAAAAATCCTTGGTGTTGTAACGTTCGATGCCTTTACTGATTTTCCCAGGCCCTGCATTATATGCGGCTACCGCAAGATGCCAGTCGCCAAACTCGTCATAAAGATTGGAAAGGAAACTGACTGCCGCTTTAGTGGATTTTTCCGCATCGCGTCGCTCGTCAAGATATTTGTTGGTCTTTAGATTATATTGGGAACCAGTTCCCGGAATGAATTGCCAGAGTCCTGAGGCATCAGATTTAGAATAGGCCTTTTGATTAAACCCGCTCTCAATCATTGCCAAATAAGCAAGATCCTCGGGAAGTCCTGCTTCTTTGAGTTCTTTTTGCATCAAGGGTAAGTATTTACCGGAACGACTTAACCAGATTGCGAAGCTTTTCCTCTGTTGGTTCTGGAAAAGATCAAGATAGACCTGCACTTGATTATTGATGGTAATAGGAAAATCGGAGCAGGTCGTATCGGGTTGCAGATTTTGATTTTGAGAAGCAGTGTTGGCTGTTGTCCAGGAACCTGCGCGCCGAAGTGCTTCCAGTTCTGTGGTAAGATCTTGCTCGGGATCTTCAGCATCGGCAGGGGCAACACTTATGAGTTCCTGCTCACTGGAGAGACGCAGATCAGCCGAATGTTGTCCATCAGCACAGGCAGAAAAAAACAGGGAAGGTAAGAGCAAAGCACATATGCTCAAACATCGTATAAAGAGCTGAGTCATAAGGGGATTCTATGGGGTCGTAGGGCTTTTTTAGGTGTATTGGGCGTGTGAAAATCAGATGAATAATAAAACGTTATTGTACTCTGATGAGGAACACAGTACATTTGCACCCAAGTTTAAGTTGATTATTTAAACTCTAAGTGCTTCTGAATTGCAACAAAAATAAGATAATAAGGGGAAATTGTAGCTAATATGGAGTTCTGTTTTGTTCTTCTTTTATGGTGTCTATAAACTAACTTGCTTAAAGTGTTGAAAAAAGAAAACATGGTTGATTTGCTCTCTTTGTTATGTTGAAAAAAATATTTTATTTATTGTCTTTTTTTATAATCCTTGGTGCATCAGCGATTGGATGGGCATTCTATTGGTTTGTGGTCTTACATCCAGGGAATGAGATTGATCCCGCTAATATCCAGCGTATTCTGGGGAAAGAAACTCCTGTTTTTTATAGTGATGGCAAAACGAGATTGGGTGCTTTTTTTGATCAGGCCCATCGACAATATGTGACGTATGGACAGATTCCTAAGGATTTTGTGAATGCCCTGGTGGCCTCTGAAGATAATAATTTTTTTTCCCACTATGGTTTTGATCCGTTGGGAATCATGAGAGCGGCTTTTAGAAATTATCAGGTGGGTCGGGTGGTGCAGGGTGGCAGTACCTTGACCCAGCAGACCGCAAAAAATCTTTTTAACCGGAGTGGTAGATCGTATCAGGCTAAAATTAAGGAGCTTCTTTTTGCGCTTCGCTTGGAATACTATTACCCAAAAGAGAAAATCTTTGAGTTTTATGCAAATCAATTTTATGTCAGCGGGAATGGGCATGGCCTTGGAGTGGCGGCACGCTATTATTTTAATAAGCCGGTGGGGGAGTTGTCATTGCTTGAGAGCGCCTTTATTGCGGGGAGCGTGAAGAAACCGAACTATTACAATCCGTTTATTAAGAAAACTGATGAAGCGGCAGTAGTCGCTCAAAATAAAGCCAATGTGCGGGTGCGTTATGTTCTTGAAAAGATGCATGAGGCAGGAAAGATTACTGATTCGCAATTTCATGAAGCGATCAGTAGTACGCTTGTGTTTCATCGAGGAACAATAGGATATGCCCAGGATTATGTAATGGATATGGTGACTGATGCCGTTTCTACTCCAGATGTTATAGAGGCGTTAAGGGCCGAGGGGATAGACAACCTTGCCACTTCTGGATTGCGGGTGATCACTACTGTTGATGAGGAGTTGCAGAAACAGACCCTCTATTCGCTACGTCAAGAGCTTTCTCGTCTGGATGTGCGTTTGCGTGGGTATGTTCGAGGCGAAGTGCAGAAAGAATTGCAGGGAACTGATTATGCAGGAGATATGCTGCTGAAAAAACATGCATTCCTTTTTGGTACCATTACAGGAATTACGAGAACTACCGAGAAGGGTAAACCTTCAGTGCGTATTCAGGTCGATTTGGGAAGAAATTTTGGGATAGGGGTGATTCAGGAACAAGGGCTTATGGGAGTGCTTACAGCTCAAATGAAATGGAAGCAAGGTCGTTGGAGTGATGCTGGAGTAAAAGATCTACCTTTGCTGTTGTCCGAGTTGCGGGAAGGGGATCGTGCATGGGTTAGTGTCCAAGATATTGCTTCTGATGGTGCCGTGGCGCTTGAGCTGGAACGATTTCCGAAAATTCAGGGTGGGGCGTTGATCCTTCAGGAAGGTGCGATCAAGGCTATGGCTGGTGGAGTGGAAAATCGATTTTTTAATCGGGCAATTTATGCCAAACGTACCATGGGATCTGCCTTTAAACCCTTTGTTTATACTGCAGCCCTGCAACTTGGTTGGAATGCGGCGGATCTATTGAGCAATAAGAGAGATGTTTTTGTTTATCAGGGGCAGTCTTATTTCCCCAGACCCGATCATAAAAGTGAAAACAACCAGGTCTCAATGAGTTGGGCGGGAGTGCATTCGGAAAATCTGGCCTCTGTCTGGTTACTTTACCATCTTTGTGATCATCTAAGTATGAAGCAGTTTCAGGAGGTTGCGGCTCATGTTGGGTTGTCCCCCAAAAATATTTCCGGGGAGACAGAATCCTACGAATCTTATGTGGCCAAAATCAGAGATCGACACGGTATTATCATTAACCGGGCTGTACTTGAAAAAGCGGCTTTTGATCAGGCTATTGCCAACCTGGAAACGGATTTTATCTTTGAAAATCGTCTTTCTGAATATGCGGTCATGAAAAATCTACATTATGGGGCGGCAACGGCAGGTTCGTTGCCAGATCTTGATGTACTGTTGCAGGATAAGGGTATGACGGAGTCGGAGAGGCAGGAGATTTATTTGCGGAAGTCTCTTTTGTCTGGTCAGAGCTATCTTGACCTTGTTGCCTTGCAGCAGGAAATGTTTTCATGTCGCCGTGAAATGGAAGATCCATGGACTGCTGGTGATTTTTTTACTGCTCAAGCAAATCAAGGCAAGGCAGCGCTTTATTATGACTCGTTACATGAGCGCTACACGTTTACTCGAAGGGCGCAAACTGGCACATTGCAGGTGGTTGAGGTAAAACAGTTGCAAGAGTCTTTGCTTCAACAGGATGGTGCGGGGAGAGAGAAATTCTGGTCTGATATATTATTGGATTCCATGTTATCTTCTTCGGCCATAGATATGGTTCGTAAACAGGTTGATATTGAATCCAAACGATTAAGCACTTTGCCGTTATATAACCTAGATGTTTTATCCTCGGTAAAAGATTTCAGAATATTAGTTGGGCTTCAATATCTTATTAAATTTGCTCAAGAACTTGGTGTTAAAAGTCAACTTGATCCTGTCCTCTCCTTTCCTCTTGGCTCTAATGTGGTGACTCTGCTTGAGTTTGTGCGGATGTATGAGGGGATTGTAACAGGAGAGGTGGTTTTGAGTGAGGGACAGGAGGATGACTCCCGTGATTTGCTCGCCATTATTGATCGGATTGAATCTATAGATGGCGAGGTCCTTTATCAGCCTAAGCGTAAGCGAACCAGGCTTGTGGCTCCTGAGACATCACTTGTTGTCGGTCATATCCTGGAGAATATTGTAAAATTTGGAACAGGGCGTTATGCTGATAAAAATGTCCGGTTGACAGAAATAGACGAAGAAGCAAGTAAAAAATTTGCCGGCTTTGACCTGGCAATTCCACTTTTGGGAAAAACAGGGACAGCCAACAATTATACCAATGCTTCATTCTTCGGCTATCTGCCAGGGTTAGCAGCTCAGGGAGGGGGGCTGGTGGCTAAGGGTGGGTATGCGGTTGGGGTGTATGTGGGTTTTGATGACAATGAAGATATGCGACGTACGTCTACTAAAATTACTGGCTCGGAAGGGGCGCTACCCACGTGGACTGAATTGGTTCGTGTGTTGTTAAAGGAAAAAGGCTATGCGCAACAGCTTGATCCCGTTGAAATTTCTTTTTCTGGGCTTATCTTGCAGCGACCGCAGTTAGGTCAGTTGAATCTGGCGGTTAAAGCCGACCTTGGGGGAATATTGCCATCCCACGTCAGCGAAGTGGACGTGAAAAATCGTTTAATCCCTTCGATTATGACCTTTGGTGAACTGGATAATGCGGGAGTATTTGTGCCGGCGAGGCAGTACAAACCTTATTGGAAGGCTAATGAGTCTTCTGCCAGTGCTGATTTGAAATAGTGGTGGCCTGCATTTTTAGGTAAGGATATTGGTTTGACTTTGCAGAGCGATTTCGGAGAGATTGCAAAAAAAACAATCTGCATATATTGAGAGCAGGTTCATTTGGAAAATGGTTGTGGTCTTTCTCTTGACTGTTATTTTTTATAAAAAACAAATAGATATATTATGATTCAAGTAAAATCTGTATTGCTGATTGTTTGTTGTTCAATGATAATGAGCGGGTGTTTTTATGAGCAAAAAAGGAAGATAAGCCCTGCCGCCCCGGTTGCATCTGAGCGTTCTCAACCTTTAGGCGCAACAGAGAACGAAGAGAGTGTCAGTGGGGCGGTTCCTGTTCAAGGGGCTGAGCTCCCTCGTCGGTCAATTCAATCTGTTGAACGATCAGGCGTTGCGGTTGGTGATGCGGAGCGGATTATGCCATCTGTTGAGTATGTAACTGGCCGGATTTCTGAATATAATAAAAAGGTAGATCGTTGGAGAGAGCGAGATAGTCAGGCCGCTGTTTTGCGGATACCGGCTGATGAATCTGAAAAAATGGTAGGTTGTTTTCGGGAATTACAAAAAGTATTGAACGGCTATAATCGACTGCATGATATTCTTTTGCGTCAGGCGTCCATGCCGATAAATGGAACAATAAGTGCAAAAGATGTGTATGAACTGCAGCAGAGTGATATTGCCTTTCTCGATGGATTCTGTGGACAGCTGGTAGCAGATAAGCCTAAGGGTACGGGAGGGGCCAAGAGTGAAGAATCAGGTAAACTCTCGTCTGTTGAGGCTGTGATCGCGCAACATGCTGTAAGGGGGGAATTTGAGGAATTGGTGCAGGCTTGGAAGCAGATGCCAGAGGCATCGGCAGCCAGAGTGCAAATGAATAGCAAAATATTATATGGGAAGGCCTTGATGGCGTTGCAGCAGGAAGAGGAGGCTGTAAAGGTGTTTCGTCAGATGGTTGATCAAATGACGAGCCCGGATGGTCAAGCGGCAGATCTTCTTTCGTTACGGAAAACCTTGGCTGATCTGTATATTGCCTCGGGTAGCTATCAGGATGCGGAAGCGCAATATCTTGAAATATCAAAAGAATATAAAAATATGGCCAGTATTGAGGATTGGGCTATATTGCAACGTTCCATTTTGAAACGGGGTGAGCAGGGCGGGCCTGAGCTGAAGGACTACTCTGATCTGTTAAAAAAATATCTTGGCTTTAATCCCGCCAAGGATGGTTACACCGTGGTGTGGCAAGCGGACAAGTTCCTTCAGACTTACCCCTACTCTCCAGTTGCGTCGAATGTGGATCTCGTCAGGACTGCCGCTCGGGAACAGGCGGATAAGTGGTCTAATAAGGCATTGATAACGACGGATGAGGTTGATGCGAAAAAACCTGATCAAGGCGCATCCGTCAAACGTGAGATCACTCCTGACATTATTGCTCCTCCTCCGCCAGCTATACAACCACAGATCTCTCCAAATACGGCTGAGGCAACAATCGTCGAGAAGGTTGAGAGTGAGGCCGTTAAGCTTAAAAAGACACAAGAGCTGGAACGTCGATGGAATGAGGGCATACGCTTAATGGAAGGTGCACAGTATGATAAAGCTCTTGAGATATTTACTCCTATGCTTGAAACTGAGTATTCAGCAAAGGCTGCCAAGAAGATTGCCGAGGCATCATTGCTAGCGGCTGAAGCTGAACGGCGCAAGGCCGCAGATCTGTTTATTCGTTTCAC
The DNA here is from genome assembly GCA_903887485.1 of uncultured Desulfobulbaceae bacterium. Lineage (GTDB taxonomy): Bacteria > Desulfobacterota > Desulfobulbia > Desulfobulbales > Desulfocapsaceae > UBA2270. Next base: position 618 of record CAISPV010000033.1, on the reverse strand, counting down.
CAAGGCCTCTGATGCGGAAAATAGGAAAAAATTATTAATTGAATCACGTAAATGTCTACTGAATATTCTGGTAAAATATCCAGAGGTTGAAATCACAGAGAAGGTTCTTGGTAATATTAAAAGAGTGGAAAAAGAAATGAACGCCATTGATCCTAATCTTATTCAGCAAACTGGTCGTGTTGGAGGTGAAGAGTCAAAGGATGTGAAAAAATGAAAACCTGATAGCTATAGTCGCTGAAGCTGTACCGATAGGGATGCTCTTTGCTGTGCATACTTTGATTATCAAGCAAGATTGGGGATATGGATAACGAGTTCACAGTTATCTCGTTATTTTGATTGACATGGGATAAATGATTGAGTAGTTTGCCGCGGTCGCCGGGTGCGGCACATTTGATGTGAACCATCCGACGGAGCGGAGAAGTAGTAGTGTGGTAAAAGTAGTGGAGTAGCAGAGCAGTAAAAAGAACGACCTGGGGAAGAAAGTTATTGACAGGTTGTTTGGATTTGATTAAATTAGCACCTTCGTCGCGGCCTTGAGCAGCGCGGCTGTTTTGAAGATTGAGACAGCCGGGATGATCCTTGAAAACTGAATAGCAGCAAACAGCAAACGGGCCCAAT
>CAISPV010000032.1 GCA_903887485.1 uncultured Desulfobulbaceae bacterium | reverse complement strand
TTAAAGGCCTGGATCAGGGCATCAAGGTCCGGCTCACGCTGCCAGGAACTGGTCGTGGTTGGCGGGTTAGGAGTGGAAGACATCTGTTATCTCCGATCGATTTTAAAAGAATCTGGATAGAGTTTCTTGGCGCAATTCAGACAGATTCCGTGACTTCAGCTCCAAAATGATCCCTCTGCCTGGGTAGTTTATCACTTATGCCGTTTCTATATCAAGCGTTACCTTCGCCGATCTGCTGCGCGGCTCCTCGCCCCATTCCTGCTTCAAAAGGGGGATGAGAGGCCCTCAAGACAAAGAGTGCATCACTTCATAGATCCTAAGGTTTGGGTAGGGCATCAATCACCTGCTTCCCCTTGCCGTTTTGGGTAAAGAATCCCCAGAAGGCCTCACTCGTGTGATCACCGGGCAGGGTTGCGGCCATTTCCTCTGGTTTCCAGGGGGCATCAAAGGCCTCAAAACAGGCCAGAGACTGGCTGGGGGAGAAGGGAAACCGTTTGCGGAGCTCTGACCAGAAGAGCGTCTGTCGTTCCCGGGAAAAGCCCTTCTCTTCAGGGCCGGATGGCAGACCCGTCTCTTTGATCAGCAGCGGTTTGTTGTAGGTTTTGTTGAACTTTTCAGCCACCTCAATGACCATGTTCACCCCCTGACCTGGAACAGTGGGGGTAAACCATTTTTCAAAGACCGGATGGACATTGGGCATCAGCAGGTCGTGGGAGGTGAAAAATTGCGTGTATTCTTTTTCAAAGTAGAGGAAAAAAGGCTCGGAGGTGGTGACGGCCAGGGTCGGGCACTCTTTTTTGATCCGTTGCATCGTCTTCTGGACGTCCTGCGGCAGGTATCGTCTGGTGTACAACCCTTCGTTGCCGACAATAATGGCACCAATCAGGGAGGGGTATTTTTTGGCGGCATGAATGACGTTTGTGATCTCGGTCTCGGATGAGGGGTCCCAGATGCCGAGGATGATTGCCCGGTAGGCAAGCTCATGGGCAATCCGGGGGACGGCTTCCAGCCCACTGGTTGCGGAGTAGGTGATCAGGCCATTAAAGAAAGGGCGCAGGAGGGTGAGGTCTTTCCTGATCCCGGCCTCGCTGGCCGCAGTTATCTTGCCGTGGGCAATGGCAAAACTGCGGGGGGTATAGGCGATGAACCGGGTCTGCTGGATCAGATCCGGCAAGGGGCCTGCATGGACACTCTGCACAGGCCCCGGCCAGAAGGTGATGACCATCAGAATCAGGATGATCTGTTTCATAATCCTTTCTTTATTCACCGGATGAACTTGCTGTCTCATCTTTGCCAACGCTGTGCCAGGCGGTCTTGAGGACCTTGCTGGTGGCGGCGGTTACCGTGTCCATGTGCAGGATCTGGGTCAGGATCTCAATGGGTTTGACGCCGGGCAGACCGCTGGTGTAGAGAAGCTCCAGTCTGAGGGTCTCTGCTGTTTCGGGAATGATGGCCGCCACCAGGGGGCGGATGTCGAAGATGCTGTTTTTCCCTTTACGGCTGCGGTTGATGGGAAACTGTTCCCGGCCCAGGAAATCATCTATGGAGGAGAGCTCCTCTGGTGACAAGGGGCGCGGGAAGGTGATGGTAAAGCTGCTCTGCAGGTTCTGGGGGACCTTGCCCGAGTGTAGTTCCACCGATTGCACGGTAATCCCCGGCGGCAGTTCTTTGTTGAGCAGGGTTACGGTGTCCGCAGCTGATGTGAGCGGGGCCGGCAGATCCATGATAAAGTATTCGGCCAGACTCTCGGTGCCAACCGGCAGGGCCAGACCAAAGGAGATCTTGGGTGAGGGGTTGAACCCTTCAGAAAAATGGGTGGTAATTCCGGCCCGGCGCAGGACCCGGAACACCAGCTGCAACAGCTCCAGATGGCCGAGAAAACAGATGTCGCCTCTGCGGGCGTAGGTGACATTGTACTTGAAATGGCCTGTTGCGGCTGCGGATTCACTCCTGCTCGGGATGGCGACCGTTGCTGCTGGTGGGGCAGGCTGCTTGTCGCCACTTTCTTCCGTTTTTCTGGCGTGAACAATGGGCCTGATCACCTTGAAATCACAGAGGCCGCACTGCTGACAGCCGTGGTAGCGGCAGTCCGGGGTGTAGGCCTCGGTTAGGGCCTTGGCCATTTCATCATGGAGGAAGGCGGTCTCAATGCCGCTGTGCAGATGCTGCCAGGGCAGGATCTCGTCCGGCTCACGCTGACGCAGGAAGGTGTCGAGGGAAAGCCCGCATGCATCGCCTGCTGCCCGCCAGATGCCCAGGTCAAAGTGGTCAGACCAGCCGTCGAGTCTGGCCCCGCCCTTCCAGGCAGCCTCAAGGAGTCGGGCCAGTCGCCGGTCACCGCGGGAAAAGACCCCTTCAAGAAAACTCTGTTCCGGGTCATGGTATTTCAGGTTGATGCCGGTACGGGGCATGGCGGCCTTGATGCGGCGGATCTTCTCCCGGCTCTCGTCGATGCTGATCTGTTGCCCCCACTGGAAGGGGGTGTGCGGTTTGGGGACAAAGGTGCCAACGCTGACGTTGATCTGACGGCGACCGCGGCCCCCGTCCTTGTCGCCCTCTTTCTTGGCCTTCATGGCCAGTTCGACAATGGCGTCGATGTCATCCATGGTCTCGGTGGGTAGGCCGATCATGAAATAGAACTTCATCACCTTCCAACCCAGGCGGAAGGCGTCCCGGCAGGTGGTCAGCAGGTCTTCCTCGGTGATGCCCTTGTTGATGACGCGGCGCAGACGTTCGCTGCCGGCCTCCGGCGCCAGGGTGAATCCGGTTTTGCGTACCCGTTTGATCTGGTCCATCACCTCCTGGGTCAGGGTGCCCACGCGCATGGAGGGCATGGAGACCGAGACATAGTCACTGGCAAAGGTGTCCATCAGCTGCTTTATGAGCTGTTCAATGCAGGAGTAGTCACCGGTGGAGAGCGACAGGAGTGCCAGCTCGTCAAATCCGCTGTCGCCGAGACCGCAGCGGGCAATGTCCATGATCTGTTCCGGGCTGCGCTCCCTGACCGGCCGGTAAATGATCCCGGCCTGACAGAAGCGGCAGCCTCGGGTGCAGCCTCGGGCAATCTCCACCCCCAGACGATCATGGACGATCTTGGCATTGGGCACCAGCGGTCGTTTCAGGTGCTCGGTATGGGAAAGATCAGCCACAATCCGGCGCCGAACATGGGGGGTGTCGCTGTGGAGGGCCTGGATCTCGCGGATTGTGCCCTGATCCGTGTACAGGGGTTGGAACAAAGAGGGGATATAGAGCCCTTGGATGGTGGCCAGTTGGGACAGCAGTTCCGCCCTTGAGGATTTGTTCTCTTTGGCCCGGCCCACCATGGTGGTGATCTCCACCAGCGCCTCTTCGCCGTCGCCGAGGAGGATGGCATCAAAGAAGTCGGCAACCGGTTCCGGATTCATGGAGCAGGAACCGCCGCCCAGGATCAGCGGGAAGGATTCATCCCGGTCTTTGGCCCACAGGGGGATTCCGGCAAGACTGAGGATGGTGACAATATTGCTGTAGCACAGCTCGTAGGGCAGGGTGATGCCGAGGATGTCAAAGTCGGCCAGGGCATGGTCTGTCTCCAGTGAGGTGAGGGGAGATTGCCTTTCCTGTAATAATCTCTCCATGTCCCGGTCCGGGCAGTAACTCCGCTCCGCCAGTACCTGATCCTGGCCGTTGAGGATGTGGTAGAGGATCTGCAATCCTTGATGGGACATGCCTATTTCATAGAGGTCGGGGAAGATGAGGGCGCAGCGGACCAGCGTCTGCTCCCAGTCCTTGACGATGGCATTGTGTTCATGGCCCAGATAGCGCCCTGGTTTGGTGACAAAAGGGAGAAGTTTGTTTCTTTCGATTTTAGCTTGCATGGGGAGGTCTTCAGGAACGTGTTAAGGGGGATTGTTGGCCAGTTATTGTTTGTTTGGAGTAGCTGTAATTCATCTGCAGATGTACTGGAAATAGGTTGACTTTACAAGGGCGGATGATGTATTCAAGGGAAAGATGTATTTGTTCGAATAAAAATAACATGTTATCTTGTGTGAGGGCTTCTTTTATGAAAAGTAAAGGTCTTGTGAAAAATTCTCTGTTTCTGCCGCTTTTCTGGGAACAACTGGGGGCTTTCTGGTCGCCAGGTGGGTTTTCAGGGCGACGGCTTATGCGCCAAACCGGCCATCTTTTTGTGGCGGCCGTTGTCCTGTTTTTTTCATTCTCGGTGTCGCTGGTGCGTGCCGGAGAGACGCCGGGTGCCTTGCTTGAAAATATTACCTTTGCCCGGGAAAGCAGCACCCGGGAAACGATTACCTTTAAACTGAATGGCCCTTATATCCCCAAGATATTCGCCATGAAAGGGGAGGTGCCCAAGGTTATTTTTGATTTTGACAATACCCGGCAATCCCCATCGATCAAGGCCGTGATGAAATGCCGGGGAAATCTGATCTCGACCATCAGAGCCGCGATGCATACCGATCCCCAGCTCAAGACCAGGGTGGTTATTGATCTGGCTCCTGCTGGTGACTATGACTTTGCTCAGGATTTTAAAATAAAAGATAATATTCTGATCATTACCATTTTTCATACCCAGCAGAAAAAGGATACACCACAACACGAACAGGCCGGTTTGAAGACGAAAAAAAATGACGTTGTTTCTGCAAGGAGCACTCCTTCTCTTGTGGCGGTGAAGAAAGAAGCGGCCTCTGTGCCGCCGGTGAAAGAGAAAAAGGTTGAGCAAACGCCGGTTTTGCCTCCAGCTGTTGCCGTACAAAAGCCATCGGTTTCGTCGTCACAACTCTTGATTAAGAAAATTTCTTTTGAGAAAACCCCTGATAAAGGGGAAAAGGTGTCGCTGCAATTGACCAATTTTCATGCCCCGGTGATTTTTGGGGTTGAAGAGGGGGCTCCCAGTATTGTCTGTGATTTTATGGATGCAGGCGTCGGGGACAAGGTGCCTGAGATCCTGGCCGCAAAGGGTGAATTCGTCAAGCAGGTTCGGGTGGAAAAGAGAGTGAATCCTCACAAGATACGGGTGATTCTTGAACTCGTGCCCAATCGGCATTATGATCTGCAGCAGGTGTTTTTTAAAGAGGAAAATCTGTACGTTCTTATTGTGAAATCCCGAGACAGTATTCGGGCAGGGAGTGATGGTAAACCATGAAAGAATGGATCGTCAGGGCTGGTGTTGAGGTTGTATGCCCCCGTTAAAAGAAGATATTCTGCAGAACATTTATGAGATCTTTGCCGAGTGGTCGGCCGGGTTTTCCTTTGCCTGTACAAAAAATTGTGCAGCCTGCTGTACCCAGAATGTGACCATGACTGCCGTTGAAGGGGAGCTCATCCATCGCCTGATTCGGGAGAATGGCCGTGAAGAGTGGTTTGCCGGAAAATTGCAGGCAAAAGGGGAAAGTGAGCGTCCCCGGATGACCACCAATGATTTTGCCGGCGCCTGTCTTGGCAAGGGCGAGGACGTCGAGTCTGAACAGTATGGGAATATGTCTCCCTGTCCTTTTCTGGAGACTGGCTGCTGTCAGATCTATGAGGTCAGGCCATTTTCCTGTCGTTGTTTCGCCTCCGAACAGAGGTGCTTTTCCGGGACCTCCGCCCTTCTGCCCGAATACTACCTCTCAGCATCCACGGCGGTTATGCAGATCATTGAGCATCTGGGGCAGGGAGAGTACTGGGGCAACATGCTTGATGTCCTCTCAGCCCTGTGTGATCTGCCGGAAAACAGGAGCTATGCAACACTGCTTCCCGCTTCTTTTGTCGAGCAGTCCCGGATTCAGGTGATTAAGGCGAAACCTTTGCCTGGTTTTTTGCTGCTTGATGAGGAGATGGAAAAGATTGCCCCGCTTCTGGATGCAATCTTCACCCGGAAAGTTGGTGAAAAAACAGTGGAATCGATTTTGAATGGCAGATGATCCCTGTCACCCGTCACCTGTCCACTTGAACATCATAGTTCGCGGGTACTTTCAACTTGAAATTGGCAGCGGTAAAAGAGCGATCGGTCAGGATCTCGGTAAAATCGATAGTGAGTTTTGACCGGTAGGGCAGGTCGGTGATGGTAATCCTGCTGACCGGCGTACAGTCATTTTGTTCGCTCCGCCCTTCGTAGGAGATGGTGGCAATGGTGTCTCCCTGGTGATCGACAAGAATTCGGGCGAGAAGTTGCCTGGTTTCCGGCCGGATCAAGAGATGGGTTTGCGCTAAGGCCGCATCGACTGGGTATTGCATGGTGATCCAGACCCCACGGCCCGAGCCATCTTGGCGTATGGTTTCAATCAGGGCACCTTTTTCCTGGAGTCGTCCTGTCAGCCAATACCCCCAGTTCTCAGAAAGGAGAGCTTCCGGGATTTTGTACTGCGCGGCCAGGGAACTGATCTTGCCGATTATGTGCTGTTTCAGGGTGGTATTGATGGACTGGAACTCCTGGCCGTCACTGACCAGGGCGTAAAGAGGTTGTCCCAGGGGGTTGAGCATCACGAATTTAAGGGATGTGGGGAGCATGAGCTGAAGAAAGCCGGCGACGGAGCGATCTTCTCCCGGGCCATTCCACGAAAGAGTGGTCTTGGCATCCAGACAACAGGAACAGGAGGCGTCCCGTTGCTGCATTTCCGCAAAAGTCTGGGTGATGAGTGCTGTCTCGTTCTCAGCCACCGCGATGGTCCAGGGTTTGCGGGCACAGCCGTTTAAAAACAAGGCCAGCAGGATCAGGACGATCCAGAAAGGGCTCGGGCTTGCCTGTACAGCAGGTATCTTATTTGATTTCATCGATTTTTTTCTGCATCTTTTCTTTCATCTTCAGGTCTTTGGCCATCTCTGTCGCCTGGCGATAGGCTTCCCTGGCCTTTTCTTTTTGTCCGATTGACAGGTAGATATCGCCCATATGCTCATGGATATGGGGATCCTTTGGTTCAAGGCTCAGGGCATGTTCCAGTTCTGTTCTTGCCTTTTCCAGTTCTCCCATGCGAAAATAGACCCACCCCAGACTGTCAAGGATATAGCCATTGTCAGGTTTAAGGGTGATGGCTTTTTTTATGTATTCCAACGCCTTGTCAAGATGGGTATTGTTGTCGGCCCAGGTGTATCCCAGGTAATTCAAGGCCTCTACATGATCAGGCTGGAGCTCAACTACTTTCTCCATGCTGGCTATAGCCTCGTCTTGTTTTTCTTCCTGCTCCAGCATGAGTCCATACTCAAACAAGAGTTGCACATTGTCAGGATAGAGTTCGACCCCCTTTTTCAGGATTTCATGGCCGATGGCAAGCTGGTCCTGATTGATATAGATCCCCGCCAGAAGGTTGTAGTAGAGTGGTTGGCGGCGATTTGGATTATCGATCAGTTTTTTTACCAGGGCGATTGCTTCCGGTGTCCTTTTCAGATCACTCAGGATCTTGGTCTGCAGAACGATACTGTTTTCAAATTCTTCGTCGCCATGGGTTATTTTTCTGAGATGGGCCAGTGCCGCCTCCCGTTTGTTGGTCTCAAAGCGAATCACTGCCAGCATGTATCTGGCCGCAGATGATTCTTTTTTGGCCAGGATTCTTTCTAACAGGGCATTGGCCTTGTCAAAATTTTTGGTGCGGATGAATACCCGGCTGGAGATGAGATCGATGTTGATGGGTTTGTTGCTGAAGGTGCGAATCCTGGCCAGCTCCGTCAGGGCTTCCTTGTCCCGGTCCGCGAGAAGAAGGGCGTGGACACGTCCAAGGGCAGCCCGTTCATTCTCGGGCTCTTTCTTGAGGATGGAGGCATAGAGTTCTTCGACCCGTTGATATTGTTCACGCATGCCATAAAATTCGGTCATTTCATAGACCAGATCCTGAGACCAGTTCAGGGTCAGGATCTTCTCGTAGAGAGTGGCGGCGGTGTTAAAATCACCGGATTGAATGGCAAGGCGGGCCAGATAGAGGAGGGCAAAATAAGAATCCGGATCCTTGGTCAGAAGAACCTTGATGGTTTTTTCCCCCTCCTGGTAACGTCCCTGTTGGCTGTACAGATAGCCAAGGCGGAGACGTACGGTACTGTTGTCAGGGGCAAGCTCAAGGATCTTTTCATAAATCTGGACAGCCTCATCCGTGTTACCGCTATTGACATCCAGACGTGCCAGAAGCAGTTGACTATCAATATCGCTTGGATTTTTTTTGATAACCTCTCTGAGCCATTGTGCTGCTGCGTGCTGTTTCTCCATTTTGATAAGGAGAACGGGAAGTTTTCTGAGGACAAAATCAGCATCGGGGTCACAGATGAGAGCCTTTTCGTAAGCCTCCTGGGCTTCACTGTACTTTTTATTGCTCTCGGCATGGGTACCCCAGAGAAAATAAAAATAGGAGCAGGAGATATCTCTGTTTTCATCGGTAGCAGCCACTGGTGGTACAGGAGGAGCAGAAATAGAGGCAGGAGCAGGGACAGGAGCAAGGATCTGTTTGTTGTTGGCACAACTGGTCAGGGAAATCTGCAGGCTCAGGAGGAGCAGGAAGATGAGCGGCTTTTGGTTACGCATTATGGTTCATGGGGTGCAGAAGGGGGGTGACGGCCTGCAGCACTGATTGATGGATAGATGCAATGGAGCCAGAGGCGTTAATCCGCTTGACATAAGGGAGTTCCAGACTGTCAAAAATGGCCGCTACCTTTTGCAGAGTGGCCTCTTGTTCAAAGTCATTGAGTGTATCGCCACGCCCCTTTGTGATTCGTTCAATACCAAGTTGTGGTGGGGCGCAGAAGAGCAGGGCCAGATCAGGAGACGGGGCAAAGTTGTTTTTGGCAATGATTTCTGCCGGCGTAAATCCGACGGCCACGGCCAAAGTCTTTGCTTCGCTTTGCTTACCTGGCCTAGCGTCGCTCGCTCCCGAGATCGCCCCGGCGGCAGAGTGATCGACGACCCCCTGATAGGCGGCAGTGGAAAGGAAATATCGGTCACAGAGGATGATCTTTCCTTCCTGCAACGCGGGTGTCAGCACGTTGTGGACATGTTCCCGGCGATCAGCGAGAAAAAGTTCCAGCTCCTGTTCTGGTGAGACGCCATTTCTATTGGTGTAGAGTGCTCTGATCTGTTGGCCGAATTGCCCGTAAGTGGGTTCTCTGGTCTCAATGACGACAAGGCCCTTTTCTCGTAAATATCTCGCCAGGAGTGACATCTGGGTTGATTTTCCGGTGCCGTCGATTCCTTCAAATACAATAAGCAAACCGTTGTTCATTTTATTGTGAATCCTCTTGTTTCTTGTATCGCAATTTATCCTTAAGCTTGGCATGGTTATGTTTTAAATAACCACAAAAGAGATGAAATACACGAAAATAATACATTGAAAGAGAGTGTGTCCGTGGGTGCGCTGATACCAAGTCTCTTTGTTAAAAGGTTTCCCGGTTACTGGCAATCTGGGCGGCCAGATCTACGGCAGCGGCGAGGCTTGCCGGGTCTGCCAGGCCCTGTCCGGCGATATCGTAGGCGGTTCCATGGTCAACGGAGGTGCGGACAATGGGCAGTCCCAGGGTGACGTTGACCCCGTCCTTGAAATGAAGGAGCTTGAACGGGATAAGACCTTGATCATGGTACATGCAGATGACGGCGTCATACATCCCTGCTGCGGCCTTAAAAAAAATAGTATCAGGCGGGAAAGGACCCTCAATATGAATTCCACTAGCCTGCATGTCTTGGATGGCCGGCAGAATAATATCTTCTTCTTCATGGCCAAAAAGACCAGCTTCTCCGGCGTGGGGATTAAGTGCGGCTATGGCGATCTTCGGGGCAGAGAGAGCAAAATCCTGGCGCAGGGCTGTGTCCGTGGTCTGGATAAGGGAGCGCAGGGCCTCTGGGTTGAGGCGGGCCGGCACTTCAGCCAATGGGCAGTGGATGGTGGCCAGGGTGACGCGCAACTTGCTGCCGGCCATCATCATGACGTAATTTGTGCTCCCTGTGAGCGCGGCCAGCATCTCGGTATGTCCGGGGAAGGGGTATCCGGCACGGTTCAGGCTTGTTTTGGAGATCGGGCAGGTGACCATAGCCGAAAAAGTTTTATCGAGAATAAGGCTGACCGCCTTTTCGATATAGCCGACCATGGCCTTGCCGGTGGCGATTGTCGGCTGACCCCAGATTAATTCCTTGGCATTGAAACGGGATAGTTCCAGAACGGGGATTTGTCCTGGTTGTATCGGGATTCCCGGCTGCCATGACAGGAACTCAGCGTTGATCTTCAGCTCAGTTGCGCAGCGTTGCAGGACGCCGATGTCGCCCAGGATCACTGGGGAATATTGTGAAAAGCTACAGGCCTGAGTGAAAAATTTCAAAATAATCTCGGGCCCGATTCCAACTGGGCAACCCATGGTGATGGCAATGTGGCGCATAGGAGTTTTCCCGGATGATGGGGGTTAGCGGTTAGAAACCAGCGCTCAGGTCAAAGGCATTCTGGATGAGATCAATTTGGGGCGGGCCGTTATCGGGGAGGATAATGGCCACCACATCAAAGCGAGCAGCGATTTCTGTCAGGTTGTTTTTTGCCAGATAATCAAGGGCTACCTTGCTGATCTGGAGCTGTTTTTTTCTGGTGACGGCCTCACTGGGGTAGCTGAACAGGGTGTTCTTTCTGGTTTTGACCTCGACAAAAACGAGGGTCTTGGTCTTTTGCGCAAGAGAGAACGCAATTATATCAATCTCCCCGTAATGATTCCGGTAATTTCGTTCAACGATGCGATACCCTGCATCCAGAAGGTAGGCTGCGGCCAGCTCTTCACCCCTTTGACCAAGAATATTTCTCCGGCGGTCAGACAAATTCCTTGACCCCTTTGAATGTCCTGCGGTGGCATGACACCGGACCATATTTCTCAATGGCCTGTCGGTGTTCTCTGGTGGGATATCCCTTGTTCTGGCCGAAATTGTAGGCGGGATATTGCTCGGCAAGCTCATCCATCAGTGCGTCCCGTGTCACCTTGGCCAGGATGGAGGCAGCGGCAATGGAGGCGCTCTTCGATTCACCGTGAATCAAGGTGTGCTGAGGGGTGTCCATGGGAATCTTGAATTTACCGTCAATCAGCAGAAAGTCAGGTGAGGGAGATGTGCCGGCCTGATTTTCAACGGCCCTTTTCATAGCCAGAAGAGATGCCTGCAGGATGTTGATACGATCAATGGTTGTATGAGAGACAATACCCACACCTGTTGCGGCGCCAATTTCCTTAAGGACCTTGGCCAAGAAACAACGTCTTTTATGGGATAGCTTTTTTGAGTCGATGAAAAGGGAAGTGTCGCAACAAGGCGGCAGAACGACACAGGCAGCGACTACTGGTCCAGCCAGTGGTCCTCTGCCTGCTTCGTCCAACCCTGCAACACAAGAAAAACCTCTGGTGTACAGGGTACGTTCAAAAATGAAGGTGTCGTCCGTATCGGAAACGACGGTGGAAAGAATCGCTCCAATCCGTTGCAACTCGATTTTCCGGTCTGATTTACGGTAATCAGTGGTTATGCTTTTTGATATAAACGTTCACGAATACGTGCTGCCTTACCGCGTCTGTCACGGAGATAGTAAAGGCGAGAACGGCGAACACGACCATGACTGACCACCTCGATCTGTTCAATCCTTGGATTGTGCAGGGCAAAGGTCTTCTCAACGCCAATACCGTGTGACACCTTACGAACGGTGTAGGAGGCATCCATCGTCCCATTTTTGCGTTTGATGACAACACCCTGGAAGATCTGGATCCGCTCTTTGTTTCCCTCAATGATCCGGATGTGTACCTTTACGGTGTCGCCGGAACGAAAGTCTGGGTGATCAAATCGCATTTGTTCCTGATTGATTCTGTCAAGTATTAAGCTCATAATTTTACTCTTTGTTGAAGTATGTTGAAGGGGATAGTTGTTGGCCACTCTCTTTAAGGAGGCCTCGAAAAATTGTCATGTTTATATCATTCTTCGTGGACGCCAAGGAGCCGATCAAGGATGATCGAGACTGCCGAACGCACAGAAAGATGATTGTAGCCGGTTGTACTCTCAATAGGAGGCAGGGTGTAGTCCGCTGTCTCGTTGAGCTCCGGGGCGAGTCCATGGGCGGTGCCAAACAGGAGAAGTATCGGCTCTCCTGTTGCAATACGCCTGCGGGTTTCCCGGTAGCTGATACTGTTTTGCTGGACACGTGCACTCGTGGTCAGAATCAGGGGGCTCTGACCTCTCTGCCCAGTGATCAAAGTGATAACCGCTTCCAGTGACTCAGCAATTTTTACTCGGTCAAGGGCAGCTTTACGGGCCGGATTGTACGTTGCCCCATAGCCTGTCTGCCAGTGATCGAGAATCTCTTGAACCAGTGTCTGCTGGTCGCTATACGGGGTGACAATATAGTAATGATCAACCCCAAATGTTCTTGCTGCCCGGGCGATATCATGCAGATCAAGATTGGTTACTGCCGAGCCTATCGTCTCTCCGGTCTTATTGATAACAGGGTAATGGATAAGGGCGATATCAAGAGCGATACCTGTGTCATTCTTTTTTCCCTTATTCATTCGGAGCCGGTCGGTAACTCTTTTATCTTTTGATAAAGACCATGATCTTTGAGCAGCTTTTTTTCACTTTTGCTGAAATCGGCCCGTTTGCATAACTCTGGTCGTCGTTCCAAGGTGCGCCGTACTGACTCCAGAAACCGATATTGCTCGATTGCCTCGTGATTTCCAGACAGGAGAATTTCAGGTATCTCTTGTCCTTCAAACACCCTTGGCCGTGTGTATTGTGGGTGCTTGAGCAAGTCTCTGCTGAATGTATCCCTGGTTGCCGATTCGGAGCAGCCAAGAACTCCAGGAAGAAGCCGAGTTACAGAATCAATCACAATCATGGCTGCCAGCTCACCACCCGTCAGGATATAATCACCAACTGAGATGGCATCATCAACGGAAGCGGTCACAAATCGTTCATCAACCCCTTCATACCGACCGCAGACCAGAATCATATGGGACAATGAACTGAGTTCTTCAGCAACCTTCTGGGTGTAAGCACGTCCTTGCGGGCTGAGCAGGATAACCCGGCCAGCGCCGTTTTTCTCTTGCACCGCGTGCAGGGCAGCTGTCAGGGGCTCCGGTTTCATGACCATGCCTTCGCCGCCACCAAAGGGGCGGTCGTCGGTTGTTGCATGTTTGTCCAGAGCAAAGTCGCGGATATCAGTGATATCAACGCGGATTTTATTGTCCTCTCTGGCCCGGCGAATAATAGATTCATTCAGCGGTGAATCGAGAAGCCCTGGAAAAAGAGTCAATATGTCAAAAATCAAAGTGCCCATGGACACTAAACCGTTGAAACAAAAATTAATATCGTCATCTGGATGGCAAAAACGGCATAAGAAGTCGTAACGAAATGGTTATAAATGAAATGATTATTTCGTAACGGCTTCTAAATAACACTGTCCCCGGAGTTTATCTCCAGAAGTCCGGGTGGAGGCTCTATCACAATCTTTTCAGCATCATGCTGGATGATAATAGAATCAAGGATGGGGATCAAATATTCCTCATCCTTGTCTTGCACCACCAGCAGATCCTGTGCTCCATTGGAAAAAATATTTATCACTGTTCCCAGTCTGCGGCCCTGGGTGGTTACGACGGGCAGACCTACCATCGGATACAGATAAAATTCATCCTTGCCTGGTTGCGGCAGATCCTCTTTGAGGATCAAAACACCCATACCTGTTATTGCCTCGGCCCCACTGCGGTCATTGACAGAGCTCAGCCGGACAATTGCTGATTTTCCTTTTATCCGGCACGTCTCGGTACAATAGGGTTGAGAAATTTTCCCGGATGAGGTTACCAGCAACAGTTTCTTGTAGTACTGAATGTTTTCCGGTTGTCCCGCAAAAGAAAAAATCTTTATTTCACCCTTCAGACCGTGAGGTTCGATAATTTTTCCGATCAGGAGATAGGACTCAGCGGGATATAAAAAGTCGTCAGTCATGGCTCTTTGGATATTACTCCTGGATATCAAGCCTTGACCGCTTGTTCTCCTTCCCGGCAGTGACCGCAAGGAGAGAGCGCATGGCCCTTGCCGTCCTGCCTTGTTTGCCGATTACCTTGCCGAGATCTTCTTTGGCAACGGCTAGACCGATGGTGATGGTATCATCTTCCTCACTCATGGTGACAGTTACCATGTCAGGATTATCGACCAGCGATTTAGCAAGATGGGAGACCAGTTCTTGCATAGCGCGTTATTCGTTGACCGCAGTCTTAGCGATTAAACTCTGAACCGTAGTGGATGGCAAAGCACCTTTGCCAATCCAGTCCTGGAGTTTAACCGTGTTAATGGTGATGGCGGCAGGATTTTGCATGGGGTCGTAGGTTCCTACGATATCAAGGAACTTTCCATCACGCTGACGCTCGCTGTCTGCAACTACAATACGATAGAAGGGTTTTTTCTTTCTGCCAAGCCTGGTTAAACGAATTCGAACTGCCATTCCTGATAACTCCTTTGAAGTATTTAAAAAACTATGAATAAAGCCTGAGTTGTTTCTGACTGTTTTAGTCAGAAAGTGGTTTTTAACTTTTACGCAATCCCTTAGGAAGCTTTCGCCTTTTCTGACCAGTGATCAGGCCAGGTTTACCGCGCATCTTCTGCATCATCTTTAACATGGTCGAATAACTTTTGATGACCCGGTTGACATCGGCCACATCCGTGCCTGAGCCAGTTGCGATCCGTTGCCTGCGGCTGGTGTTGATAATGGCATAATTATGCCGCTCTTTCTTGGTCATGGAGCGAATAATGGCCTCGGTCTTGGACAGCTCTTTTTCGTTTGGCTGGGGCGCATCTTTTAGTTGCCTGAGTTTGTTGATCCCTGGAATCATGCCCATAATCTGTTCCAGCGATCCCATTTTTTTGATCTGCTGGATCTGGTCGAGGAAATCTTCCAAGGTAAAGGTGTTTTGCCGGAGTTTGTTGATCAGTTTGTCGGCTTTTTTCTTGTCAACAACGGCTTCGGCTCGTTCAATCAGGGTGAGGACATCACCCATGCCCAGGATGCGTGAGGCTGTTCGATCAGGATGAAAGATTTCCAGCGCGTCCAGGCCTTCACCAACACCCGTAAACTTAATGGGCTTGCCGGTGATGTTCTTGATGGAAAGCGCTGCGCCGCCACGGGCGTCACCTTCCATCTTGGTGAGAACGATACCGGTTATTTCCAGATCCTGGTTGAACTTGCTGGCAACGGTAACCGCATCCTGTCCAGTCATGGCGTCGGCCACGAAGAGAATTTCAGAGGGCTTTATTGCTGCCTGGATCTCTTTTAACTCACCCATGAGAAGTTCATCAACATGCAGGCGGCCTGCGGTATCAATGATCAGGGTGTCGTAATTTTTCTCTCTGGCCACAGCCATTGCCTGCCTGCAGATATCCACAGGCTTGGTCTCGGTGGTGGAGGGATGAACCGGGACGTCAATCTTGCCACCAAGGATCTGGAGCTGTTCAATGGCTGCGGGGCGATAGACGTCGGCTGGAACCAGATAAGGTCTTCGGCCTTTGCTCTTGAGCATGCGCGCGAGTTTGCCCGAAGTGGTCGTCTTTCCAGAGCCTTGCAGGCCGGCCATCATGATGATAACCGGCTGGCGGCCATCAAGGCGAATCTGTTCGGTATTGCCGCCGAGAAGGGCGACCAGTTCCTCATGGACTATCTTGATGATCTGCTGGCCTGGAGATAATGCCTGACTGACTTCAAGTCCCACAGCCTTTTCGGTAACCGTGGCAATAAACTGTTTGACCACATTGAGGTTGACATCGGCCTCAAGGAGTGCCATACGGACTTCCCGCATGGATTCCTGAATGTTTTCTTCAGTGAGTTTGCCGTGGCCTCGGAGTTTTTTGAAGACCTCTTCCAGCCTGTCTGTTAGATTCTCAAACATGAATACTTCTATTGTTGCAAAAGTTACAGAAAAATAATAATGTTATTACTTGTGGCAACTAATTGTAATAACAGGAGTTAGGTGGATATATTCAAATATGTCGATGGCCAGGATTAAATATTAGGACAAGAATATTTGATAAAAATATTTTATTTTAACCTGAAAGGAAGGAAAAATACTAAAAAAGGCAAGCTCTGTCAAGCAGGGAACGAGAGGAATCAGAAAAAGGCCGTGAAGATATTTTCGAAATGATAGCGCAATGTCTTTTCTGTAAACCTGTTCAGTGCCTGTTTAGTTTTAAAATGTGAGGTGACAAGAGCTACATTTTTTATTGACAACGATCATGTCGAGGTCTTTTCGTTTTCTATCAAGAGACAGAAAAAGGTATAGAAACACTATTATGCTCCTTTGCTTGCTCTTTGCAAATTGGATTTTGTATCTTGACAATGGGGGCTATTTTAGTTGGTTGAAAGAGTGTTGGATCTTGAGGGAAGAGTTGACGTTAATGTCATGGAGTTTATGAAGAGAGGGGAAATAAATGTTAAATAAAGATTTACTTGATATCCTGGTCTGCCCTCAATGCAAGGGACCGATCAGGCTCACCGGGACGGCTGATGGTCTTGTCTGCGAAAAGTGCCGATTGGTGTACGCAATTCGTGATGATATCCCGGTGATGCTGATTGATGAGGCCAAGAGTCTGGATGGGCAGGCGAGGTAGCTGGCATTAGGGGTAGATACTGGGAACAAAAAAGGCATGACCTGAAAGGGTCATGCCTTTTTTGTTTACTTATTATTACACTCTGAACAGTGACCTGAAGAGAGCTTAATTAAGGATTGATGCCCATCTCTTTTTCCTTCTCATGAACCGCCAGTCTGGTCTTGATGGCGGTGTCAGGGATCAGGCTCATGGAATCGATGCCGCATTCTACCAGGAAGGTGGCAAATTCCGGGAAGTCGGAGGGGCCCTGGCCGCAGATGCCGATCTTCTTACCGCGCCGTTTGGCGGTGGCGATGACCATGCGGATCATGTCTTTCACCGCGTCGTCACGCTCATCGGCGATACCGGCAATAATACCGGAATCACGATCAAGGCCGTAAGTAAGCTGGGTCAGGTCGTTGGAGCCGATGGAGAAGCCGTCGAAGATATCGGCGAAGGCATCGGCGGAGATGACGTTGCTGGGGATCTCACACATGACATAGACCTCCAGGCCATTTTCGCCCTGGACCAGACCGCACTCGCGCATAACCTCGATGACCTTCCTGCCTTCCGCAGGGGTCCTGCAGAAAGGAATCATCAGCTTGATGTTGGTCAGACCCATGTCGTTACGAGCCTTGAGCAGACCCTGGCATTCCAGTTCAAAGGCAGGCCGATACTTGGGGTCGTAGTAGCGTGAGGCACCGCGCCAGCCGATCATGGGGTTTTCTTCCTCCGGTTCATAGAGGGTGCCGCCCGCGAGGTTGGCATACTCGTTGCTCTTGAAGTCGGAGAGGCGGACGATGACATCCTTTGGATAGAAGCCGGCGGCAATGCGGCCGACACCTTCGGCTACCTTGTCGATAAAGAACTGTTTTTTGTCGGTATAGGCCCCTGTCTTAGCGTCGATTTGCCTGACGATATCCTGTTTTACTGGATCTTTAGAGGCCTTTAGCTCCTCGTAGTTATACAAGGCCAGGGGATGGAGGCCGATGTGGGAGTTGATGATAAATTCTTCCCGGGCCAGGCCAACGCCATCGTTGGGGATCTGGCATTCGGTGAAGGCCTTTTCCGGAATGGCCAGATTCATCATGATTTTGGTCTTGGTGGCCGGCAGGTCGCCCAGGTCCACTCTATCAATCTCGAACTTGAGCAGGCCTTCATAGACATAACCTTTCTCGCCTTCTGCCGAAGAAGCGGTGATGTCCTGGCCATGGGCGATTTTCTTGGTGCCGTCAACGGTGCCGATAACGCAGGGGATACCCAACTCGCGAGAGATGATGGCAGCATGACAGGTCCGGCCTCCACGGTTGGTGACGATGGCACTGGCGATCTTCATGATTGGTTCCCAATCCGGATCGGTCATGTCGGTCACCAGAACCTCCCCTTTTTTGAAGGAGTGGATATCTTTGACATCGGAGATGACATTGGCCTTGCCCTGACCGATTTTGGTACCTACTGCCAGACCGGTGGCAAGAATATTGCCCTTTTCCTGCAGCTTGTAGGTTTCCATGACCTTCTTGTCGGTCTGGGAGTGGACGGTCTCGGGCCGGGCCTGGACAATAAAGAGCTTGCCGGTACCGACTTTTACCCCGTCGCCGTCCTTGGCCCACTCGATGTCCATGGCCTTGCCGTAATGATCTTCAATGATCACTGCCCATTTGGCGAGTTGGAGGATCTCATCGTCACTGATGACATAGGAATTCCGCTCTTCCAGGGTGGTGGGGATGTTTCTGACTGGGTGCGGGGTGTTGGGGTCGTTGTCGTAGATCATCTTGATCTCTTTGGAGCCGATGGTCTTGGAGACAATAGGCCGCTTCCCCATTTTGAGAGTGGGCTTGAAAACGAAGTATTCGTCCGGGTTGACCGCGCCCTGGACCACATTCTCGCCCAGGCCCCAGGCGCCGGTGATAAAGACTGCATCCTTAAACCCTGATTCGGTGTCGATGGTAAAGAGCACACCGGAGCTGGCTGAATCGGAACGGGCCATCTTCTGGATAACAATGGAGAGATAGACATCAAACTGGCCAAAATCCTTGTCATGACGGTAGGAAATGGCGCGATCGGTAAAAAGACTGGCAAAGCACTGGCTGCAGTAGTCAAGGATGGCGTCGTAGCCACGGACATTCAGATAGGTCTCCTGCTGACCGGCAAAAGAGGCATCCGGCAGATCCTCGGCGGTGGCTGAGGAACGGACGGCGACATCTACATCCTTGCCATATTCGGCCTCCATCTTTTTGTAGGCGTTGATGATTGCGTCTTGCAGATCCTGGGGAAACGCCGCGCCCCTGATAATGGCGCGAACTTTTTTGCCGCGTTCCTGGAGATTGTGAAGGTCGTGGGTGTCAAGACCGGCAAGGGCTTCACGGACACCATCTTCAATGCCTGCGGATTTGATCAGATATTGATAGGCATAGGCGGTGATGGCAAAACCGTGGGGGACAGCAACACCCTTTGAAGTGAGATGCTGATACATCTCGCCGAGGGAGGCATTTTTTCCGCCAACCATGGGGACATCGTCAATGCCGATATCATCAAACCAGAGAATAAGTTCTTTGTCGTGAGTGTGGCCCATGTGAGTTCTCCTGCTGGGATTAGTTTGTTAAGTAGAAGGGCTTTTGCCCAATTTTTTGTAGATTGTGCCCGCTTGTCTATTTGAGAGCAAGGCTAATATATAAAGAATAGTGTCTATTCGTCAAGGTTTAGCCTGAGATATTGTCAGGAACTTTATTCGGTTGACTTTTTAATCGATTCTATTCCATACTTAAAGAATAAGTAATAAAAAAAGAGTTGTTGTGAGCACTCTGTCAAGTTTTCGGGATTATTTTTTTGGCAGGTCAGTTGTATTGCATGGGCAATGTCGCGTATGCAGTCCTTTCAAGTGATGAGCAGGAGGTAAGCATCATGGAGAAAAAGATCCAGTGGGAAACAGAACTTGTACACGCCTTGCAGCGATCAAAGGTGGAAAAGAGACCGATTCTTCTTGATTTTCACAACCCGCATTGAATTGGTTGCCAACAGATGGATACAGTTACGTATCCACAACAGTCCGTTGTTACCTTCATTGAGCATAACCTTATTCCCTTGCGTGTAGGTTCCGACACGCAGCCCCTGGCCTCTGATTTTGCTGTAACCTGGACGCCGACTTTAGTGCTTCTTGACCCTCAAGGGAAAGAACATCATCGGACTGTTGGTTTCTTTGATGCGGAAGCGTTGATCCCCTCGCTTTTGCTTGGTCTGGGTAAAGTAGAGTACGACAGCAATAAATTTAAGGAAGCCCTTGGTTATCTGGAAAAGCTTCTTGCGGAATATCCTGAGAGCGATTCGGCACCGGAGGCCATATTCCTTACCGGTGTCAATCGCTATAAAAGCACCGGTAATCCCCTGCCACTCAAAGAAGCATATGAACAGTTGCAAAGAATGTATCCGGCAAGCACCTGGACGAAAAGGGCCTACCCGTATCGACTGCTCGGGTGATATGAATGGTGTATCAGTGCGGAGGAAATGATGGTTCCAATTAGCAGGAAATTGTTTCGTGAAATTCAAGGGATGCAGCTCCAGACCGGTCGCATGCTGCGGAATATGTCCTTTACGAGAATGGTCAAGGTCGAATCAGGACTGTGGCAACCTCCGGTGGATATTTATGAGTCTGATGAGGAAATAACGGTCTATTGTGATCTTGCCGGCGTGATGAAGGATTCACTGGAGCTTCTGGTGGAAGAACATCAATTGCATATCAGTGGCAGGAGGCAACTTCCAAGGACGCAGACCGTTGTTTGTATCCATCAGTTGGAAATTGAATTGGGGGCTTTTGCGCGGACAGTGGCATTGCCTGTGATCATTGATGTGGAACAGGTCTCATCTTCCTATTTTGATGGAATTCTTGTTGTTTCCCTGAAGAAGAGAGTGGCGAGTCAGATAATAGTCAGGATACGGGTTGAGGGCTGAAATATGGAGAAAAAACAGCAGCAGGCAGATAAACAGGCAGAAAAGAAAGTGGATCCTGCCAGTCTGGCAGTCCCGGAAATCCTTGCCATTTTACCTCTTCGTGGTTTTGTCTTTTATCCTGGAATGGGCTTTCCCTTGCAGGTGGCTGATGAGTCGTCCAAGCAACTTATTGATGACGCTCTTCTGGGCGACCGGATAATCGGGCTTGTCTCCACCCGAAAAACAGTGCCGGAAGGCATTGACCATCTTACAGAAGATGATTTGTATCGGGTCGGGGTTGTTGGCTATATCCATAAACTCAGCAAAGAAAAAGAGGGATATTACCATGTTGTGATCAGTGGTACCAAAAAAATTGAAATAGTAAAGGTTGTTGAGACGACCCCTTTCCACCGGGCCACCGTACGGGAAATTCTTATGGCCTGGGATGAAAGTCCGCAGGGGCAGGCCATGATTCTCAGCCTGCGCACCCAATTTACCCGGCTTGTGCAATTGACGGAACTGCCAAAAGAGTTGGGACTCACCCTGCATGCCCTGGATAACCCTTTTCATATCAGTTATCTGGTCACAACCCAGCTCAATCTGAAGGTTGAAGCGGAACAGGAGATCCTGGAGATCAGGGATTTTGAAGAGCTTCTGGAGCGGGTTATGCTCGAAATCAGCAAGCGTCTGGAAACCGTGGAGACCAGTCAGAAGCTGCAGGAGTCGGTAAAAAAAGATATCGATGGTCGGCAGCGTGAATTTTTCCTGCGGCAACAACTGGAGTCCATTCGTAAGGAACTGGGCGAGGATGGCGAAAAGGTAGAGGTCAAGGAGCTGCGCGAACGCTTTGCAGTCAAGAAGCTGCCGGAAGAGACGCGGAAGGTGGTTGAAAAGGAGCTTGTCCGGCTGGAGCGGATTTCCCCTTCCTCACCGGAGTACTCTGTCACCCGCAATTACCTCGACTGGATCCTTGATCTTCCCTGGCTGGAATCAAGCGTTGATACCCTTGACCTGGAAAAGGCGGAGAGCGATCTGGAACGGGATCATTATGGTCTGAAAAAAATCAAAAAAAGGATCCTGGAATTCCTGGCGGTGCGCAAGCTGAAACAGGATATGCACGGGCCGATTCTTTGTTTCAGCGGTCCGCCGGGAGTTGGGAAGACCTCTCTTGGCCAGTCCATCGCCCGCACCATGAACCGGGAATTTGTGCGGATTTCCCTGGGTGGGGTCAGGGATGAGGCGGAAATCAGGGGCCATCGGCGTACTTATATCGGCGCCCTGCCCGGCCGGATCATCCAGAGTCTGAAAAGGGCAAAAACCAATAACCCGGTCTTTCTGCTTGATGAAATAGACAAGCTGGGCAATGATTTTCGCGGCGATCCTTCCTCGGCCCTGCTTGAAGTTTTGGACCCTGAACAGAATTCAACCTTTACCGATCACTATCTGGAGATTGAATTTGATCTTTCCAGGGTCATGTTTATTGCTACTGCCAATGTGCTGGACACCATCCCTGAACCGTTGCGTGATCGGATGGAGGTGGTTGAACTGTCCGGGTATACCCTGCAGGAAAAAGTGGCCATTGCCAGACGCCATCTTCTGGGCAAGCAGATGGAGGCCCATGCCTTGGGTGAGGATGATCTGGTGCTTTCGGATGAGGCTATGGGTGTTCTTGTGGAATCGTATACCCGTGAGGCCGGGGTGCGGAATCTGGAACGGGAGATTGCCGCGATCTGCCGGGGGATAGCGGCGGAAATTGCCAGGGGACGAACTAAAAAACGAGTGGTTGGCCCTGATGATCTGTACACCTTTCTTGGCCCCGTGCGATTTTTCCCGGAGATCAAGGCCAGGAGCTGGGGGCCGGGTTTGGCCACTGGTCTTGCCTGGACGCCGGTGGGCGGCAAGATTCTTTTTATTGAAAGCTCCAAGATGAAAGGAAGTGGTGGTCTGACCCTTACCGGCAAGCTTGGCGATGTGATGAAAGAGTCGGCTACGGCTGCCCACAGTTATATCCGCTCACATGCCCAGAAGCTGGGGATTGACGAGGAAATATTTTCCAAAATTGATATCCATGTGCATGTGCCGGAAGGGGCCATTCCCAAAGATGGCCCTTCTGCCGGAGTGGCCATGGTCGCATCCCTGGTATCCGTGATCACCGGACGGTCTGTTCGGCCTGATGTGGCCATGACCGGAGAGATTACCCTGCGTGGTGACGTCTTGCCGGTGGGGGGAATTGGCGAGAAAGTCCTTGGCGCCTTGCGGGCCGGGATCAGAGAACTGGTTTTACCGGTCTTGAATGAAAAAGATGTGCTGGAAATTCCCGAAGATATACGGGAAGGTGTTGTCTTCCACTACCCGCAGACCATCGAAGAGGCCCTGGTGATTCTTCTGGAAAACAAGGATTGAATCAAGGGTGGGAGTTTCAAATAAACAAGGTGATTGTGCAGATCAACTTTTGAAAGGAGGAATGACCATGTATGATAAAAAAGAATTATGTGAAAAGATTACCGCAATTTATCCTGAAATTGGTGTTTGTAACATTGATATTGATGTTCAGTATGATGATGAGAAAAAAGCATGGGTTGTGCGTTTAAACAAGGATGAACACAAATTGACCCATTATCTTGATGTGCCGGAGGCGGATCTCTGCATGAATGGCAAAGAGTGTGTCTCTCTTGGTCTTGAAATAGCTCAGTTGAAAAAGAATATTGAAGGAAAGCAGTTTTAGGTCCCTGCCATTTGTTTCTGAAACAAGGATTTTCAGAATAAAGATAATAGCAGTAATTAGAGGAGTTTGCATGACGACAATAGCTGAAACTGTGCGTGATTTATATCAAAGCTGCACTATCGGAAACAATCACGCCAGCAGTGATTATTTTACACTGATTCGTAAGCTTGTGGAAAAAAGAAAGAATGAAGGTGAGGTCTGGCAGAGATATATCGATCAGGTCTATCAGTTGGTCCTGGATGAGATGGTCGTGAACACGGGTCAGCCGCGGGACGTGGTGAAGTTTGGGACCTCCGGCTGGCGGGGGATACTGGGCAAGGATCTTTTTGTTCGTTCCGTCTCTTTTGTCACTGCCGCTATTGTTGAGTTGTATCAGGCGGTGGATGGGGAACAGAATCTGGCTCCTTTTCTGGGGGTGTCGAGTTTGCAAGAGGCTCGAAAGAAAGGGTGTGTGGTCGGCTTTGATAATCGTTTTGGCGGCGAGATCCTTGCTGCGGCTGTCATTGAGGTCCTGGTTAACGCCGGATTTACCGTCCATTATGCCGGTGAGTCCACCACCGGGGTGTTGTCAGCGGCGCTGCTGGAGCTGGGCGCGGCCTTTTCCATCAATCTGACTCCCTCGCATAATCCTCTGGAATATGGCGGATTCAAGTACAATGCTGCTGATGCGGGGCCTGCTGCCTCGGAGTTGACTGACAGGATTACGGCCAATGCCCGCCGAATCATCGGCGCTGGTGTTTCTCCTTTGGTTTCCCTTACTACCCCTTTGCCGGCTCCTTCTCAAAGAACAGATATCCGGCCATTCGATTCCCTGGGATGCTGGAAGTCCCTGGTACGTCGCAATGTTACAGCTCACGGGCTTGATCTGGATAAAATCATGTACGGGTTTCAGGAGAATCAGGACCTCTGTGTGGTGATTGATTCGGTGCATGGCGCCAGTCGTCTTCATGTTGCACCCCTATTTGAGGGGAATGGGGGAGAGAGGTTGATCCATCTGCGGGCAAATGCTGATGTGACCTTTGGCGGTATTGCCCCGGAGCCTTCGTCGGCCAATATGCGCCAGGTGGGTGAGACCTTGCGGGCAAGACCGGAAAGGCTCAAGCTGGGCGCGATTATTGATCCGGATGGGGATCGTATTCGTTTTACCGATGGTACTGTTGAGATCAGCATGAATCAGTTTGGGGCCATGGCCTATCATTTTCTTCATGAGGTCAAAGGGAAACGGGGGATGGTGGCCAAGACGGTGGCTACCTCCAATCTGGCCAATTGTCTGGCTCGTGCCTTTGGCGAGCAGGTTTTTGAGCCAAAAGTAGGATTCAAGGAGTTCAAACCGGTGATCGGTCAGGCCCTGGTCTGCTTTGAGGAGTCGGATGGTATCTCGGTGATCGGGCATACCCCGGAAAAAGACGCCTATATCGGTTTGTTGGTGGCCATGGATATGGTCTTGACTTTAAACCTGAATCTCGGTGAGTACCTGCGCCGCATTGAGGAAGAATACGGTGCCTATTACCCGGACCGCGGCGGGCTTGAGGTGAGCGCCAAAGGGGAGGAGCTCAAGGCTATCCTGCAACGCCTGCAAAGTTACGGGGTGGGCGCTCTGGTTAAAGTGGGTGAAGTTGATCAGCGTATCGCCGAAGTCATTGCTATTGATGGCCGGAAGATGATCTTTGAGGATGGTTCCTGGCTGATGATCCGGCCTTCCGGCACCGAACCCAAGGTCCGTTTTTATGTGGAGTCGCGCACCGCCGCCGGTACCGGAAACCTGGTGCAGGCGGCCAGGGCCATGCTGAAGGAGATTGGTTTGTTGTGAAATCTTTTGCTGGATTGAATTTGCTGGGTTTTCACTTGAACGTTGATTTTTATTGGTGAAGTATTTAGTGTGTGCGGAATGAATAGTGAAAAGTGAATGGGAAAAATATTTTTTCTATTCACTCTTTTTTATATAAATTATCAGGAGTGGCTCATGTGGGAATATACCAATAAGGTTCAGCAGCATTTTTTGCACCCCAAGAATGTGGGAGAGATTGAAAGCCCTGACGGCATCGGCGAAGTAGGATCACTGGCCTGTGGCGATGCCCTGAAATTGACCTTCAAGCTGGATGATAAAGGCGTCATTGCTGATGCCAAATTCAAGACCTTTGGCTGTGCCAGCGCCATTGCCTCATCGTCTGTTCTGACCGAGATGATTATCGGCATGAACCTTGATGAGGCCGCGAAGGTGACCAACGAGGATATCGCCGATCGTCTCGGCGGGCTGCCCAAGGAGAAGATGCACTGCTCGGTGATGGGCCGTGAGGCTTTGGAATCGGCCATTGCCAATTATCGGGGGTTGAAGCTGCCTATGGCGGAAGGGGAAGTGGTCTGCGAGTGTTTCGGGGTCACGGACCTGGAGATTATCCGGGCCATCAAGGAGTCCAATCTGCGTTCGGTGGAAGAGATCACCAACTTTACCAAGGCGGGCGGCGGTTGTGGCAAGTGTATCGATCGTTTGCGCGAGATCCTGGTGGCCACGGTGCATCAGGGAATTGATCTCCCAAATCTTACCGAAAAACCCAAGCGTATGACCACCCTGCAGAAGATCAAGAAGATCGAAGAGGCCTTGGAACGCGAGATCAGGCCCGGCCTGCGCAAGGATGGCGGCGATATCGAGCTGGTGGATGTGGATGGCGATTTTGTCATGGTCTCCCTGCGGGGATCCTGTACCAGTTGCGCGAAATCACAGACGACCCTGAAAGAGTATGTGGAGAAAAAACTGCGGGAGCTGGTCCTTGACTCGCTGATTGTGGAGGAGTCAAAATGATGAATCCTGAAGATGCAGTCTATATGGATAACAATGCCACCACCAGGGTCGCTCCCGAGGTGCTTGAGGCGATGATGCCTTATCTGCGGGACTATTATGGCAATCCTTCCTCCATGCACCGTTTTGGCGGACAGGTCGGGGCCGCAGTTACCGAGGCTCGGAGCAAGGTTGCCAATCTGCTGGGGGCGGAGCCGGAAGAGATCGTTTTTACCAGTTGCGGCACCGAAAGTGATTCCACGGCTATTTTCTCAGCCTTGCAGTCATTTCCTGACAAACGCCATGTGGTTACGACCCGGGTGGAGCATCCGGCTGTCAAGAATCTGTGCGAGAATCTTGATACCCTGACCGGTCATAAACATCGTCTGACCCGCTTGATGGTAGCAGCTGACGGCACCCTTGACCTGCAGAAATATGAAGAGGCGCTGGCTGATGATACGGCTATTGTCAGTGTCATGTGGGCCAATAATGAGACGGGGGTGATTTTCCCCATCGCCGAGATGGCGAGGATAGCCAGGGAACGCGACATCCTCTTTCATACCGATGCCGTCCAGGCCGTGGGCAAGGTTCCCATTAATTTGAAGGATCTGGATGTCGATTTCCTGTCCCTGTCCGGCCATAAACTCCATGGCCCCAAAGGGATTGGCGTTTTGTATGTTCGTCGCGGCACCCCCTTTGTTCCTTTCCTGGTGGGTGGCCATCAGGAAAAAGGGCGGCGGGGCGGCACCGAAAATGTGGCATCCATTGTCGGGCTTGGGTGCGCCTGCGATCTGGCGGCGGCTCATATGGCCGAGGAAAACAGCAGGGTCAAGGCCCTCAGGGACAAACTGGAGCAGGGGTTACTTGCCTCCATCCCGCATTCCATGTTGAATGGTCATAAGACCGACCGCCTGCCCAATACTGCCAATATCAGTTTTGAGTATGTAGAGGGCGAGGCTATTCTGTTGCACATGGATCAATATAATATCTGCGCCTCATCGGGATCCGCCTGTACCTCTGGCTCGCTTGAGCCGTCCCATGTCCTGCGGGCTATGGGGGTTCCGTTTACTGCGGCTCATGGCTCCATTCGCTATTCCTTAAGTATCTACAATACCGAAGCAGAAATTGATTTTGTCCTTGAAAAAATGCCACCCATTATTGCTGGGTTGCGTCAAATGTCACCCTTCTGGAAGGCGGATATGTAAATGATTATCGTCAATCCCAGCTATGAGATCCAGGATGATCTGGATCGGGCGTCACTTACGGTACGGTTGGAGGCCTGCGGTCGTATCTGTTACAAGAGCGAGGAGAAGATCAGCGAGAGCTCAGCATTGCCCTTTGTGAAGAAGATTGCTGAACATGGTCATAACTCGGTCATGGAGATGGCGGTGGTGACCCTGCGTCTTGCCTGTTCTTCGCAGCAGATCACAGATCTTCTGGGGTGCCAGCCCAAGTTTCTTTTTGTCGATCGGGTGGAGAATGGTCTGCTGGTGACGGGATCAATCCGGGCGTTCAGGGAGCTGTATCTTGCTTTTCCTGAAATTGCTTTGGTGCAGGCCATGGTTGATTTTCTTGGCGCGAGGCATTCGTATCTTTTTGAAGGTGTCTGGCAACCCCAGGAAAGACAAGGGGGGGAGGACATTGGTGTTGAGAAAATGGCTCTGGAGCAGGTGGACCAATTGGCACCGGATCTGTTGTTGCACCATCGCTTTCTGGGAGTAAAATTTATAGTGAACAGGGCCGTTACCCATGAAATTGTTCGCCATCGCCCCTGTTCCTTTCTTCAAGAGAGTCAGCGTTACTGCCGGTATAGTCAGGACAAGTTTGGTAATCAGGTGACATTTGTCCGCCCTTTGTTTTTTGCCCCGGATTCTGCTGAATACACGCTGTGGCAACAGGCCATGGAGGTGACTGAATCCCTGTATCTGAAACTGCTGGAGACCTCAACGCCCCAGGCCGCGAGAACGGTATTGCCCAATTCCTGTAAAACCGAGATCATGGTGTATTGTAACCTTGCGGAATGGAAACATCTTTTGGGATTGCGAACCTCTCCTGCTGCTGAGCCCTCCATGCGTGAGGTTATGATTCCCCTTGAGGCAGAGATACAGAAAAGATATCCGCAATTATTTAGTTAAGTTGCAGTTGCAGAAGAGAGCAACCAATTCATTGTATGCCTTAAAAAAGGCCCCTTGTGTGCAGAGTTACGACAAGGGGCCTTTTTTCTTTTGTGGTCTGCTCGGATATTGACACTTTCTTAACAATTAGTTATATGGATCATCAATTATGATGAAATGAAATGTGTCAGGAGGTGGAAGATGCCGGCGGGTGTCTGACTTCTTGGTCGCATGATCCTTAACCTTTGCCTTGAGAGGAGTAGAGTATGGTGCTTGATCCAACAAAACATGCCGACTGGGAAATTGCGCATGAAGCCGAAAGCCGGATGAAAACCGTGTATGAGCTGGGTGAGAAGCTCGGTCTTGAAAAAGATGAGATCCTGCCGCACGGACATTATATCGGCAAGCTTGATTTCAAGAAGATCATGGGCCGTCTGGGTAATAAGCCCGACGGCAAATATATTGATGTGACCGCTATCAGTCCCACCCCTCTTGGTGAAGGAAAATCAACCTGCTGCATGGGTTTGGTCCAGGGACTTGGCAAGCGGAACAAGAGTGTTATCGGTGCCATTCGTCAGCCATCAGGCGGCCCGACCATGAATATCAAGGGTTCTGCCGCTGGCGGTGGTCTTGCTCAGTGTATTCCCCTGACTGAGTTCTCCCTAGGCCTGACCGGTGATATCAATGCCATCATGAATGCCCATAACTTGGGGATGGTGGCCTTGACCTCCCGTATGCAGCATGAGGCTAATTATACCGATGAGCAGCTTGCCAAACGCAATCTGCGCCGTCTTGATATCCATCCCAAGAAGGTGGAATTCA
>CAISPV010000031.1 GCA_903887485.1 uncultured Desulfobulbaceae bacterium | reverse complement strand
GCCATGGATGCCGATCTGGGTCTTGCTGTTTACCGTCTTCTGTATCTGGCTGATGCGGCGCTATATTTCCTCGACCTTCGGCAAAGGCGTTACCGCCATCTGTCAGGATGAGGTGGCCGCCGAGATCATGAGCGTCAACACCAACAAGATCAAGACGATTACCTTCATGGTCTCCTCCGGGATGGCCGGCATCGCAGGCGGCCTGTTCGCCTATATTCTCGGCTACGTCAATCCGGGAAGTTTCAATATCCTTAAATCCACGGAAGTGCTGGTCATGGTCTATCTGGGCGGCATGGCGTCGCTGTCCGGTTCCGTGCTCTCCGCGATTCTCTTCACCGTTCTCCTGGAATTGCTTCGTCCATTGCAGATCATCAAGTGGATTGTCATCCCGCTGCTCCTCATCATCCTGATGCAGTTCCGCCCCGAGGGGATTATGGGCAACCGCGAACTGGGGGACATCTTTCCCAAGCTGAAAAAATTTTACAGGTTTAAATGAGCATACCGACAGAGAAGAGACCCGTCCTCGAAATTCGCCATCTGACGCAAAACTTCGGCGGTCTGCGGGCGGTTTCCGACTTCAATATCCAGTTAATGCCGGGAGAGTTGAGCGGGCTGATCGGCCCTAACGGCGCCGGCAAGACCACGGTTTTTAATCTGGTCAGCGGCTTCTATCAACCCAGTGAAGGGGCAATCCTGATTGATGGCGTCCCAACCGGCGGGCTCAAGCCGCACAAGGTGACGGCGCTTGGTGTGGCCCGGACGTTCCAGAATATCCGCTTGTGGAATGATATGACGGTGCTTGACAATATCCGTGTGGCCCAACATTACCGGCTCGGCTACGGTTTTTTTCACAGCGCCGTCCGCAGCAGACGCTATATGCAGCGGGAGGCGGAAATTGCCCGCGAGGCCGCTGAATTGCTCGATATCTTTCATCTGACACCATATACGCATGAGTTTCCGAAAAATCTTCCCTACGGCACCCAGCGCAAGCTCGAGATCGCACGCGCCCTGTCAATCCATCCCAAACTGCTGTTACTCGATGAACCGGCAGCGGGATTGAACTCGGCCGATATCCAGGAGCTGATCCGCCTCATCCGCTGGATCCATGAAACGTTTGAGGTCACCATCTGGATGATCGAGCATCAAATGGATGTTATCATGCAGCTCTGCACCAGGATTAAGGTGATTGATTTTGGCGAAACCATTGCCGAAGGAAATCCCGAAGAAATCTGTAATCATCCCGCCGTTATTACGGCTTACCTGGGAGACGATACGATCTGATGCTGCTGTCAATTGAAAATTTATGCGTCAAGTACGGGAATATTCAGGCCTTGCACGGGATCACCTTTCATGTCAACGAAGGCGAAATCGTCACCCTGATCGGGGCTAACGGTGCCGGCAAAACCACCACCCTCTATTCCATTGCCCGTCTGCCGCCGCCGGAGGCCCCACGGGTCATTTCCGGTGACATTATCTTCCAGGGCCAATCGATTCTTCAGACCACACCGAGTGATGTCGTCAAAAATCTGCATCTTGCCCTGTCTCCTGAGGGGCGCAGGATCTTTGGCAACCTGACCGTTTGGGAAAATCTGAAACTGGCCACCTATGCCCGGGCCAAAGAAGCCGATCTGGAAAAGGAATACGACTATGTTTTTACTCTTTTTCCACGGCTGAAAGAACGTCGCAACCAGCGCAGTGAATCGCTCAGTGGCGGCGAGCAGCAAATGCTGGCAGTCGGACGGGCGCTGATGACGGGTTGTAAGACCCTGTTGCTGGATGAGCCGAGTATGGGACTGGCGCCGGTCCTCAAATATGAGCTGTTCCGCAAATTGAAACAGCTTAATGAAGAGGGGATGACCATCCTGCTGGTGGAACAGAACGCCAATCTGGCGCTGCATCTGGCGCATCGCGGCTATGTCCTTGATACCGGCACTATCGTGGCTGCCGGGACCAGCGCGGAACTGCTGGGTAATCCCGAGGTGAAAAAAGCGTATTTAGGAGGGTAAAAAATATTGGGCTGCACCCCACCCCAAATGCGTGACGGCAAATTACTCCCTCTCTGCACAACATTGCCGATTTGAGCGGCATAAAATTCTTTGCGTATAAACTCCCGATTCAGCCCTCCAGTATGACCAGGCGGCGAACCTCCCGCATCGTTTCCTGAATATCAAAACTCAGAATTTTCTTGTCTTCCATGACCAGGCGGCCATCAATGATGACGGTATGGACGTCGGCGCCACTGGCGCCATAAACGAGCAGGTCCTGATTGTAGCAGGGGGCCAGGTGGGGTTGCTGCAGATCGAGAAGGATGAGGTCGGCCTTGTATCCTGGCAGCAGTTGGCCAATGTTGCCCAGCCCGAGCAGGTCGGCATTGCTGACGGTAGCGCAGCGCAGCGCCTGCCTGGCCGGAAGGGTTGTGGCGTCAAGGGTATGGACCTTCTGGGTTTTGCATAAAAGATCCATCTCCCGGAACATATCCAGGCTGTTGTTGCTGGCGCAACCGTCGGTGCCCAGACCCACCCGGATGCCGCGTTCGATCATGGCTGAGACCGGGGCCATGCCGGAGGCCAGTTTCAGGTGGCTCTGGGGGCAGACCACCACCCCGGCGCCATTTGTGGCGAGCAGGTCAAGATCCTCATCATCAAGCCAGACGCCGTGGATGCAGATTGTGTGCGGGTCCAGCAGACCGAGGGCGGCCAGGTGCCTGATCGGGCTTGTCCCCTGGGGTGCCTGGATCATCCCTTGTTCCTGGCGGCTTTCCGCTACATGGATAAAGAAGGGAACCTGCCTCTCGGTCGCCAGTTTCTTGGCCCCTTGCAGGGTCTGATTCGAGCAGGTATAGGGGGAATGGGCAAAGATGGCTGGGGTGATGCGGGGATGTCTGCCTTGCCACGCATCGAGAAATTCGGCCACTGTCTCCAGGCTTTTGGCAGGGTCGGGCACGCCAGGGGCGGGAAAATCAATGATCCCCTGGGCGGCAACCGCCCGCATCCCCGTATCCACAAAGGCCTGCGCCGCCTGGCCTTCAAAAAAATAGCCATCGGCCACGGTGGTGGTGCCGGCGAGGATCATCTCGGCTGCGGCCAGTTTGGAGCAGTGATAAACCATCTCTTTGTTCACATACCTGGCCTCGGCCGGAAAGATATATTCATTCAGCCAAGTGGCAAGTTCCAGGTCATCGGCCAGGCCGCGGAAAAGGGTCATGGCGCAGTGGTTGTGTCCGTTGATCAGCCCCGGCGCCAGCAGCTTGCCGTGGCCGTCAATGATCGTTGTTGTCTGGTTTGTTTCCTGTTGCTTCAGGTTGGCGGCCGTGCCGATGGCGGCGATGGTGTCACCTTTGGTCAGCAGCCAGGCATCGGAGAGGAGAGGGGCATCGGGAGCGGCGAGCAGGGTACAGCTGTGGATCAGAATGGAATTGGTCATTGTGTCAGGCATGGGAAGGAGAGAGGGGGTTGTGGTGAAAAAGAGGGGCATTTTCCATAGTTGCAGGGTATAATACTTGTTTTAAGAATTTTTGTAACTGGTGGTAGGGAGTTTTAAGATTTAAGATTGAAGTGTTCATTGAATACTTGCATCCTTTTTTAGGAGTTTTTTTTATGGGCTTTCGTTGTGGTATTGTTGGTCTGCCAAATGTTGGAAAATCAACAATTTTTAATGCGTTGACCGCCGCCGGTATTGAGGCGGCTAATTATCCTTTCTGTACTATCGAGCCCAATGTCGGGATTGTGGCCATGCCTGATTCCCGCCTCGATGCCCTGGCCATTCTTGCCAAAACCAAAGTCAAGATCGGGACCCAGATGGAGTTTGTCGATATTGCCGGACTGGTCAAGGGGGCCAGTCAGGGCGAGGGGTTGGGCAACCAGTTTCTCGGCCATATCCGGCAGGTGGATGCCATTGTCCATGTGGTGCGCTGCTTTGAGGATGAGAATGTCGTCCATGTCGATGGCTCCATTGACGCCGAGCGTGATCGCGAGATTATTAACATGGAGCTGATCCTGGCCGATCTGGATACTGTTGATAAACGGCTGAAGAAGACCATTTCTCAGGCCAAATCAGGAGACAAGGTCTATAAGGCCCAGGCCGTATTCTTGGAGAAATTGCATGCGGCGCTCGATAGCGGGCAGCCGGCCCGCAGCGTGACGGCCGATGGTGACCTTGAGCGTGATCTCCTGCGTGACCTTTGTCTGCTGACCACCAAGCCGGTGCTCTATGTGGCCAATGTGGCGGAAGAGGATGCGCTGCAAGGGAACGCCTCGGTGCGGGCGCTGGAAGAGGCGGCCCGCCTGGAGGGGGCCTCGGTGGTGATTATCTCCGGCAATATCGAGCAGGAGCTGAGTCAGTTGTCGCCTGAGGAGCAGCAGGAATTTCTGGCTGACATGGGGATGAGCGAGCCGGGATTGAACCGGCTGATCAAGGCGGGATATGAGCTCCTGGGGCTGATCACCTTTTTTACGGTGGGTGAGAAAGAGACCAGGGCCTGGACCATTGCCAAGGGCACCAAGGCGCCGGGGGCGGCCGGCAAGATCCACTCCGATTTTGAGCGCGGCTTCATCCGGGCCGAGACCATTGCCTATGAGGATTTCATTGCCTGCGGCAGTGAGGCGGTGGCCAAGGACAAGGGCTTGATGCGCTCTGAAGGCAAGGAATATGTGGTGGCCGATGGCGACTGTCTCCTCTTTCGTTTTAATGTTTAGAGGCTGTTATGAAACAAGCAAGGTCTTTTTCTTGCTTGTTTCGTTTACAGCCTCTTATGCCGCTTCAATGAAACAGCGAATCTTTTCCCGCTGTTTCATTGAGTGGCGTCTGCCCTCAACAATAGATTGGGTTAATAAGGCAAGGTCTTTTTCTTGCTTGTTTCGTTTACAGCCTCTTATGCCGCTTCAATGAAACAGCCGTTTTGTGGGCTGTTTCATTGAGTGGCGTTTGCCCCTCAACAATAGATTGGGTTAATGAGGCAAGGTCTTTTTCTTGCTTGTTTGATTTACGGCCTCTTATGCCGCTTTCAGGAAACAGCTAATCTTTTCCGGCTGTTTCCTGGAGTGGCGTCTGCCAGATAACGACAAAAATCCCGCGATAAAGTTAAGCTAAGCTGCCATGCACAAGATACAGTTTGTAGATCAGCTCAAAGAGGGTGACCGGCTGGATGATTTTTTTCTGGTCAAGACGGCGCGTCTGGCCGAGACCCGGGCCGGCAAGCCGTATCTGATCCTGGAGGTCGTGGACAGGACCGGTGAGATCGGTGGGCCGATCTGGGATCAGGTTGAGAAGCTGCAAGGGGTGTGTCAGGTCGGTCAATTTGTGCACCTGAGCGGTCAGGTTCAGTCGTATCAGAACAAGTTGCAGCTCAAGATCGATGCCGCCCGTGCGGTCGATCGTAATGAGGTTGATCTTGCTTATTTTGTTCTGGTCTGTGATCAGGACCGGGAGAGGTTGGCCATGGACCTGCAGGCCCTTGTCGCCTCGGTGAAAAATCCATATTTGAAAAAATTATTGCAAGTTTTCTTCAAGAAAGGGCCCCTGTGGCCGCGTTTTCAGGATGCCCCGGCGGCGAAAGGGATTCATCACGCCTATCTGGGCGGCCTGCTGGAGCATTCCCTTTCTGTGGCCCGGATTGCCGAGAGTCTGGCCGCCCATTATTCGGGGGTTGATCGTTCCCTCCTCCTGGCCGGGGCTCTGCTGCATGATATCGGTAAGGTGGACGAGCTGGTGATGGAGGTGGCCGTGATTGACTATACTCCTCAGGGCCGGTTGAAGGGGCATCTGGTTATGGGCAGCGAGATGGTGGCCGAGGCGGCGGGCGATATCAAGGATTTTCCGCCGGAACTGCTCACCCAGCTGCAACACCTGATTCTCAGCCATCATGGTCGTCAGGAGTTCGGTTCGCCCACCGTGCCCATGACCGTTGAGGCCTTTATCCTCAGTTTTGTTGATGATCTCGATGCCAAGATGAACCTGATGGAGCAGTTGCGCAAGAAGATGAAAGAGCCGGGGCTGCAGTGGACCGAGTACCAGCGCTCGCTGGAGCGATATCTGTATCTTGGCCCTTTTGAGGCACGGGAAGCAGAAGCGGCAGAGCATGCGGATGAGCGGCGGACGGCACCAACGCCATCGCGTCAGCAGACGCTTTTTTAGCAATGGGCGCGCGGCAAAGACAATTAACCCTTTCTTTCTCCCGTCTTTTGGGTCAGGAAAAGGCCAAATTTCTGCTGGGCCGGGCCCTGGAGTCTGGAAAGTTGGCCCATGCCTATCTGTTCCGCGGGCCGGACGGGGTGGGAAAACAGTTGTTTGCCAGAAGTCTGGCCGCGGCAGTGAACTGCCGCCAGCGGCAGGGTATGGATGCCTGCGGTGATTGCCCTTCCTGCCGGAAATACAGCTCGGAGAATCATCCTGATTTTCTGGTGATCAGCCCGGAAAAAGGGGTGATCAAGATCGATCGCATCCGGGAGATGATCCAGGCGCTCTCTTATCCGCCCTATGAATCGTCTGTCCGGGTAGTGCTGCTGGAGGATATCCATACCATGCGGCCGGAGGCGGCAAACAGTCTGCTGAAGACCCTGGAAGAGCCGCCGGACAACAATCTGTTGATCCTGACGGCGGCAGCGGCCAGGGATGTCTTGATTACCATCAGTTCCCGGTGTCAGGTGATTCCTTTTTTCAGTCTGGGCCAGGAAGAGACGGCGCAGATCCTGTTGCGGGAATTGCCCGAACTGGACCCCGAAACAGCCCGTCTCCTGGCCCGTCTCTCTGAGGGCTGTCCCGGTCAGGCCTTGCTCCTGTATCGCAAAGAGATGGTGGCCATCTGGCGGGAGGTGGTGGCGCTCCTTGCTGATCCGGGGCACGACGGCAGCCGCGATGTGGGGCTGTTGCTGCAGGCGGCTGAAACTATGGCGGCCTTGAAGGAAGATCTTCTCCCTCTTTTGGGGCTGTTGCGTATCTGGCTGCGGGATCTCCTGTTTTCCGATTCGTTAGGCCAGGATGGGCATGGGTCGGCAGCCATGGGCGAGGGGGCGCACGGGAATAAATTGCGATGCTGGAATTTTCGTCAGCTTTTTGATAAGCTGCATGCGGTTGATCGCGCTGAAAAAGAACTGGGCCGGAACTGTAGTCGTACCCTGGTGTGCGAGGTGCTTCTATTTCAGTTGCAGCAATAGTGTTTAGCTTGATAGGCTGAAGACTGAAGACTGAAGGGTTTTAGGGAGCAATATGCGGGATGATTGATATCCTTCAGCCTTCGGCCTTTAGTCTTCAGCCTAAACAACCCCGAGTAATTTTAACTTAAAAGTATATAGCTATGTCGGAACAGCAGGAAGAGAGAGCAGAGCAACAGGGACAAGCCGGGGAGGCACAGATATCCTTTTATCGGATCTGTTTTCGGGCGCAAGGACAGGAGTTTACGGCATCATCAGAGCTTTCCGATCTCAAGGCCAAAGAGCTGGTGATGGTTAAAACGGATCATGGCACTGAACCGGCAATCCTCCTCAGTCGCGCCCCTTGCAGTCATGGCTGCGGGATGAAACGCCATGCCAGTTATGTCCTGGCCCGCCGCGCGAATCAGGAAGAGATCGGGAGATTTGCCACCATTACGTCTTGGGAAGCAACGGCTTTTCTGGCCTGCAAGGCTCTTATTGAGCAGCATAAACTGTCGATGCGGCTGGTGCGGGCCGAACGGTATTTTAATGGCAGCAAGATTGTCTTTTATTTCACTGCCAATAATCGTATTGATTTCCGGGATCTGGTGAAAGATCTGGTGCTGGAGTTTCATACCAGGGTGGAGATGCGGCAGGTCGGGGTGCGGCATGAGACCAAGATGATAGGCGGTCTTGGCACCTGTGGCCGGGAGTTGTGCTGTTCAGTCTTTATGGACGAGTTTGATTCCGTCTCGATCAAGATGGCCAAAGAGCAGGATCTGCCCTTGAATCCTACCAAGATATCCGGGGTCTGTAATCGTCTGCTGTGCTGTCTGACCTATGAATATTCCACCTATCGCCGGGAGCGAAAAGGGATGCCCAAGACCGGCAAGCGGATCAAGATTGGCGAAGAGGTGTTTCTGGTCAAACGGCAGAACCCTTTGCAGCAAACCATCCAGGTCAGTGACGGCCAGGGGGAGACCCATCTGTTGACCAAAGAGCAGTGGCAGAACTGTGAGCCGGTAAAAGTTGAGGAAAGTGGGAAGAAAGAAAAGAAGTAATAACTGCATAATTTCTTGTTGCCTGAGACGATGTGAGAGATGACAACCTATATTACGACCCCCATTTATTATGTGAATGCCCAGCCGCATCTGGGCCATGCCTATACCACCATTGTCGCTGATACCTACAGCCGGTTTCGGCGGGTTTGCGGTGAGGATGTCCGGTTTCAGACGGGCACTGATGAGCATGGTGACAAGATTGCTGAAGCGGCGCTCAAAGAGCAGGTGTCGCCCCTTGAGTATGCGGACCGGATCAGCGCCCTGTACCGGGAGAGCTGGCCGCTGCTCGATATCGTCCCTGATAACTTCATCCGGACGACCGACACGAATCATATCAAGACCGTGCAGCGCGTCCTGCAGCAGGTCTATGAGCAGGGTGATATCTATTTTGGCGAATATTCAGGACTGTACTGCAAGGGCTGTGAGCGTTTTCTGACCGAAAAAGAGCTGGTCAGCGGCAACTGTCCTGATCACCAGCGGCCGCCGGAGAAGATTACCGAGCAGAATTATTTCTTCCGCATGTCGAAATATCAGCAGCAGTTGCTGGATCATATCCACGCCCATCCCGAGTTTATCACCCCGGAGCGTTACCGCAACGAGGTACTTTCCTTTCTCAGCGAGCCCCTCGAAGATCTCTGTATCTCAAGGCCTACCTCAAGGCTGACCTGGGGCATTGCCTTACCCTTTGATCAGAATTTTGTCACCTATGTCTGGTTTGATGCCCTGATTAATTATCTCACCGGACTTGACTATCCTGACGGCAAGTTGTTTCATCAATACTGGCCGGTGGCGGAACATGTGATCGCCAAGGATATTCTCAAACCGCATGCCATCTACTGGCCGACCATGCTTCTGGCCATGGGACTCCCCCTGTATCAGCGGCTCCATGTCCATGGCTACTGGAATGTGGGTGAGACCAAGATGTCCAAGAGTATCGGCAATGTGGTGCGGCCAGCCGAACTGGTTGCCGACTACGGTGTCGATACGGTACGTTATTTTCTCCTGCGCGAGATGTCTTTTGGTCTCGATGCCTCCTTTTCCAGCGCCGCGATCGTGACTCGCCAGAATTCGGATCTGGCCAATGATTTGGGCAATCTGTTCAGCCGCTCCCTGGCCATGCTGGAAAAATATACAGATGCCACGGTCCCGGCCTCTGGCGCGACTGAGGAGTCTGAGGCGATCCTGCGCCAGACGGCTGTGCAGATGTTGTCCCAGTATCACGAGAGCATGGGGCAGTTCCAGTTTCATCGGGCCTTGCAGAGTGTCTGGGACTTGATCAGCCATGCCAATAAATATATTGTCATCAGTGAGCCCTGGGTGCTGGCCAAGGATCCGGCCCAGCAGCCGCGCCTGCACGCAGTGCTCTATAATCTGGTTGAGTGTCTGCGTCTGTTGACGCTTGTCCTGCGGCCGGTGATGCCCCAGACCAGTCAGAAGATGGCAGTGGGTTTGGGCTTGAGTACGGACGATCCCCGGATTACCAATTTTGCGCATGGCGCCCAGTGGGGCTTGAGCACGGTCGGCACCAGGTTGCAGGCAACTGCTTCTCTGTTTCCCCGGATGGATAAGCCTGGAAAAGAGGGTGGCGCTATTGCGGTCGCCGCAACAGCAGTCCAGAAAAGTTCTCCCAAAAAAGAGAAAAAGAAAGGGGGCGTTGCGGAGGTGGGGGTGATTGAATTTGCCCAGTTTCAGCAGATTGATCTGCGAGTGGCAGAGGTGATTGCTGCTGAGCATATTCTCAAATCAAATAAACTGCTCAAGTTGACGGTCAAGGCCCCGGAGCAGCGAACCATCGTTGCCGGAATAGCTGAATATTATACCCCGGAAGAGATGGTTGGGCGGCAGGTACTCATTGTGGCCAATCTGCAACCGGTCGAGATAATGGGAGTTCAGTCACAGGGCATGGTCCTGGCGGCCAAGACCGAGGTGGAAGGGAAAAAGCGTCTGGTCCTGACGACCGTAAGCGGTCTGGTGGCGGCTGGCAGCAAGGTGGCGTAACTATGAAACTATTTTTGTTTCTGCAGGCGACTTGTTATTTCATAAAGAGGAGTACAAAACATGTTTGTGATGAATAATTTTATGATGGCCCTGGCCCAGTTGCTTGATTTCCTTCTTTCTGCCTATCTGTGGATGGTTGTAGGCAGGGCGGTCATTTCCTGGGTGAATGCTGATACCCATAATCCTATTGTTCGATTTTTGTATGAGATTACCGAGCCTTTGCTGAGTCGTATCCGGCAGTGGCTTCCTACTAATATGGGGGGAATGGATTTCTCGCCCATGATTCTCATTCTGGTGATCATGTTTCTTCAGAGCTTTCTGGTGCCCACCCTGAAACAGATGGCCAGGGTGATGGGTTGAGGTCTGGTAATAAATCAGTGTGTCATTTTCTTGATGGCATAACAAAATGGTCAGGAGTGCAAGATCCCTTTTGTAACGGTTTCTAATACGAGGATACAGAGGAGTATTATGTCCACAACACCACAGATGATTACACCACAGATTATCAAGGATCAGGAATTCCAGAGTAAATTTAGAGGATATGACCCTGTTGAGGTCAAGGCCTACCTGGATCTGATTGCCGAGGAATTTTTTGACCTCCAGGAGCGTTGCCGGCTTCAGATTGATGACCTGCAGGCCTTTCATGAGGAAAAAGAAATCATTGAACAGCAGAAGAACTCCTTGGAGGCGAGCAGCGCCGAGTCTCGAAAAATGGCGGAAGAGCTGAGGCAGGCAGGGTTGCTGATGGAGCAGAAGCTTGCGGCCCAGGCAAAAGAGTTGGAAGGGTTCCGTACCTGGATCACCAACCTTGAAGAGGAGAAGAAGAGACTGGAAATGGCATTGAGCGGTGCTGAGGCCCGGATTCATGAGGCTGAAGAGGCTTTATTGCAGGAAATGGCCGAGAAAGAGACCTTGGGGCGCAAGATTGAGCTGATGGAGGAGCAGCAGCGAGAAGCAAAAAAAGATGAGGTTGATTTCAGGTCAACACTGGCTGCGGCCCAGCAGTTTTGCGATTCGATGAAGGAGAAGAGCGAAGAGCAGGCGGAGCAGCTTCTCGAGGCGGCCAAGGCCGAGATAGAACAGATTCGCGAGGCGGCACAAGCCGAACTTGCTCGTCTGCCAAGAGAGATTGAGGCGTTGCGGCAGAAACGGGAAGAGGCGCGCCAGGTCTTGCGGGCAACCCTTGAGGCCTATCTGCAGAATCTGGAGATCTTTCCTGTCGCCGATGAACACAGTCCGGAACGGGAGAATGATGACCTCTTCCAGAAGATTCAGATCCTTGAAGATGGTTCGCTCAATTCTGAAGACCTTGCCGCGCTCAACAGGGAACCCGACATTGTGTCTCATGCAGACGGAGAGAACGATCTTTTGTCTGTTTTTGGGGGTGATGAATCAAGTGACGATCATGCGGATGACGAGAAAATCTGATCAGTCTGTCAGGCGCCAGGAGAGATAAAGAGAGCCTTATGCCCTTTTTGTCTCGTTTGCCGGACGGGAGGTCACTCCTTGCCATTTACGTCCAACCACGCTCCTCCCGTAATGGCTTGGTCTGCATCCATGACCAGGCCATCAAGTTGGCCCTGACCTCGCCACCCGTTGATGACGCGGCGAATAAGGCCCTCATCACTTTCTTTTCTTCTTTTTTCAAGATTGCCCGCCAGCAGGTTATTCTCCATAAGGGACAGCAGTCACGGCGCAAGCAGGTCATTATTGAGGGGCTGAGCGCAGAGGCGATCAGGGAGCGGATTATGGCAGAGATGCCCCGCAAAGAGGTTGCCTGCAAATAACCACCTTGCTTTTGCCAAGGTGGCGCGCAAGGGTCTGAAAAGAAGGGGCTCCGCCGATCTCCTTGACGTTCCATAAACTTCTACCGGAAAGAGGGCGTGATTATGAAAAAATATGTGATTGGCAACTGGAAGTGTAACAAGGGGAGTGACGAGGCGCACAACTGGTTTGCTGAATTCGCCAGACGGTATCGTCCGGTAGAGGGACTGCAGATCATCGTGGCCCCGTCCTTTATCTGTCTGCAGTCTCTGTCGCAATATGTGAAGACCCTGGGGCTGGCAAACCTGTCCCTGGCGGCCCAGGATATCTCACCTTTTCCCAGGGGTTCCTATACCGGGGCGGTGGCGGCGGATATGGTCAAGGATCTGGTTGAGTATGTGATTATCGGCCACTCGGAAAGGAGACGCTATTTTCATGAGACCTCACAGGATGTCGCCGGCAAGATGAGCGAGGCGGTGGATGTGGGCCTGATTCCCATTGTTTGCGTGGATCAGCCCTATGCCCAGGCGCAGCTTCAGGCCTTGAATGACAGTGACGGCAAAGAGATGATTATTGCCTATGGTCCGGTGGATGCCATGACGGTCAGGATTCCCGAATCACCAATAAAGGCCGCAGAAACGGCGCGGATTATCTCCCAGATCCAGCCGGGCCGACCGGTGGTCTATGGCGGTTCCCTTGAGCCCGACAACGTCAAGGATTACGTGCACTTGCCGGAATTGGCAGGACTCTTTGTCGGTGAGGCCAGCCTGGATGTGGGATCCTTTCTGGCTATCTGTGAGCAGATGGCAAGGGCTATGGAACGAAAATAAGGTTTCTTGCCGTACTTCTTCTGCCTTTGCGTTTCCATGTTGCCTTTATTTTCTGATAATGGCTTAGAGCTTTTTGGGATCAAATTCCGGCTGTTGGGAGAAGGCTGTGTCCACAAGCCTTTTCAGCTCGTTGTGGATTTTCTTGGCCGGCGGGATTGGAGAGAGGACCGGCAGGAACTTTTCAACGGGCCCAGGTGGCTGAATGCGCATTTTCTGTTCCATGGTGATGGCGTTATCGGTCTCAAGAGCCCCAGCCATAGGGCCGGAACTGCCAGGGGTTGTCCCATCCATGCCCCGGAGAAAAAGCATGATGCCGCTGATGTCATTTTTTTGATAAAAGAGATTGATCTCTTCCTTGATGGTTTTCTGGTCTTCGGCCAGTTCCAGGATACGGTTCCGATAGTCGGCGACATGTTTTTCCAGAGAGTCGTAAATATCAAAAAACATATTTTGAAAGCGCCATTTCCGGGTAAGACCATGTACCGGTAAATCTGCCAACACCCGTTTTCTGATAGTGGGTGATTTGCTTATGTATTGGTCGTAAAAAAGGATCTCGCCTAAACCAGTGATCCGGAAAAAATCATTGATCAGCGAATTATCCTGCAGCAGAACATAAATCCGGACAAGGTCGAATCCGATTTTTTCCTCCAGCTCCAACGCCTCCGTAATGATGTTTTGTTGATACGCATTGGTGTCCTCTTCAATGATTTTACGAAATCCAAAATAACGATCGGCAATCTCTTTTTTGACCTCAAAGGCCAGGGTTGTATTGAGATCCAACATGAAGCCACCTTGTTTGTAGAGGGCTATTCTCTGCCAAGTAAACGCTCTTTTTGACCATAATCATTGCAGTATAGTGCCTTCAGTTCCCAGATGCAATAATTCAGTGCTCAGTGCTCAGTGCTCAGTGCTCAGTACTCAGGGTGGGAGATATTGCTTGCATGGCAATGTATTTTGGGGCCTCGGGAATGAGGATGTCGGTTTCAATCTGTTGGCGGTTCAGGACGGAGCGTGTTGTCCGGTTGTGAAATGGTAACGTCAACCTCTAAAATCGCTCTTATTCGGCACGGAGCGCCTCAACCGGATGGAGTCTGGCGGCGCGGCGGGCGGGCAAGACCCCGGCCAGCAGGCCGACAAAGGCAGCCAGCAGCTCGGCGGAAGCGACATAGGTCCAGGAGATGTGGGCGGGCAGGGCCGGTACTGCCAGGCTGAAAAGCCATGACCCGCCTACCCCGAGCCCCAGCCCGGCCAGTCCGCCGATGGCGGCGAGTAACACCGCCTCGCCCAGAAAGAGGGTGAGGATCTGACTTTGTTCAACCCCCATGGCCCTGAGCAGGCCGATTTCCCCGGTTCGTTCATTGACGGTGATCGACATGATGGTCAGGATGCCGACCCCGCCAACGAGCAAGGATATCCCTCCCAGCGCCCCGACCGCAATGGTCAGGGTATTCAGCACCCCGCCCAGGATCTCCAGCATCTTTTCCTGGGTGGTGATGGTGAAATCCTCTTTGCCGTGACGGGCCTGCAAGGCCTTCCTGACCTTCTCGGCCACGACGCTGGAACTGCTGCCGGCGGTATGGAGCAGGTCTATCTCCATGAGACTTTCCCGGTTAAACAGGGCCATGGCCTTGGCGGCAGGGATATAGACGGCATCGTCAAGATCAAAACCCAGCATCTGTCCTTTTGACTCCATGGAACCGATGACCCGGAACAGCTCGCCGCCGATCCGGATTCGCATCCCCAAGGCCTGATTGCTGCCGAATAATTCCTGTCGCACCTTGCTGCCCAAGACCACAAAGGAGCGGGCTGACCGCGGCGGATCATCGGGGAGAAAGCGACCGGCGGCTACAGCAAACTTCCAGACTCGGGCGGCAGAGGCATCCACCCCATAGATGGTGGCCCGCCGCTGGCGTCCGCCGGCCTTAATGGCGCCATTGCCCTGCACCACCGAGACCACATCAAGGATCTGGGGCAGTTGCTTGAGGATCGCGGTATCCTCGATGGTTAAGGGCCGGACGTTGCTGAGCAGGGCCCCGGAGACGCCATGGGTGGTCACCTTGCCGGGGTTGATGGCGATCAGGTTGGTGCCGAATTGGGTGAATTCGGCGAGGACAAAGCGATGCAACCCTTCTCCCAGCGAGGTGAGCAAGACCACGGCGCCAATCCCCACTGCAATGCCCAGGGTGGTGAGAAAGCTGCGCAGGCGCTGGGCGCGAATGCCATTGAAGGTGTACCGGAAAAAATCTTGTATCTGCATGTTTTGCCCCTCGTGCCCGTATTGTACGTCAGCGTCGCATCAGGGCGAAGGCTGGTTCCAGATCGGCCGCCCGGCGGGCCGGTAAGACGCCAAAGACGACCCCGGTGATCAGGGCCACTCCCAGAGAGATGGCCGATGACCAGGGGGCAAGCTGCAGCGGAAACTGTGGAAACAGAAAGGCCGCCAGCCGCATGCCGAGCAGGGCCAGGACCAGCCCGATCCCGGCCCCGATCGATGACAGGAT
Organism: uncultured Desulfobulbaceae bacterium; assembly: GCA_903887485.1. GTDB lineage: Bacteria > Desulfobacterota > Desulfobulbia > Desulfobulbales > Desulfocapsaceae > UBA2270. Next base: position 29,524 of record CAISPV010000031.1, on the reverse strand, counting down.
GGTTGATTCGGTGAGAAACAGCCCCAGGATCTGTGTTCGTGACGCCCCCAGGGCCTTGAGCAGACCAATCTCGGCCCGGCGATTGGAGACGGCCACCAGCATGACATTCATGATCATGATCCCGGCCACGACCAGGCTGATGGCGGCAATTCCGGCCACCGACAGGGTCAGCGCCTTGAAGATCCGGTCAAAGGTGGTCAGCACCGCGTCCTGGGTAATGACCGTGATATCATCCTCACCCTCATGGCGAACCCGGATGGTGTCGAGGATCGATTTCCGGGTCTGTTCAATCCCCTCTGGACTGGTGGCCTCCACCAGGATACGAAACAGTGAGGAGGTGTTGAAAAGCGCTTGCGCCGCAGCCACCGGAATGATGACCACCTCTCCCAGATCCTCACCGAGTGAGACGCCGGAGGACGACAGTACCCCGATCACCCGGAAACGGCGGTCCCCGATGCGCAGCCACCTGCCAATGGCCGGCTGGTTGCCAAAGAGTTCTTTCTTGCCTTTCTGGCCGATCACACAGACGGCCTCGGCCCGAGTCGGCTCACCTGGCGGGAGAAAGGAGCCCTGACTCAAGGCAAGGTGGCGAATCTCGTAGAGTTCGGAGGTGGAGCCCAGCACCAGCATCTCCCGCTCCAGACTGCGGACGGATATGGGTGCGGAACCGGCGATGATTGGCGTAATCCGGCGGACTGTGCGGGCCCGGTTCAGCGCCATGGCGTCTGCCAGGGTAAGATCGCGGGGGGTTGCGCCCAGCAGGGGCGGCGGGCCGCCGGTGGTCTCAGAGCGCCCAGGCAGGACGATGAGAAGGTTGGTGCCGAGGGTGGAAAACTGGTCGATCACATAGTGCCTGGCGCTGTCGCCAAGAGAGATGAGGACGACAACGGAGCTGACCGCGATGGCCATGGCCAGCAGCATGAGCAGGGTGCGGCCGCGATTGGCGGTGGCTGCAAGCAGACTGAAGGAAAGGATGTCGCGGATCTGCATGGTTTTTTAGGAAAAGGCTGAAGGTTGAAGGCTGAAGACTGAAGGCTGAAGGCTGAAGACCGAAGTATGCGGGCCTTTGGCCCGTTTGTTGTTAGCTTCAGTCTTCCAGTCCGGCGAATAGCCGGACGCTCTTCAGCCTTCAGCCTCTCTTTCAATGCGGCCATCAACCATCAGAATCTGGCGCTGGGCCCGCCTGCCCAGTTCCGGGTCGTGGGTGACCATGATCAGGGTGATCCCTTGCCGGTTCAGCTCTTCAAGGATCTCCACCACCTCGATTCCAGAATTGCGGTCAAGGTTGCCGGTCGGCTCATCGGCCAGGATCACCGAGGGCTGCATGATCGTCGCCCTGGCAATGGCCACCCGCTGCCGTTGTCCGCCTGAGAGTTGATCGGGCCGGTGCTGGGCCCGATTGCCAAGACCAAAGGCAGCCAGGGCGGCGGTGACTCTGGCCTGCCGCTCATCCTGCTTCATGCCTGCGAGCATCAGGGGCAGGGCGATATTGTCAAAGGCGGTCAGGCGTGGCACCAGATGAAAAAACTGGAAGACAAAGCCAATCTTGTGGCGGCGGATCCGGGCCTGCTCTTTTTCATCCAGTTCCGAAACTTTAACTCCATCCAGTTCATAGGAACCCGTGTCAGGACGATCAAGGAGGCCGAGAATATTGAGCAGGGAAGACTTGCCCGATCCCGATGGCCCCATGATGGCGATATGGTCACCATCTGTGGCGGTCATGGACACATCACGGAGGGCGTGAACCTCTTCGTCGCCCACCTGGAAGATCCTTTCAATGTTTTGAAGACTGATCATTTCTTAGTCGATTTCTCCGGCGAAACCCTGGCCGGGATTCCGTCTTTAAGGCCCGGTTGATCGATGGAGAGGACGACCCGTTCACCTGGCTGTAACCCCTCAATGACTTCGGTTTTATCCCAGTTGCTCAGTCCGGTCCGGATGGTTCGTTCTTCCAGGCGCCCTGTTTTTGGCTGATAAACATAGATCCTATTCCCCGGCAGCAGGGCCTGGGTCGGTATGCGCAGAGTGTTGCTGCGTTCCTCAAGGATGATCTCCACATCGGCGCTGTATCCGGCCAGCAGGTTTTGCCCTTCTTTCAGGTCGGTGAATTCCACCTCCACCTCGACGGTACGGGCCTGTTTTTCCAGATCCAGGACATAAGGGGCAATCCGCCGGACCCGGGCGGCAAAATGCTGGTCAGCAAAGGCGTCCATGGTGATCCTGGCCTTGTCGCCGACCTTAATCTTGGCCGCATCAACCTCATCAATAGGGGCAGTCACGTAAAAACAGGAGACGTCAAGCAGTTCGATGGCGGGAAGGGTGGGGATGCCGGGCGGTGAGGGGGTGACATATTCGTTGAGCTCCCCATGGATTTCGGCGATAATGCCGGGAAAGGGGGCCACCAGGCGGGTCCGCTCCAGTTGGGCCGTGATGACAGCCTGCCTTGCCTCACTGGTCTCGGCGGTGGCCAGGGCGGCCTGGTAGGTAAATTCCTGGGCCTCGGCTAGACTTCTGGCCTTGTCCAGGGTTTCTTCGGAGATGGCGGCAATCTTTATCAGGTGCTGGAGCCGTTTGGTCTCACGGCTGGAGTTTTCCGCCTGCACCCGGGCTGATTCCGCCTGGGCCTGGGCCGTTCTGGCCTCACTGGCCGCCAGTAGTTTTTCAGCCACAAGGTCTTTGTTCCACAGTTCCAGCAGGAGCTGGCCTTGTTCAACCTTGTCCCCTTTCTTTACGGCCAGGATGTTGAGCTGGCCGCCGATGGCGGGAGAGAGATGGGCCTGACGGCAGGCCTTCAGGGTCCCGGCCCGGGTATTGGCCACAACCTTTTCGACAGTGCCTCGTTCCACCGGCGCAACAATGACCTCAATCTCCTTGGGCGAAAGGCGGTACCAGACAATGGCGCCGACAAGCAGGAGAACGGTCAGGCTGATCCAGAGGATACGGTATTGAGACATGAATTCTCCATTTCTATCATGGATGGGCTTGGCAATGACTCAGGTTCGGGTGGATAGACTATTAATTAAACCTCTACAGGTTAGATGACTTTTTATTTGTCTTGGCATTTCAGTCACAGAGTTCAAATACTATACCATCAGAATTAATTGAAAACTCTCTGCAATCTGTCCATGCTCCCATGTAACCCATGTACCTAGAATCCTTTTGATCAATCTGTATTGAGTCTCTGTTCGTTTTTAATATTGCACCTGCATTTACAAAGGTAATAATTCTTACACCATCAATAACAGCAATTTTTGTGAATATCGGATCATAGCCATATATTGTTTTGATTAGGTTTTTATCATCATGTACTACACCAACATTATTCGGCCATTCGTATATATATTTGGTTTTCTCATAAGGTGCACCAGTGGGCAGGTGGTCAATGTATTCAAATTTGATGCTTTTTCTTATGCCCACAAAGCACAGAATTCCAATAAGTAAGAAGAAATTAGCACCTATCAAAAAAGTCTTTATGTGCTTTCCCGCATTGCCTTTTTGATTGGAAAACATTTTAGAAATTCCTAAGTCTAACAGTTTAAACCCCGTCAAGCTCTTCTTTGACACGCACCAGTCTGGCCCCAAAAAATCCATCAATGGTCGGCCCGGGCAGGGGGGCAAAAAATCCATCTCTGACCAGTTCTTGTGCTGCTTGCGGCAGGAATGGCGTGCAGTCTTCGATCACAAAGTCAGGGTGGTGCTCAAGAAAGAGGGCAATCACCTCTTCGTTTTCCTCAGGTTCGAGCGAGCAGGTGGCATAGACCAAGACGCCGTCAGGGGCGAGAAGTCCTGCCGCCTGGTCCAGCAGCGCCAACTGATTTTTTTGAAAACGGGCCAGCTCATGCTCCTGGCGGTTCCAGCGGATGTCAGGATGTCGACCGGTGACCCCGGTGCCGGAGCAGGGGGCGTCGATCAGGATGCCGTCAAGGGGGGAGTCGCAGCTTTGGGCAAAGTTTTGCAGATCCATTTCATACAGGGTGACAGGGGCATCAGGATGGAGGCGCTGCCTGTTCTCGCGGAATTTCTGCAGGCGCTGCAAATCAGGTTCAACGGCGGCGATGGTGGCATTGCTACCGGTGCAGAGCTGGATCAAACAACTCGTCTTGCCGCCAACCCCGGCGCAGGCATCAAGGTACCGGCCGTTTGGGATGATGGGGGTCAGCAGCAGCGCGATCAATTGGGCTGCTTCATCCTGGATCTGGAAGTGGCCTTGGGCGAATCCCGGCAGCGTGTTGATAGCGCCATGAAATTCAGGCAGGACCAGGGCATCCTCGCTGTATGTCCCCGGATGCACCACTATTCCTTCCTGCTCCATGGCCGCCATCAACTGATCTTTGGTGGTGACACAGGTGTTGACGTGCAGGATCAGAGGCGATTGCTGGTTGTTGATCGCGCAGATCCGTCGCATCTCTTCCTCGCTGTATCGTTCCTGCCAGCGTCTGACCAGCCAGTCCGGGTGATTGAGGAAGGGGGCTCCTGCGTTATCCTGGCGGAGTCGGGCGGACAGTGTTTCCTTCTGACGCAGGCTTTCCCGGAGGACCCCGTTGACAAAGCCCTGCAGATTTTTCGGTAGATGGGCGGCCTGTACGGCCTTGACCGCTTCATTGACCGCAGCCGATTCAGGAATTCGGTCGAGGAAAAAGATCTGGTACAGTCCGGTCAGCAGGGCCTGGTGGACAAAGGGTTTGATTCGGGAGAGAGGCTGCTTGCAGAGCGATTGCAGCAGGGATTCAAGGGCTTGTCGCTGCCGCAGGACGCCGTAGATGATATTCATGGCCAGATGGCGTTCGCTGCCGACGAGCGCGCATTGCGTGGCTACCTTGTCAAAGAGTGAACCTGCCGGCAAGTGGGTGCGTTCGAGCTGACAGAGGGTCTCGATTGCTGCGAAGCGCGCTGTTTTCTGTTGGATTTTAGGCAAAGGATAGTCACAAGGTCAGGGGGATACCAGGCTGTCAATGGCGGCGACAAGCTCGGTTATGGGTGATTGTTTGGAGATCAGGGTCTGCAGGGAATGGCCTCCGCCAATCTGGTTTATCTCTTCCGGGCTGATCATACCGGTGAGATAGAGAATGGGAATTCCGGCGGTCTGTTCGTCCTGCGCCAGTGTAGTTGCCAGTTCGACCCCATGGATCTCCGGCATATTGATATCGAGAATGGCCAGATCCGGCCGTTCCGTTTTGATCAGCGCCAAGGCGGACTCGCTATGGGAGCTGGCGGTGACCTGGAATCTGCCGGATGCCTCAAGCTGCATTTTCAGCAGATCGCAGAGGTCCTGGTCGTCATCAATCAGGACAATTTTTTTCATTTTTTGCATGGTTCTTTTTCCTTCCGTGGAGAGATGTTCAGGTTTGTATTGTTTCTCAGCTTCCTGTCGGTGCATTTGAGTCAAAATACACTGGAGATGCAGTGTATTTACAGTGTATCAATATCATTGCGAAAATCAAACGGAAAAAACAGGGGGCTGGGGTCAGCCATTGGTATCATCTGTTTTCTGGTAGTGGATCTGAACGGTATCAAGATAGGTGATGATCTCGTCGATCAGTTTTTTCGTCTGGATCTGGTCATGGGCCTCTGCCGATCTTTCCAGGGCCAGGCAGAGGTTGCCAAGATGCGTGAATCCATACATCCATGAGGTGCCCTTGACCGTGTGCGCCAGTTTTTTGAGATCTTGCATTGCCCCTGTCGCCAAGGTCGCGAGCATCTTTTTCGCGTCCTGTTTTTTGTTGATCATGAACCGGGGGATGAGTTTGGCAAGCTTCTTGTCCAGAATCAGTCTGTTTGGGTCGTCTTTCCCGTCCGTGGTCCCGTCCGGCGCCATGGCAACAGGTTCCGTCTGGATCTGGCCGCTGAGCTGGAGATGGGTGGCAATGGTCTCGATCAGTTTTGATTTTTTCACGGGCTTGGTCAGAAAATCGCTGCATCCCGCATCGAGGCACTTTTTCTTGAAACGGATAAAGGCATGGGCGGTCAGGGCGACGATAGGGACAGGAACCCGCTTTTGCTTTTGTTCCCATTGTCTGATTTTCTGGGTGGCCTCATAGCCGTCCATGATCGGCATCTCAATGTCCATAAGGATCAGGTCATAGGGCTTGGCGCAGAAGGTCTTGACCGCCTCCTGGCCATTGCCGGCGGTCTTCAGGGTAAAGGGAGTGTTGCGGAGGTAGAGACGAATGAGGTTACAGTTGTCTTTATTGTCATCGACCAGGAGGATGCGGGCGGCCTGCAGCAGGTCGCAGTGGGCTGGTTGTAATCCGCTGTTGGTATTGATTTCCGGGCGGGGTGCCGTCGCTTGTGAAAAAGGAATGGTGAAGAAGAAGGTGGAACCTTTTCCTGGCTGGCTGGTCAGCCAGACATGACCCTGCATGATGTTCAGGAGCTTCTGGCAGATGGTGAGCCCGAGGCCGGTGCCGCCGTATTTACGGGTGGTGAGTGAATCTGCCTGGGTGAAGCTGTCAAAGATCAGTTGCTGTTTGTCGGCGGGGATGCCAATGCCGGTGTCCTTGATGGCAAAAAGCAGTTGTTCCGGGTCAGGGCCGGATTGAGACTTTGTTGAGACCGTGATCTCAACCTGGCCTTTGCTGGTGAATTTTACGGCGTTGCCCACCAGGTTGAGCAGGATCTGTCGCAGGCGGGTGGGGTCGCCGTTGAGGTAGAATGGCACATTGCTGTCAATATGGGTGTGGATAGTGGTTTCCTGTTCATCGGCCCGCTGGGAGACAATGGCTGTGACCGATTCGAGCAGGGTGGGGAGGTCGAAGTCGATGGCCTCAAGCTCGGTCTGGCCGGCCTCAATCTTTGACAGATCAAGGATGTCATTGATGATCTCGAGCAGGCTTTCGCCGGCAGAGCGGAAGATGCGGACATATTCGTGCTGTTCTTCAGAGAGAGAGGTCTCCGCCAGGACTTCGGCCATGCCGATGATGGAGTTAAGGGGGGTTCTGATCTCATGACTCATGGAGGCCAGGAATTCACTCTTGGAGAGACTGGCATCAAGGGCCAGCCGACTGAGCCGTTTGTTTTCCAGGAGGGTGTCGTGCAGGTGGATGTGGGTCCTGACCCTGGCCAGCAGTTCCTGCTGGTTGAAGGGTTTGATGATATAGTCCTGGCCGCCGGCGTCAAAACCCTTGACGATATCGGTCTTCTGGGAAAGGGAGGTGAGAAAGATGACCGGGATGTCCTGATATTTTGGGCTTTTTTTTAATTTGCGACAAAAGGAGAAGCCATTGATGCCGGGCATCATGACATCCAAGAGGATAATGTCCGGGGTCAGGGTGCGCAGCAGTTTCATGGCCTCCTCCGCGCAGCAGCCAAGCACTACTCTGTAATCAGCCTGTTCGAGGACGTCGACAAGGGGTATCCGGGTGACCTTGTTGTCGTCAATGAGAAGAACGGTGTGCGCGGGAGTTTGCATGGCCGGAACAGGGGGTGGATGTTAATGGGTATTTATGCTATTTTATGATTTATTTCGTGAATGACGGTACAAAACTGTATCACAAGAAAAGAGAGAATGAAATCCCTCTTTAAGGGAAAGATGAAGAGCAGGACAGCGAGGGGTGGAGGAGAGAGGCTTGAAGATTCACTGGTTGCAGCATGTTGGTTTTGAAGGGCTTGGTAGTATCGAGAAGTGGGCGCGGGAGAAGGGACATGCGTTGAGCTGTACCCGGCTGTTTGCCGGTGAACTCTTGCCGGCACTCGACCTGTTTGACCTGCTCATTGTCATGGGTGGGCCCATGGGCGTCCATGATCAAGATGAATTTTCATGGCTCCAGGGGGAGAAGGATTTTTTACGGCGGGTGATTGCGGCAGGCAAGCCGGTGCTCGGTGTGTGTCTGGGGGCGCAGCTTCTGGCTGATGTCCTGGGGGCGCAGGTGACGGCCAATAAGGAAAAAGAGATCGGCTGGTTTCCGGTTGAACGAGTCAGCAATGTTCCTGAGGGCCTGGAGGATGTGCTGCCTGCGTGTCCGACCGTGTTTCACTGGCACGGCGATACCTTTTCCCTGCCGGAAAAGGCAGTACGGCTTTATTCCAGCGCAGCCTGTGTCAATCAGGCCTTTGTCTATGAAAAACGGGTGATAGGCCTGCAGTTTCATCTGGAGACTACTCCGACTAGTGCCGCCTCTCTTGTTGAAAACTGTCGCGATGAACTGGTTTCCGCGCCCTGGATCCAGACAGAGGAAGAGATTCTGGCCGGGGGTGCGCGTTGCGGGGAAATCAATGGCTGGATGGGGGCTTTGCTGGATTATCTTGCCCGGCAAGTTTAAGACTTATGTCTGACAATCTCAAGATGGCAGGCGACTTTACTGATTCTCTTCCCACAATCAAATAAAATATTATGGACCTTTTTGCCCAGACCCAAAAATATCATCAGGCCGGAGATTTTGAACAGGCCCTGGCCGGTTATCAGGCCCTGCTCGCTGACGACCTGGACAACCCGCAGTTTAGTTACCTTCTGGCCCTGCTCTTTTTCGAAAAAGGAAGACGGGATGAGGCCGCCCACTGGTTTACCCGTGTCGTCACCCTGGCCCCAGAGGCGGCCCCGGCTCATTATAATCTGGGAATCATTTTTTTTGAGCAGGGCGACTACCCCAAGGCGGCTCAGGCCTATGAAGAGGCGGCCAAACTCTGCCCTGAGGATGCCGACATCTTTTTCAACCTGGCCCTGACCAGGAAAAAACTGGGGCAATTCGACAAGGCCTTCAGTTGTTATCAAAAAGTGCTGGCACTTACCCCGGACGCCGAGGACGTCCTGTATAACTTAGGGGTCTTGTGCAAGGATCTGCATCACCACGCGGACAGCATCTGGTTTTTTGAAAAAGTGGTCAAGAATAATCCCGATCATACCCAGGCCCTCAATAACCTCGGCTATCTCTATCATATGGAAAGAGAGGTCGACAAGGCCATTGCCACCTACCAGAAACTCATCACCCTTGATTATAACGCCACCATGGCCGGCCATATGCTGGCAGCACTCACCGGTCAGACTACGGCCACGGCGCCTGAAGGCTATATTCGCACGGTCTTTGACAGTTTTTCGGAGCATTATGAAGAGAGCCTGGTGGATAAGCTCGGCTATACTGTCCCTGCCCAGCTCAGGGCCATGCTTACCGGCAAGAATAGTCATCGTTTCCCCACCACTCTTGATATGGGCTGCGGCACCGGGCTGTCCGGTGAGGCCTTTCAGGATCTGACCGAAAAACTGATTGGTCTTGACCTCTCTCCTAAAATGCTTGAGGTCGCAGGTAAAAAAGGGTTGTACGACAGCCTGCACGAAACAGATATCTGTTCCTTTTTAAGGGAGAATAAGGCCTCTTTTGATCTCATTCTGGCCGCTGATGTTTTTATCTATATTGGTGATCTCAGCGAGATTTTCACCCTGGTGAAAAAGAGGGCCGCTGTGGGCGGCCTTTTCCTCTTCTCAACAGAGCTTGCCGCTCAGGACTTCTGCCTGAAACCCATGGGCCGGTATGGCCATGCTGAATATTATATCAGGGGTCTGGCCCAGGAGAGCGGCTTTTCCGTGCTCAAGGTTACGGCGGCTAGTATTCGTAAGGAAAAAGAGGAATGGATCGCCGGCAACCTCTATCTGCTGCGGGCCTGAGCAAGAGAATGCATGCAATAACTGGATGCTGATTGAGCATCCAGCAAAAACTACAGCTCCAGCTGAACGCCAACCTCGATGACCTGGTCAGGTGGGATGTCAAAAAACGCGGCGGCATCCATGGCGTTGCGTGCCAGAAAGAGAAAAAGTTGTGAGCGCCAGCGCCACATTACCGGGTGTTCTCCGATGGAGAGTTTTTCCCGGCCCAGGAAAAAGCTGGCTTCTTTTATGTCCAGGTTCACCCCCTTGCTGCGGGACAGGGCGAAGATAGTGCCGATCTTTGGCTCTTCCATGAAGCCGTAGTGGGCAATGATGCAACAGAGGCCATCGCCCAGTTTTTCGACCTCGATTTTCTCGACAAGGGGAACGCGGGGGATTTCCTCAGTGCGAATATTGAGAAAAACCACCTCGGAGTGGAGAATTTTGTTGTGCTTCAGGTTGTGCATCAGCGCGGCAGGGACGATATCATGGCTCCGGGTCAAAAACACGGCCTGGCCATTGATTCGCTGCGGAGGGCTTTTTTCCAGCATTTTCTTAAATTCGTTCAGTCTCGGGGTCAGGCTCCGCATCTTGTTGCCAAGGATTTCGCGGCCCTGTTTCCAGGTCACCATTATCAGGAAAAAGAAACCGCCAATGACCAGGGCGAACCAGGCGCCATGGAAGATCTTGCTCATGTTCGCCCCAAAGAAGGGAAGATCAACCACAAAGAAGAGGGTAGTGAGAAGTCCGGCGGTCAGCCGGTTCCAGCCCCAGCGTTTGCTGGCAACCACAAAAAAGAGGGTAGTGGTGATCAACATGGTGGCGCTCACCGCCACACCATAGGCGGCAGCCAGATTGCTTGACGATTGAAAACCGAGGACAAGGCCGATAGTGCAAAGCATCAGGGCCCAGTTCACCGGCCCCACATAAATCTGGCCCATGTGAGAGAACGAGGTGTGGGTGATCCGCAACCGGGGGAGATATCCCAGTTGAATTGCCTGGCGGGTCAGGGAAAAAGAACCGGTGATCACAGCCTGGGAGGCAATGATGGTGGCTATGGTGGCCAGGAGGACCATGGGGATCAGGGCCCAGTCCGGAACCATGGCGTAGAATGGACCATGAGCTTCTTCCGGCCGGACCAGTAAAAGGGCGCCCTGGCCAAAATAGTTGAGAATCAGGGCCGGAAAGGCGACCAGAAACCAGACCAGCTGGATGGGCCGTTTGCCGAAGTGACCCATGTCGGCATAGATCGCCTCAGCCCCGGTAACCGCCAGGAAAACAGCGCCCAGTACAATGAAGCCGTGCATCCTGTTTTCAAGGAGAAAACTGATACCATACCAGGGAAACACGGCGGCCAGAACCCGCGGGCAGTTGATAATCTGGGCAATGCCGAGAGCGGCAAGGACACCGAACCAGAGGAGCATGATTGGCCCGAACAAGCGGCCCACCTTGGCAGTGCCCCGCTTCTGCAGAAGAAACAGCCCCGCCAGGATGAGAATGGTGGCCGGGATGATATAAGGCTCAAGTAGCGGGGTGATGTGTTTCACCCCTTCAACGGCGCTTAATACCGAGATGGCCGGGGTGATCATGCCGTCGCCATACAGCAGACAGGCGGCAAAGATGCCGAGCCCTACCAGGACCCACTGGGGGGTGCGCGCTTTGACAATTTTGGGTTTGATCAAGGCGGTCAGGGCCAGGACCCCGCCTTCGCCTTCGTTATCCGCCCGGAGGATGAAGCCGAGGTATTTGACGCTGACAATGAGCACGAGGGCCCAGAAGATGAGGGACAATACGCCAAGCACATTGCCGGTAGTCGCCGCAATGCCGTACTCGCCATGGAAACATTCCTGCATGGTGTAGAGGGGACTGGTGCCGATATCACCAAAGACAACGCCGAGGGCCACCAGTGACAGGGCCGTCAGTTGTTTGCCGTGTACTTCCGTGGAGGGGGTACTCATGCCATATTTCTCCTTTATGTAATAATAATCGGCATTATTGGTGATTATCCACAAAAGAGCAATAGAAAACTGGGCCGGCTCAGTGGCCTCTTTCTTGGTCACATCATATTGCAAGGGAGTCCGATCATATTGTATTGTGAATTGATGAACAAAATGAAATTCATTCATACCGCTGACATCCACCTCGGTAAAACCTACCGCAACTCTTCAGGGGAAGCGGAACGATACCAGGATTTCTTTCGCTGCCTGTCGGGCATTGTCGGAGATGCTGTTCGCGAATCTGTTGACTTTGTAGTGATCGGCGGGGATCTCTTTCACACCGGCCAGATCCTGCCCAAGACCTTTGCCAAAACCATCGAAATCCTGCATCCCCTGAAAGAAGCGGGCATCCCCTGTATTGCTATCGAAGGCAATCATGACTGGATTCACCGGCGCAACAATATCTCGTGGATGGAGGCCCTTTCCGCAATGGGCTATATCCGCCTGCTGCGCCCGGCCCGGACCGCAGAGGGCGGATATTGCTTTGCCGCCTTCAATGAAGAGACCGGGGAGGGCGGCCATATTGAGATCGGCGGCCTGAATATCTACGGCCTCGGCTATATCGGCGCCCAGGCCGGAAGCCATGTCGAGCGCATCTGTGAGGCGGTGACCACTGCCAATAATCTGCTGATTTTTCATGTCGGCATCTGGAAGTATTCGCCGGTTGAGATCGGCAACATGAAGATCGAAGAGGCCCATCCCCTGGCCGAAAAGTTCGGGTATGTCGCCCTCGGTCACGGCCACAAGCAATACGTGATCGAGACCCCGGCAGGCAGGCCTTACGCCTACAACCCCGGCGCCCCGGAACGGGTCAACTTTGGTGAGGAAAAGTATGAGAAAGGCTACTATTTTGTGACTGTTGCGGATGGCCGGTTTGCCCCGGAATTCAGGCCAACCGATCCCCGGCCGATGCTGGTTGAGGTCATTAATCTGGACGGGGCAATAGATGCGGATTCCGCCCTGGCCCGGTTCCGTGAACAAATAACGGCCAGGCTGGCCGGACTGACCGATGCGCGCGCACCCCTGCTGGAGCTGAAACTGGCCGGACGGGTCGGCTTCCATCCCTTTGAGCTGGGCCGTGAACGGTTACGGCTGGCCATTGAGGAGTTGGCAGTACCCTTGTACGTCGAAATAAAAAATCACCTTTCGTTGTTGGCGCGGTCCGGTGGCGAAGAGGTGATTAAGAAGTCGCTTGCCGAGATCGAGAGCGATGTGCTCCATGAATTGATCGGCGCTCACAGCAAATACCAGGGGCGGGAAGAGGAGTTGGCCAAGCTGTCGCTGGCTATTCGTGATCTGGTGATGAAGGGAGAGGTCGAAGATGACGAATTGCTCGGCCTTTTCGGGGAGCAGGTGTAGGCCATGCAGATCCTCTCTATCTCGCTCAAAAATATCAAATCGCATCGCGACAAGGAACTCCATTTTGTGGGCGGCATCAACGTTCTGTCCGGGGTCAACGGGGTGGGCAAGAGCACGATCTTTGAGGCCATTGGCTACGCCTTGTTCGGTGTCGATGCCCGTGACTTTGTCGGCAACATCGAGCGTTTCATTACCATCGGGGCCAAGAAGGGTGAAATCGCCGTCACCTTTGCCCCCGGTGATGGCGACACCTATCGGGCCTTCCGCACGGTCGGGGCCGGTTCCAAGTGGTTGCTGGCCCGGGAGATCGGCGGCATCTTCGAGGTTGAGGACCATGCCGGCGCCCCGGAAACGGAGGCCCGAATCAAGGAATTGCTTGGGCTCGATGGCGGCCGGCCCCTGGCTGATCAATTTAAACTGGTGATCGGCCCCTTTCAGAACGAATTTCTGGGACCTTTTGTCCTCAAGCAGCCGGCCAAGCGGCAGGAGGCCTTTGACGAGATCCTCGGCATCGATGCCTGGCGCAAAACGTATAAAGGCACCAGCACCCTGCTCAAGGCCGTGAAAAGCAAGATCGATCTCTTGACGGTGGAGATCGAGGGCAAAGAGGAACAGATTGTTGCCCTGCCTGAACGGGAAAAAGAGTTAACCGGCCTGGTTGCAGAGGTGGAAGCCCGGCAGAAGTTGTTGGCGGACAAGGAAAAGAGTTTAGGCGCAACCGAGGCGCAACTTGCCAAACTCGATGGTCAGGAAAAGACGACTCAGGCGGTGAAGGTTGATATCCAGGTGCTGGAAAATCGGATCCGCGATGGAGAAGGGAAGATCGTCGATAACCAGAAAAGGGTGCAAGAGGCCGAACAGGCCCTGGAAATCCTGGAAAAGAGCCGGGCCGGCAAGGAGGCGTTTACGGCGGCTGAGGTGCAGCTCAAGGCCCTGCGGGAGCAGGAGAAGCAGCGAAGGGCAATTGAGCAGGAGCTCATTGCTCTGGATAAAGAAAGTGCCCGTCTGGCCCAGGCCTATGCATACGAAAGGCGTGAAGTCGAAAAGATCGACAAAGAGCTGACGGTAGAAGAACTTCGGTTCATTGCCGAGCAAAAGGGACTTGTCGCCGGGGAGAGTGTAACCATAGCGGCGGCCCGCTTGCCGGTCCTCAGAACAGAGACGGAGAAACTACGCCTGGCGCAAGGGCTTCTTGAGGGGCGGCGGGGAGGCCTGCAGGAAGGGAAAGAAAAATTGGCCGAAGGGGTTTGCCCGTTTTTCAAGGAACCGTGCCAAAACATTGCCGGTAAGGCGCCGCGCGATGTTTTCAGCGCCAGGGTGGAGGAACTGGACAAAGAAGGTCTTGATTTGGAGCAGCGTCTGGCCGCGTTGGGCCGGGAGATCGCCGTGGCCGAGAAGGCCAGGCAGGAGTTGGATTCACTTGCGGTTCGAGCACAGGAACTGGCAAAACAGCTCAGCGCCCTGGCCAGGCGGCGCGACGATAACACCAAACGCCAGGGTGCCCTGGACGGTATCAGAAAACAACAGGAAGAGGCCGAGAAAAGGAGTGGGGCCCGCAAGGAAGAGCTCCAGAAGTTCAGCAATCTTGATAACGAAATAGCAACGATCGAAAAATTACGGATGGAACATCAGGTCGCCCGGGATGCCTTCTTTGCCAATCAGAAAGACGCCCTTGATCTGCAAATCTGCCGCGATTCCCTGGCCAGGATGGTGGCGCTGTTGGTGGATTTGCGAAAGATCCTGACGGCCAAAGGGCAAGAGCTTGGCACCCTGGCCCAGGATTATGATCCCAGGCGCCACGCTGAGGTGCGCCTGGGCAAAGAACAGTTGGTAGCAGAGCTTGCCACCGGCAGGCAGAAGATTGCTGATCTCGGCAAGGATCGCCTCCGCCTTGTCGAAGAGATCAAAATAATGAAGCAGATCAGGGAAGAGATCAAGGCCCGCTTGGCTGCCAGGAAAGGTCTTGCCGACAAAGAGGAGCTGGTTAAATTTTTACGGAACCAGATCTTCAACAATGTTTCGGCCCAGCTCTCCGAGCGTTTCCGCGAAGAGATAAGTCTGCGGGCGGACCTTATCTACCGCAACATCGCCGAAACCGATGAAGAGCTTTACTGGGGCGATAAATATCAGATTGTGCTGCGCGACATGGAGAATGGGGCGCTCAGGGAGCGCAGCGATGACCAGCTCTCCGGCGGCCAGACCATGAGCGCCGTGGTTGCCCTGCGTTTGGCCTTGCTGCAGACCATCGGCGCCAGGGTGGCCTTCTTTGATGAGCCGACTTCCAACCTGGATGCGGCGCGCCGTGCCAATCTGGCCCATGCCTTCCGGGCTATTGACGTCGGCCGCGAAGAGGTGACCGAACACTGGTACGACCAGCTTTTTCTCATCAGCCACGATGTTGCATTCACGGAAGTAACGGATCAGATTATTTCCCTTGAGTAATATCAGTCAGACAGGCGTGGCTGGGAACCGTGGCTGTAAAATTCTGAGCCGGCAGGTTGTAAAATCTCTGCAACATCTGGTGTTATCTCTATCCATGCCTTATCCTGAAAAATAGGATACATCACATCACTGCCGGTGTCTATGCGTGAAAGATTTTTCTTTCCCTCTGTCATCTTTTTTGGCAGGATGAAGGTATGACTGAATGCCGGAAGGATATTGAATAACAGGAGCATTTCTATGGAATCCCGTTTTGCACTGGACATACTCTTGCAACCTGATGACACAACCTGCGGCCCCACCTGTCTGCATGCTGTCTACCGCTATTATGGCGATGATATTTCATTGACACAGGTTGTCTCCGAGGCCCATCCGCTTGAAGGAGGCGGCACCCTGGAAGTCCTCCTTGCCTGTCATGCCTTACGGCGCGGTTACCGCGCCACGATTTACACCTACAATCTGCAGGTCTTTGATCCCACCTGGTTTGAAAATCCCGGCATCGATCTCAGTGCCAAGCTCCGGCAGCAGATCAAGGCCAAGACCAATAAAAAACTGAAGGTTGCCACCAGGGCCTATCTGGAGTTTCTGGCTCTGGGCGGCAGGCTGCGATTCCAGGACCTTACCACCGCCCTTCTGCGCAAATACCTTAAACAGCATAAACCTATTCTGTGCGGGCTTTCCTCCACCTATCTCTATCATTGCGCCCGTGAGTTCGGCCCCACCCTTGACTCTGATGATATCCGGGGAGAACCAACCGGCCATTTTGTGATTCTTTGCGGCTATGATCTCAATAACCGCCATGTCTTCGTTGCCGACCCCCTGAAGCATCCTTCGGGAAAAGGCCAGTTATACGAGGTTGATATCGATCGTCTTGTCGGTTCCATTCTGCTGGGTATCCTTACCTACGATGCCAATCTGCTGATCATTGAATCTGCATCTCCTGTGGTCAAGGAGGTAACATGAGCACCCTGGTCGTGGTCGACAACCCCAGGATCTGGCCCCTGGATCTCCAAGGTGTCGAAATTATTTCAGCCCGCTCCTACCTGACCGATCCCTATTTTCATACCCTGCGCCGCACCACCGTCTTCAATCTGTGCAAGTCGTACCGTTATCAGGCCACCGGCTATTATGTCTCTCTGCTCGCCGAGGCCAGGGGCCACAAGCCCATTCCGTCGATCTGGACCATTCAGGATATGAAACTGGCCGCCATCATCCGCTTCGTCTCTGCCGACCTCGATGATCTGATCCAGAGCAGCCTGGCCCCGCTCCAGTCGGATCGCTTTGTTCTTTCCATCTATTTCGGCAAGAATCTGGCCAAACGCTATGATCGCCTGAGCTCCCGGCTCTTCAACATGTTTTACGCGCCTTTCCTCAGGGCGGATTTTGTCTTTCATAAAAAATGGATCCTCCAGAATATCTCGCCCATTGCCGGCAACGACATTCCAGACAGCCACCTGCCCTTTGTCATGGAGGTGGCCGCTCTCTTTTTTGCCAGACAGCATTATACGATGCCCAGAAAAAGCGACAACCGTTTCGATCTGGCCATTCTCCACAACCCGGAAGAAAAAGACGCGCCCTCCAATGAACGGGCCCTGAAAAAATTCATCAAGGCCGCCGCGGCCTTGAGTATTGAAGCGGAGCTGATCAGGAAGGAGGATTATGGCCGGCTTTCCGAGTTTGATGCCCTCTTTATCCGGGAGACCACCAACGTCAATCATCACACCTACAGGTTCGCCCGGCGGGCCGCTGCTGAAGGTCTGGTGGTGCTCGATGATCCCGAATCCATCCTGCGCTGCACCAACAAGGTTTTTCTGGCCGAGCTCTTTGAACGACACAAAATCCCCACGCCGAAGACCATGATCGTGCACCGCGACAACCTGGCCCGGGTTGAACAGGAACTTGGCCTGCCCTGCATCCTCAAAAAGCCTGACAGCTCGTTTTCCCAGGGGGTCAAGATGGTAAAAACCGGGGAAGAGCTCATGGGCCATGGCCGGGAGCTGCTCAATGATTCAGAACTGATCATTGCCCAGCAGTTCCTGCCCACTCCCTTTGACTGGCGCATCGGGGTGCTGGACAAAAAACCGCTTTTCGCCTGCAAATATTTCATGGCCAATGACCACTGGCAGATTATCCAGCGGGCTGCCGACGGCACCAAGAAAGAGGGCAATTGCGAAACTTTGCGCCTGGAGGATGTGCCGGAAAAGGTGATCAGCACCGCCGTCAAAGCGGCCAATCTCATCGGCGACGGCCTCTACGGAGTGGACCTCAAGGAGATCAACAACAAGGTGTATCTGATTGAGATCAATGACAATCCCAATCTCGATGCCGGCAATGAGGACGCGTGTTTGAAAGATGAACTGTACGCCACAGTGATGGCATCATTTCTGGCCCGCATTGAACGCAGAAAGAGGCTGCATGACCAGGGATGACAAGTAAGCCCTTACATCTCTTTGGCGGCGCCGGCGTCGAGCTGGAATATATGATCGTCGATGCCGATACCCTTGATGTGAAGCCTCTCACCGATGAGGTGTTGAAGGCGGTCACTGGTTCCTATAATGAAACTTACAACAAGCCCGGCGTCTGCTGGTCCAACGAACTGGCCCTGCATGTCATTGAGTTGAAAACCGGCGAACCGACCCCGTCCCTTGCTGATTTCATCAGCCTTTTTCAGCAGGATGTGGGGCTGATCAATACCATCCTCAAGGATTTTAATGCCCGGCTCATGCCCAGCGGCGCCCATCCCTGGATGGATCCCTTCCGGGAAACCAGGATCTGGCCCCACCATTACAGCGCCATCTACGAGGCCTATAATAAAATATTCGACTGCCGCGGCCACGGCTGGTCTAATCTGCAGAGCGCCCATCTCAACCTGCCCTTTGCAGGCGACGAAGAGTTCGGCCGACTCCACGCCGCTATCCGCGTGTTGCTGCCAATTTTACCGGCACTGGCTGCCAGCACCCCCATTGTCGATGGGCGCCTACAGGATTTTCTCGATTATCGGATGGAGGTCTACCGGACCAATTCCTCAAAAATTCCCTCCTTGACCGGGGAGGTGATCCCTGAGGCTGTTTTCACCCGTGCGGATTATGATACCCGGATCTTCCAGCGCATCTATCGCGACATCAGGCCGCATGACCCGGATACTGTTCTGCAGAATGAATGGCTCAATGCCAGGGGTGCCATTGCCCGTTTTGATCGTTCCGCCATTGAGATCCGCATCCTTGATGTGCAGGAATGTCCCCTGGCCGATCTGGCCGTTGCCTCGTTGATCATCAATACCCTGCGGGCACTGGTGGACGGCCTGTGGTCCGACCCTGCATGCTTGCAACAGTGGCGGACTGATGGACTGGCGGAGATCCTTTTCAAGACTATCAAGAGCGCGGAGAAGAACACGATCAGCAATGGTGACTATCTAAATATCTTTGGACTGCGGAAGAAAGGAGAGATGACGGCCGGAGATCTCTGGTGTCATATCCTGCAGGAAATAAAAAGCCGGTATCCCCTGCCGGAGGTTTTTCTTGAACCGCTGCACATTATTACCCAACAGGGCACGTTGGCCAGCCGGATCGTGAGGCATATTGATAATGACCTGTCCCGACCCGCCCTGAGTCGGGTGTATGGCCGGCTTTGCGACTGCCTGGCCCAAGGCGTCATGTTCACGGATGAAGAGATTGTCAGCTCACCTCTATCCATGATGGAACGTCCTTCATAATGACCAGACAGAGAACCCCGACTCTCATTTTCAGTTGCGAACACGCAACTAATCATCTTCCGGACCAATACCGCAACCTTCTTGCGGAGGAGATCGACCGGCTCAATACCCATCAGGGATATGACCCTGGTGCCCTCGATTTTGCGCGCCTGCTGGCCGTCAGGCTTTCAGCTCCTCTCTTTGCCGGCACCGTCTCCCGCCTGTTGGTGGATCTGAATCGTTCTCCTGCCAATCACCGCTCGCCGCCGATACGGCCCAGAAGCGATCTGCCCCTTGCCTTGAAAGAAGAAATCCTGGCCCGTTATTATCTTCCCTATCGTCGCCAGGTCGAAGAGGCCATTGAAGGCAATCTGCGACAAGAGAAAACCGTTCTCCATCTGTCCATCCATTCTTTTACCCCGGTGCTGGATGGTGTCCACAGAACAGCGGATATCGGTTTTCTCTATGATCCAGACCGCGCCAAGGAAAAAGAGTTTTGTGGGGAATGGCGCGCCGCTCTGGCTGCCAGAGATGGAAGATGGCGCTTGCGGAGCAATTATCCCTATCGGGGAACCAGCGACGGATTGGTCACCGCCTTGCGCAAAAAATTCCCGGCGCAGCGCTATCTGGGCGTCGAGCTGGAAATAAACCAGATCTACCCGCTTGACAGGAAGGCGGACTGGCTGAGATTACAACACCAACTGCTGGAGAGTTTTGTGGAGGTTCTGCAGATGCAGAACAAGTGACACGGCAGAGAAATTTGCTCGTGTTTTATTATTCCCGGAAAAGGTAAACGATAAAAAATTGAGGTGGAAAGAATGAAATCTTATCGTAAAGAATTGTGGTTCAATGTGCCAACACGGAGAGCATTTATTAACATTACCTCTCAAGTTCAGGAATGTTTACATGAAAGTGGGATATCCGAGGGGTTGATACTTGTGAATGCCATGCACATCACAGCATCGGTCTTTATCAATGACGATGAATCCGGTTTGCATTATGATTATGAGGTTTGGCTGGAGAAGTTAGCTCCCCACGAGCCTGTCAGTCAATATCGTCATAATGTTGGTGAAGATAACGCAGATGCCCATTTGAAACGGCAAGTCATGGGACGAGAGGTTGTTGTTGCTGTGACCGATGGTCAGCTTGATTTTGGGACATGGGAGCAGATATTCTATGGTGAGTTTGATGGAGGGCGAAAGAAAAGGGTGTTGGTGAAAATAATTGGAGAGTAATTAGATTCTCCTTGGTAAATCTCAATTGCTTGGAATTGTAGAGAAAAATAACAAAGAAGATGGTGGTGTGTGCAAGTAATTTCAAACAAACCCTATAAAAGGCCTGCACATGATTCGATATACAAGTGAACGGCAGTTGTCCCTGGAAGGTTTTATCCTGACATTTGTCGGAAAGCTGAGCCCGAAGAATTGCTGGGTGCTATTGAGTCGTCGAATACCCTGGGAAGAACCGGCCTTTGCCCCAAGTCTGTTTGTTGTTGAGATTCGTCGTCGCATAGGCAGCGAAGTGTTTGATGCCTTTGAGACCGCGAAACTTGCCGAGATCGAAAAGTCTCGCAAAAAGAAGGCGGACGCTAACGAGAAACCCACTCCGCCAGTTGTAAACTCCGGTTCACGCGCGGACGATCAACAGAATATTGACAACTCGCCTTGTTGTTCCACAACCGAGGCCGCATCGATAGAGCCTGGTAATTCCCCAATAACTCAGTCAGTATTTCAAGTATCCCTGTTTAAATTACTCTGTTTGGGAATTCAGAATACCAGCAAGAAATGGACGATGCCGATCAAAAACTGGTCCGTGATAATTTCTCAGTTGGCAATATTCTTTGAAGGAATGCTGGATAAAGAGTTGAAACTCTGATAAGTTTATTGACTGATGAAAAGGATGATTCTCATAAAGCGGCTCCAGCAAAAACCAGCTCCTCCGACGAGCATGATTTTAGGCCCATTCTCGGAACTGACTTCTGCTTCCGCTCACTTGGGTGGTAGTTATGAGAAGCGTAAGCCGTGACACAGAATTTTGAATATTCCCGGATTTTCGCGGGAAAATAAGTATATGGACTGAAGAAATGGGCAATCTCGGGGCGCGGTCCTATCTTTTAGCTTTCCTAAGAAGGCGAATTCTTATCATCTTATCTTTTTTGGGTAAAATAACCATTATGAATAACAATCGCCTTTACTATATACTCAATATAATTTTCATTCTCCTGCTTCTTTTCCCCTGTTCCGGCTTCCTGTACTTAGGATATAAAGACAATTTACTGCACGACAATTATATCAAAATTTTTATCGTGATCGGCCTTGTTTATATCTTTGTCGGCTTCACCCTGCTCCGAAGATTGTTTGATAACATTATCAATATATCGAAAAACATCAAGGCTAAGATAGCCAAAGATTTATTACCCGGGGTAGTGGACGAAAACCAAAACGAATTACAACAAATCATCCAGTCATTCAACGTCGTTGAAGGTAAATTACGTCTAAATTCCGTGCAACTTGCCAAAAAGTCCTCGGAAGTATCGATACTAAAAGAATTATCCGACTTGTGTTATGGAACCCGCGACCCCTGGGAAATCCTTCATGTCACCCTTGAGCGTGCCTTGCTCCTGACAGACGCCGATGTCGGCTCAATCATGATCCTCGGCAAGTCGGTACCAAAGCATTTTACGGTCAAGGCCAGCATCGGTCTCGGTGACCATATCCGAATAGACGACAAGATAGATTTTGAAACGTCAATCGCCAAATATGCAGTCATTAACAAAACACCCTTAATCATCGAAGACATAGAGGAAGAAAGACGTTTCGGGCGGACCAACCGAATACATTACGGAACAAAATCCTTCATAGTCATGCCAATCAAAACCATCAAGGAAGTTATCGGGGTACTGACGATTTCCTGTAAAGATGACAACAAGATTTTTTCCGAAATGGATATCGAATCCCTGTCACCACTTTTAAGCAATGCAGCCTTCACTTTTGAAAATATTCGTCTCATGAGCGAAACAGAGCTGGAAAGTCGGCAGATGGCGGCCTTCAAGAAAATATTCACGGTTTTGAACTCCAGCCTCAAGGGCAGCGAATTGTTACACACCGTTCTTAATGAGGTTCAGAATATTCTCCCCTTTGAGTTTGCCCTGGTTATGACCCGGGAAAATGCAAAAAACGATTACCTTTCCGTAACCGACATAATTTCGAGCAAAATTTCGGACATATCCATCGGCGACAAGTTTACTATCAAGGGAGGGATGATTGAAAAATCCATTAATCAGGGGTCCTGCCGGATAATTGATGTAATTGATCCGGCGGCACCCGGCATGGACAAAAAGTTGTTTGTCAATCACGGCCTGAAATCGTGTCTTGTGGTCCCCTTAACCGTGCACGGCGATATCAACGGCAGTATAATTTTCTATGCCAAAGACAGCAAACCATTTCATGATTGCCAGGAACTAATTGATTCCATTGCCAACATTGTTTCCTTTACTATTGATAAAGGTCGACTGGCAACCTCAGTCGTCAAGAGAAACCAGGAGCTGGAGACAATTAAACAGATCGGCAGCGCCCTTGCCAGCTCAACCTTTGACATAAACAAGGTTCTCAAATACACCATGGACATGATCCGGACCTTGATGAATGTTGAGGCGGGATCCCTGTCTCTTGTTAAAGACGATCAGCTTGAATTTGCCGTTGCCTTTGACATTGATGTTACCCAGCTAAAAAAATTCCGCCTGAAATTGGGCCAGGGTATTTCTGGATCGGTGGCCGCCCTCGGCAAGCCGATCGTTGAAAATGATGTCTTTTGTTCAAGCTATTTTCACCCGGAAATAGACAATGCAACCGGGTTCAAAACCCGTTCCGTCCTCTGTGTGCCGATGATCTCACAAGGCAAGGTGATCGGGGTGATCGAGGTCCTCAACAAACAGGATGGCAATTTCACTGAAGGGGACAAGGATCTTCTGCAATCGATCGCCACCTCGGTAAGCATTGCCATGGAAAACGCCCGTCTTTACAAAGAGACCGTTTTAATGGCCGAACAAGAAAGGGGCATCCGGGGCGTCTTCCAGAAATTTGTTCCCAAAGAGGTGATCGACAAAATAATCCACGGGACCACGATTAAACGGAAGATTGTTGACGAGTTCAAGACCATCACCCTGCTCAATTTGGATATCCGTAACTTCTCGAAGCTCACCAAAAAAATTGGCCCTATCAAAAGTGTCGCCCTGCTGAACCAGTTCTTCTCAATCATGGGAGGCATCGTTTTTAAACATCATGGCATTGTCGACAAATATCTTGGCGACGGCTTTCTGGCCTTGTTCGGCGCCCCGGTCTCAACGACAATGGACGCGGAGAACGCTGTCTCGGCGGCACTTGAAATGCAGTACGCCATCGAGTCATTAAACGAAGATTACCTGAAGGCGATCCTCGACGATCCGGTCTATATCGGGGTCAGTATCTTTACCGGTGAGGTGGTGGTCGGGAATATCGGTTTTGAAATGAAAATGGACTATACGGTTATCGGAGATTCCGTAAATAATGTCTTCCGGCTGCAGGATCTGACCAAGACTATGCCCAACGTGGTTCTTGTGTCCGAAAGCACCATCCGTGCCGTCCAGAGCCCTTTGGAAATCAGGGAGATAGATAAAACGATAGCTGACCTGAAGGTGTACGAACTGCTGGGAAGATAAAGTGCTTTGCCATCAAAATCGATATTACATTTATTAACCGGATCAGCATCTGTGCAACTTTCCTGATTGCCAAGCAATCAATCGCCTTTTCTGATCTTCTCCATCACCCGCTGGACATGATTGAGCGGATCTGGTTCGTCATAGAGTTTAACAAAGGCATCTTCGTTGCTGACGATTTCCCATAGAAGGTTCATATCCTGAGGATTTGCAAACCTTCGCAAACTGCGGGCGGCGATCTGCAGAAGCTGCAATGAATGCCGCAGGTTCTCCTTGTTTTTCATTTCTCTATAATATGCCGAAAAAGGATCGCCGAACTCCAGAACAACCCCACGGATGATGGTGTGGGCTGATTTGCCACCGATCAGGGAAAAAAAGATCACCATCTCCCGGATCAGATAGAGGAGAAATCGGGGTTGCATTTCGTTCTCCGCAAAATTTTCCTTGGCCGATGATGTCAGCAGAAGTTCGGTGATCAGTCTAAATTTCTGGATGATATTGTCATGGTGCTGCTCAAAAAACTCCAGCACTACAGAAATCGTGTCCAGATTAAGATCGTCCTTGGTCTGCAGCACATCTTCAGGGGTAAGCTCTATGTGAGTTCTTCCTGGAGATTTACTGGAGCACAACAGAGCTGTTGCCAAAATGAAGGCATTGCGATCGGAGAACTTTACATTTTTTGCCGAACGGTCAAATATATCGGAAAGAAGTATGTTGAGCGCCAGCTTCGGCTGCTCGAGTTGGGCGACCAGGATTTGGAGCGCATTCAGAAAGGCGACCCGATCATTTCTTAAGGGAAGCTCTTTAAGGTAATGCCAGAGAAATTCGAAAACCTTGCTGCCACTTCTGACAAAACCTTGGATATTCTTTTCAAAGAAGCTCCGGCGGAAATTGCCGTTAAAATCAAAACTGTCACGAAGCAGACTGATCAAATTAACCGCATCTTCTTTGGAGATCGCGAAATCCTTGGCAATAACCGCATAGTCATCATCATCAAACCAAACATTTTTATTAGTAATATCCTGGACCTTTTTTTTGATCGAAGATCTGCGGATAAAGAAAATGAGAAAATCCAGGATTTTCTCATGCAAGAGAAACTTTGTTTCCTGGCCCTCGATGTTGAAAGTGCTGGCCTCTGAACCTTTGACGGACATGTTATTGTACATTTCATCAGGCAGATGATCCAATCCTTTCTCTATGTTGCGCAATGCTTCGCTCTGCAAATTTTCCCGATTATCGGTTTGTTCGGCAAGTTCCAGAAAATCCGATGCCTTGGTCAGGCGACTGCCCATTACTTCCGGGCGCATATCAATATAACCGGCACTATTGATACTGTTCATAACCTCTGATGCCATTCGAGGGCTACTACCATATTTGGCCAGTACCAGCCGCGAGATCTGGACGACCACGGTCGCGCGCTTGGGGTCAGTGTGCAGATTATTCATAAGCAATTGAGCGTTATTAAACTCAATCATAATTTTCTTGATGTCCTTGCGCCGATTCATGGACGCAAAGATCGCATCATAAACCGTTGCGAAAAGCTCAAGACCCTTATCCGGGGTTGGACCAAGGATCAAGGGTTTAATTTTGTCAACCAGGTTCTGGAGGGCGAGGGGTTTTACATTGTTCATTGCCGCCAGCAAGGTCAGATTAATGCTGGACTGGCCATACTCATCTAAGACAACAAATCCTTCCCGACTAGGGTTCTCATAAAATTTGATCAGGAGCCGGAGGGTGGTCTCTAGCTTACGATAATCCTCTTCTCCACCGGCACCGGTATCGATAGAGAAATTAAAGATATTCATCGCGCTTAAGGACTGAAAAGCATCCATCAACTTTATATAAAGACCTTTGCCTTGTGTTTTCACCCTCTCTTCAATGATCAGGGCCATCTGACAGTCGAGAAGAATGTTGTTGAACGACAACTCATAGTCATAGGTCTCGGAACCCAACTGGTTCGAAGTGTGTTGCTGTCCGCGCAGGCGACAATATATCTTCCGGTTGAATTCCGGGAATTCCGCAATCTTTTTCAGAGATGTAAGAAAATCCTGGATTTTCTGATCAATCTCCTGTGAGGGCGCAGCTGAATAACTGCTTTTGATAATTCCGGCAAATAGGTATGTAGCATCGGCCAGCAATATTCGATAATAATCAAGCAGCTTTGTCTGCTGATTAAGGAGATCAATAAGCGATGACTGTGAAGAAGCTACCCGGGAGGTCTCATCTATACCTTCCAGCTGTTTGTAAAGGTCCTGGGCCGATTGGTCCAGTTTGAAATTGTCATCTTTATCGTTCATCAATTGCCTCAAGATAATAAGTAAGCATTGTTACGCCTCTCCAGGTCCATGAAACCAACGGCAATGTAAAATCTGGGATTCCGGCAAGAGATGGTGGATTTATCCGGAATGTTCTGGACCGTTGGGACAATCAGCATCAGAACTAGTTCCATATTTACAGGAAAATGTAAAAAAGAAAAGGATGTAAATTGTTTGAACAAGTTTTATCGATTTAAAGTGGACCTGTTATAGGCTGCTTGATAACAGTCGGCAGCATTTGTCGCTAGTCATGGCATAATGTGCCAAAAATGGTCATGAGAAATGTACCACCCTTGAAACGTCAGTGGTGATTACCGTCCTTATAGGAGGTGGTCATTATGATCTCAATGGAGGTATTTATGGACATTTTTTCATTACGGAACCAAGGATTCAGTATACGCACTATTGCCAAGAAACCTGGTATTCATCGAAAGACAGTAAAGAAGTATCTTGAGACAACGGCCTTCCCTGATTGTCGCAAAACATATCAGAGAGTTTCGGTCCTTGAACCGTACCACCAAGTTATCCAAGATTTTCTCGATGAGGATGACTATAAGGCGACCTGGATATTTAAGCGGCTCAAGAATCTCGGTTTTACCGGCAGCTATGAGACTGTCAAACGATATGTCGGCACCATTAAAGAACAAAAGACCCGGATCGCCTATATTCGATTTGAAACAGAGCCGGGCTTGCAGGCCCAAGTAGATTTCAGTGATTTTCAAATCCAGGAGCCGGGTGGCCGCATTACGACCGTCTATGCCTTTGTCATGGACCTTGGATTTTCGCGAGGCATGTATGTCGAATATATCAATCATTGCACACTGGGTTCCTTTATGGACTGCCACGCCAATGCCTTCCGTTATTTAGGCGGCATTCCGGCAAAAATTCTATACGACAACATAAAGAACGTGGTCATTGACCGTAAAGAAGGCAAGGTCAACTTCAATGTCGAGTTTGTCCATTTCGCCCGGCATTACGGATTCACACCGAAGGCCTGTCCGCCTTACAGCCCGTGGGTCAAGGGCAAGGTTGAGCGTTCTATGGATTATATTCGGGAACGGTTCTGGCGTGGCTATACGTTCACCTCGCTTGCAACTCTCAACCGGGATATGCGGATCTGGCTTGACGAGACCGCTAATAAGCGGATTCATGGAACCCACCAGCAACCGGTTATTGTCAGCTGGCTGGAAGAGATGCTACGACTCGGCGCGTTACCGGCATCTGACTATGACACCTCGATAAAACTTTATCGCAAGGTGTACAAGGATTGCCAGGTATCTTACAACACCAACCGCTATCTGGTTCCCCATCTCATGGTAGGCAAGAAGATTCTGCTGAAAATCAAAAATGGGGTCATCCGTATCTTTCATGACCAGGATCTGCTGGTCACCTATCAGGAGGCGGAAGGTAAACACACCGTTGTCGGCAACCGGCTCTTCTACGAACAACTCAAGCGGGACCAGGAGCAAAATCGCCGCAAGTACGGCAAGAGTAAAGGCAAGGCCACCCGAGGATTGACGACCAGCTCTCTCTTCCCCCAAGTTGAACAACGGCCGACGAGCGACTATGGCAAGTTTTCCCAGGGAGGTGTGTCATGGAACAACTAACCAGTGAGCGCCTTCATGGCAATCTGCAACGGCTGAACTATCCGTAAAGGACGTTACATCATCCCCTACGATGATGTGGTCGAGAACCTTCACATCTATGATCTTTAAGATTTCTTTCAGTTTTTTGGTCAATTCAATGTCCGGTTGTGATGGGTCAGCATTACCTGAAGGGTGGTTGTGGAAAAGGATAACCTTTGAAGCATTGAGCCGCAGGGCTTCCTTGACCTCTTCACGAGGGTAACCTGTTGTGAGTCAATAGTCCCGTGGAACATTTCCTTCCAATCCAGGATGCAGTTTTTGGTGTCCAGAAACAGACAACCAAAGACCTCATGTTGGTAGGATGCGATTTTTGAGGCTATTGCTTCCTTTGCCACTTGTGCCCCTCCGATAAATTCTGATCCTCTTTTCAATGTGGAACGAGTACGACTACGGGACTCTTTGATGATTTCGGGGGTTGTCGCAGTGACGTACCGTCCTTGTTCGTCTTGGATAAATAATTTCATGGTCTATCTCCTCTTGTAATTTAAAGAGGGACAAGACTTTACCAAAGACAAAGGAGTTATTTTGCACCTGGTTTGGGGGTGATTCAGACGAGTTTCTGCAATAGAAAGCTTCTTTTGCAAGCGTTCTATCTCATTTGCAGCCTCAAATAGCAGGATGCAATGGCCGAGGTTGTTCTTGTCTGCTTTTTGTGTAATATTCCGCATGCTTCTGGTAAGATTGATAATCATGGTCTTGCCTCCTTTGAGTTGAACGAAAAAAGGGCATCAGCGTTATCAAACCCAACAAGAGACGATCCGAGTGACTACAGAATACATTAAAATGTGCTATAATCTCTCAGAGAAAGCTAAAGAGACTTGGCTATCTTTCTCCAGCAGCTTTTGAACGCCGTTTTTATAAAATGCAAAAAGCAACATGATTGATTTGGTGTCCACTATTGATGACTGACCTCAGTTAACTTTTTATCAAAAAAACAAAGGGGGATGATTTGGTATGAATAACAACAAAATGTTCGAACCGCTCTCAATCGGTAAACTTCGTCTGAAAAACCGAATTGCAATGGCGCCAATGACAAGAGGCCGTGCTGGAAAGGAGCGTGTCCCTAACGACCTTATGGCTGAGTATTATGTTCAGAGAGCCGGCGCTGGTCTTTTGATAACTGAGGCGACGGTGATTTCAAATCAGGGTATTGGCTGGATTGATTCCCCGGGAATTTTTACTGATGCAATGGTCGAGGGCTGGCGAAAAGTCACGGAAAAAGTCAAACCAACAGGTACACCTATTTTTTTGCAGCTTTGGCATTGCGGCAGAGCATCGCACAGTGATTTTCATGATGGCAACCTTCCTGTTTCTGCTTCTGCAGTGAAGTTAAACGGTGACAACATTCACACGCCTCTTGGCAGTAAGCCTTACGAAAACCCACGCCCACTTACCGTGGAAGAAATTAAGGCAACAGTCAATGATTATCGAAAAGCGGCAGAAAATGCCAAAGCCGCTGGTTTTTCTGGTATAGAGGTGCATGGAGCCAATGGCTATCTGATTAATCAATTTCTTGATGCAACGACGAATCACCGTGAAGATCAATACGGTGGCAGCATAGAGAACAGGTTCCGCTTTTTTAAAGAGGTACTGGAGGCGGTCCTTGAGGTGTGGCCGCCAGATCAGGTTGGAGCCCGTATTTCACCAAACGGGGTTTTTAATGATATGGGTTGTGATGACTATCGGGAATTATTTCTTTATGTCACTAAAGAGCCTCTTGCAAAATGTTCAGTTTGAGAAGAACAATGAGATGAGCTCTTAAGGTTTGGCCTACAAAATAGCCATTTGGCCGCTCCATTTTTAATTTTTG